>JBMZEV010000019.1:0-21042 GCA_049615065.1 Porticoccaceae bacterium | reverse complement strand
TGTAAGGGAGAGCGTCATGAGTAATGACGGTGTCAACCATAGTCGTCGTAAATTTTTGCTAGGAGCCACGGGTGTTATCGGCGGAGCCGGTATCGTAGGGGCCGCAGTGCCCTTTGTAGCCTCATGGCAGCCAAGTGCTAAAGCTAAAGCTGCTGGAGCGCCAGTAAGAGTCAATATTTCTAAGCTAGAAGCTGGTGGAAGATTAGTTGTCGAGTGGCGCGGAAAGCCAGTCTATATTGTTCGTAGAACTGCTGAATCTATTGAGGCTCTGGGTCAAATTGAAGCTACTTCACTTAAAGATGCAAGTTCTATTAGTGCAAAACAGCCCGCTTACGTCAGTGGTGATGCTAGATCCCTAAAAGGTAAAGAAGAAATATTGGTTTTGGTGGGTCTTTGTACGCATCTTGGTTGTGCTCCAATGTACAGACCAGATGTTGGTGCTGCTGATCTCGGTGGTGATGCCTGGTTGGGCGGTTTTTTCTGTCCTTGCCATGGATCTACATTCGATATGTCTGGACGTGTTTTTGTTAACGTGCCAGCACCAACAAATTTAGAAATTCCGCCGCATATGTACGAGTCGGATGATGTATTAGTTATTGGTATAGACTCGGAGGTGGCGTAATGAGTAAAGAAAATGGATTTGCAGCATGGCTTGATTCACGCATGCCCACGCTTAAGCGTGAGTGGAACCGTCATATGGCGGAATACTATGCCCCTAAAAACTTTAACTTCTGGTATCTCTTCGGTATTTTTTCTCTGGTAGTTTTAGTTATACAGTTAGTGACAGGTATCTGGTTACTCATGAGCTATCAAGGCTCTGCAGAGCAAGCCTTTGCTTCTGTTGAATATATTATGCGAGATGTCGAGCTGGGCTGGATAATTCGCTATGCCCATTCCACCGGGGCATCAGCCTTCTTTATTGTGGTATATCTGCATATGTTCCGCGGTCTTATCTATGGCTCATACAAGGCCCCGCGAGAACTGGTATGGATCTTTGGTATGACCATTTATGTCGCACTAATGGCAGAGGCTTTCCTAGGTTATGTATTGCCTTGGGGTCAGATGTCATACTGGGGTGCTCAGGTTATTATCTCTCTATTTGGTGCCATACCTGTTGTTGGTGAAGACATTGTTCAGTGGATCCGCGGTGACTATCTAATTTCTGGTATTACACTTAACCGCTTTATGTCGCTTCATGTTGTCGCTATGCCGATTATTCTTTTGGCGTTGGTTGTAATGCATATTATTGCACTTCACGATGTGGGCTCTAACAACCCAGATGGCGTAAGTATCAAGAAATACAAAGATAAAGATGGCAATCCAATTGATGGTCTACCTTTTTACCCTTATTTTGTAGTGACCAAGATAGCGCCACTGGTGGTTTTCTTCTTTGTCTTCTGTGCGATTCTGTTCTTTATGCCAGAAATGGGTGGTTATTTCCTAGAGCATGCCAACTTTGAAATTGCTAATTCGTTAAAAACTCCTGAGCATATTGCCCCGGTATGGTACTTCACACCATTCTATTCAATGTTGCGTGCGGTTCCCGATAAGCTGGGAGGCTTTATCACCATGGCTGCCGCTATAGCTGTTTTGTTTGTGCTTCCTTGGCTCGATCGCAGTCCAGTGCGCTCAATCCGCTACAAAGGTATTATCAGCCGAATTGCTATATTGGTATTTGTGGCTTGCTTTATTATCCTTGGCTACCTTGGCGTTAAGGCGCCAACCCCAGGTCGCACGTTATTGGCACAAATTTGCACCATTCTATATTTTGGTTATTTTGTAGGTATCTACTTCTGGACTCGCTATGAGACCACTAAGCCTGAGCCCGATAGAATTACCATGAATGGTGGCATGGGTTTCTGGAAATCCATTGGTGCACTTGTTGTGGTTATCCTTTTGGTAGTGCTGCCTATTAAGGCAGTCGGTGCTGAAAGTGGCAAATCATGTGGAACTATTGACTGTGAACCTTTTACGCCAGAGTTAACGGACTATGCGTCCATGCAGCGTGGGGCAAATGTGGCAGTTAACTATTGCATGGGTTGTCATTCATTTAAGTATTCAAGATGGGAGCGTGTCGCTGACGACCTAAAGATTCCCCACGACCTAATGATGGACAACTTGGTTTTTAGCGGTCAGAAAATTGGTGATTTAATGGAAATTTCTATGCCAGCTGATAGTGCTAAAGATTGGTTTGGTGCGGTTCCTCCGGATTTAACCTTGGTTGCTCGCTCCCGTTCGCCCGAGTGGCTATACACCTATCTAAAGAATTTTTATGTGGATCCTTCCAGACCACTTGGCGTTAACAATAGAGTATTTAAAGATGTTGGTATGCCTCATGCGCTTCTTGATTTGCAGGGTTTGCAAGAGTGTGCGCCGGGACCAGTTGTTGCTGAGAATGGAGGTATCAAGCGCGACCTTCTTACCGGTGAAGACCTGCTTGAAGATCCATGTGGCAACTTTACCCTTATTGAAAAAGGTAGCCTAGGTGAAGAAGAGTATGATCAAGCGGTTTATGATTTAACCAATTTTCTGACCTATATTGCCGAGCCTATGGCTGAGCAACGAAAGCATATTGGACGTTGGGTGCTTTTGTTCTTATTATTGCTTTTGGTTCCGACTACATTGTTAGCTAGAGAATACTCAAAGGTTATGCACTAAATAGCATAATTTTTCGTCGTTACAGACGAAAATAACTTAAAATAAAAAGACGTATAGCGTCAAAACAATTAATGAGAGGCAATTTTGCGACGATCATCAATGACATTATTTTCCGATCCCTGCTCACAATACAGTCACAGGGTTCGCATTGTATTGGCTGAAAAGGGTGTGACTGTTGATATCGAAGATATCGATTCTAACAATGTTACAGAAGAAATTTTAGAAGCCAACCCATACGGTACATTACCAACGCTGGTTGATCGCGATTTAGCTCTGTATGAGTCAAAGGTTGTTATGGAATATCTCGATGAGCGTTTTCCTCATCCGCCATTGCTTCCCGTTTATCCCGTGGCACGAGCGCAAAGTCGACTGTGGATTCATCGAATAGAAAAAGATTGGTGTACCTTGGTGGATGGCATTATTGCTAATCCAGATGCGAAGAAAACAGACGCTCTTAGAAAAGAATTTAAAGAATCGCTGATTTCTATCTCTGATATTTTTGTTGAAATGCCTTACTTTATGAGTGAGGAATTTACTTTGGTTGACGGCTGCCTAGCAGCTATGTTGTGGCGCCTGCCACAGCTCGGTATAGAGATACCAAGCACTCGTCAAACTAAGCCCCTTTTGGATTACATCGATCGTTTATTTGAAAGACCGTCATTCCAAGAGAGTCTCACAGATCTTGAGCGTGAAATTCGCGCCTAAGCTGCCCAGATGACTATGAAGTCAAATCGTCCCTATCTACTCAAAGCCTTTTATGAGTGGATAGTGGATAGTGATTGCACTCCCTATATTGCGGTGGATGCTCATTATTCAGGTGTAGAGGTTCCTCAGGAATTTGTTACTGATGGGCAAATTGTTTTGAATGTAGCACCTCGCGCAGTCAGTAATTTTGATATGAATCATCAATCAGTATCTTTCAGTACTAGATTTGGTGGTATACCTATAGATATTATGGTGCCAGTGGCAGCTGTTGTTGGGATTTATGCCCATGAAAATGGACAGGGTATGGTATTTGAGGTCGAAGATGATCCTGACAATGAGCCACCACCAGTCAAAGGCCCAACTGTGGTAACATCAAGTAATAAGACTAAAAAATCGTCAAAGTCTAAACCTAAGCCCTCGCTGCGGGTTGTTAAATAAAATCTTTAAGCGAAGGCTATGACGGAGAGATCTATGCCTGAGCCCATTGCAATATTATCTGCAAAGCGAACCCCAATTGGGGCTATGCTTGGTGATCTTTCTTCTGTTACTAGTCCTGATTTAGCTGCCGCTGCAATAGCTGCTGCTGTAGCCTCTGCAGGTTTAACATCCCAGCAAATTGATGAAGTGATTATGGGCTGTGTTCTCAGTGCAGGCCTAGGGCAAGCACCTGCAAGACAGGCTGCTTTAGCTGCAGGATTAGACCTAAGTACTTCATGTACTACGGTAAATAAGGTCTGTGGTTCCGGTATGAATGCAGTGACTAGTGCCTGTAATACATTGCAGGCAGGTCAGGTTGAAATAATTGTCGCTGGTGGCATGGAAAATATGAGTCAGGCACCTCATTTGCTGCCTCAGGCGCGAATGGGATATAGATATGGTGAGCGTCCTGTCTTAGATCATATGCAAATTGATGGGTTGCAAGATGCCTTTAAAGGCCAGTCTATGGGTCAGTTTGCTGAACTCTGCGCAAGTAAATACAATTTTAGTCGAAAGGATCAAGATGCTTTTGCCTTAGAATCTTTAAACCGTGCACAACATGCCATAGAGAAGGGATTATTCCAGCGAGAGATTGCGCCAGTTATGGTAACCCATAAACAAAAATCACGCTCCATAGAGCATGATCAACAACCCCTCTCTGCAAACCCTGAAAAAATTCCACAACTACCACCTGCATTTGTTACAGAGGGTACTGTTACAGCGGCAAATGCCAGTTCCATTTCTGATGGTGCTGCAGCCTTGATTTTGACCACTGCCAAAAATGCTAAAACGTTGGGTATTAAGCCAATGGCATTAATTCATGGTTATGATCAAGCAGCTCATGAGCCTGAATGGTTCACTACAGCGCCAGTGGCAGCCATTCAAAAAACCCTTCAAAGAGTTGATTGGGCGGTGGGGGATGTTGATTTGTGGGAAATTAATGAAGCATTTGCCGTTGTGCCAATGGCGGTGATGCATGACTTAGATATTGCGCATAAAAGAGTAAATATAAATGGCGGAGCCTGTGCTCTCGGGCATCCGATTGGGGCTAGTGGTGCGCGTATCATCGTGTCTTTAATCCATGCTTTACAACAAACTGATGGTAAAAAAGGCATAGCTAGCTTATGTATTGGTGGGGGAGAGGCCACCGCAGTGGCCCTAGAGCTCCTGTGACTAGCTTAGTCTACGTATTCAAAAACTTTAACGACTTTTCTTACACCGCTATTGCTACTGGCTATGTTAGCCGCTAAGTCTCCGTTAGCTTGTGTGGTAATGCCCATTAAAAAGACAACACCATCTTCAGCGAGAACCGTAATTTGAGATGATGTAACCTGTTCTTCAAAAATTAATTTAGATTTAATTTGAGCAGCGAGAATTTTATCATTGGTGCGTGAAACCAAAGAGGTATTTCCTCGAACTTGAAGTTCATTGTGTACCTTGCGAACCCCGGTAAAATTTCGAGCTACTCTGCCAGCCAAAAGCTTTACTTTATTGCTGGGTACTTCACCGGCTAAAAGAACCACAGAATTAACAGTGGTGACATTAATATGAGCATTTTTAAGCTGTGGAGCAGCTTTTTTGAGGTTCACACCAATATAGGTACTCATTTTTTTGTCGTTTAAAGCTGAAATGATACCTAGTTTAGTGGGATCTGGTTCAAATGGTTTCTCGGTAAATGTATTGACTACACTGGTGCAGCCAATAAGAAAAAATGCACTGATAGTCAGCATGATTAATTGTCGCATTTAATTTTCTCCAAAAATCTTGTTGTCAATCAATGTGCATAGACATTGAATAATTAAAAAATTCATTGCTGATAATGATTGATTGCCAAAATCCGCACAGCTTATTTCTATATCCTGTTGAGCTATTCCTTGACTAAGTAAGTCATCATCTATTGCTGATATAAGTAAAACCCATATACCCTTTTGTACTGCGGCATCAATTGCATTCTTTAACAATGGATTATTATTACCTGAACTAAACACAACTAGTATATCGCCATTTTCACCATGAATATGTAGAGAATCAGATAAACTTTGATCGCTCTGATTTATGCTGGTTAAACAGCCAAGATCTATAGCTGGAAAGCCTGGTCTTTCAATATGGTAACCTGATGTTAAGTAATGAACAAATAGCTGCGATAGCGGAGCGGTTTCTGCAATTCCACAGCTATAAATTGAGTGACCAGAAAGCAGTGCCTGAGTTAACTTTTCCGCAGCCTCAGCAATTTTTATGGCGCAATTTTCACCCATTATCATAGTGGTTTCAATATGATTTTGTAGATGCTGAAATACCAATTGATCCATAGTTTTTGTTCCGCTGAAAAGTTACAGTAGGATATTCTTTATCCAGTTGATAGTACAGTGAAAATCGGGCTCTTTCGCGCGGCTAATAGTCACAACATCAAATCTTGCCTCAGTATTATTGCCCGCAGCTTTAGTTTGCAAATACTTTTCAGCGGTTACTTTTAGTCGCTGACACTTTTTTGCAGTAATGGCATCTGCCGCACTGCCATAAAAGCTATTTTTCCTGTACTTTACCTCAACGAATACAAGGCAATTGTGGTCTTTCATAATCAGGTCAATTTCACCATATCGACTGCGAAAGTTCCGAGCTTGAAAAATTAAGCCATGTTTGACTAGCCAATCACAGGCTAACTGTTCAGCCCAATCTCCAACTGCTTTTGTATTATTGGCCGCTGTTGGAAATTGACAGTCAATCGTCTTTGTGAATAACTTGCTAAACAATTATCCCCTCCATGGGTTTTGCTAGTAGGTTAATATATTTCTATAGCCTTTCCCTGCTCAAATTTAGCCCATTTTTGTTCCCGAGTAATGGTTCCATTTTTTAGTGAGAGCAAACCTGTTGAACCAAAAATAGGTAGGTATTGGGTCTCCTCGATGGTGTTTAAATTTCGTGCGATTAAAAAGCTGTCATGTCCCAGAGAAACAAGCTGCCGGTAGGCTGTATGCAGCTGAGGTTTAAGTTCTAAATTTACAGGTAGTTGTCCACTTAAAGCCCAGGGCATGGAGGAAAATTCCACCCCAGATAAGTCGCGATCCAAAGCGATTTGCTCTACCCCATTATAAATATGAGATGTACCAATAACAGGGATATTTGCGGCATATAGAAAGTCCAGAGCAGGTTTTATTTGTCTAGCTTTAAGCGGGTAGCCCAGCATTACAACTAGATCAATATCCTGCCTTCTCCTAGCTGTATAGTTAACCCGACTATTTATAAACCGCTTAATAGCCAAGCCACGCTCTTCACTCAGGTCTATGTGCAGAGGTTTTTTTAAGAATTTGGTAAAGTCATTTACTGCCAGTGGGTAAAGTACACTTTCGGTTAGACTGCCTCCCTTGTTAGTCCAATATTGATTAAAGAACTCTGATGATCTTTTGCCCCAGCTATTTTCAGGTGCAATCATTAAAATATTTTTATAGCCTTTTACCCAGGCTCGTTCTGCTATCTGGGTTAACTCATCCACTGTCGAAAGACCAAATTGAAATAGATTTTTTATTTGAGTCGATTCAACAGTATCGATTCGGTTGAGAGTGAGAGTCGGTATGGGTAGGTTCCCACTGGAAATTAAAGTCTTAACTTCAGACTGGCGCATGGGGCCTATAACCATTTCCATACCATCATCAACTGCTTGCTTATACACCTCAATAATGGGCATATTTGAAGTGTCATAAATGCGTATATCAGGAAGATTAAGTGACTTTTTGCTGTCTAGGCTCATAGTTTGATAATAGGCACGCATAAAACCTTGAATTAAGCTTTGACTGGGCCTGTAGTAATCATCTTGTAGCGGCACTAATAATGCAATTTGGTCAGGATTGCTGTTCCAAAATGCGCTGCTGCCAAAAAAAGTAGGTGGCACTTTCGCTGCAGGGTGACTTTTCCAATTGCGCCGCCATTGGCTGAGGATATAGCTCTGCTCATTGGGGTGATTTTGATAGCGACGGCTTTTAGATGCTAGATCTAACCAGCCAGACAAGACAAAGTCTTTGACCTTTTTTTGGTCGAGTTGTTTGAAGGGCATGCGAGAAGTGATAGCCCAAATACGGTCATGAACCTCTCTTATCTGGGTTTTGCGCTTAGATAGTCGCCCTAATTTTATTAAGTCTTGTAGTCCTTGATAATAAGCACCATTAGCAAAAGCAATATCAGCCTGTAAATTAAGAATACGTTGCTTAGTGTTTCTGTTTTGTCGGCTATAGAGTGCTTTGAATCGCCTTTGATTCAAATGTTTGGCAGTTTGCTCTAAGTTGAATAACGCCGAATAGTTTCCCGCGGCTAACAACGTAAATTCAACATAATCTCTATTGCTAAGATTTTGTGTGTTGATAGTATTTAAAAGTTCACTACTAGCCTCTATTTGACCGGTAATGGATAAATTCTGTGCCTGGGTAAATTTCTCCTGATCAGACAGTTGTTGGGTCTGCTCTAGCAAAGAATCCTTTTGATTACTGTGCCCAGAGTCGGAAATTAATGCAGAGTCCACCCTATTAGGTGGTTTTTGTATACTAGTTGTTGGCGTACAGCCCCCAATAAAGGCTAAGATGCTTACCACAACAAATAATGACAAAGTGTGCTTTTTCATGGACTGTAATCGAACTGGTGTATTAACTATTGTAGCAACTCCCATAGGCAATCTAAATGATATGGTGCCGCGAGCAGTGCAAACGCTTCAATCTGTCAGTTTAATCGCCTGCGAGGATACTCGCCACAGTAAAAAGTTACTTAATCACTTTAATATAGACAAGCCCTGTGTAGCCTACCATGATCATGGCGATCGACAAATGCTTGAGAAGCTATTACTACGACTGGAAAAGGGTGAAGATATTGCACTTATATCCGATGCTGGTACACCGTTGATTTCTGATCCAGGCTATAGAATAGTTGCTGAAGCCCGAGCTCGAGGAATTATTGTACTGCCTATTCCGGGAGCCTGTGCCGCTATTGCCGCCCTAAGTGTATCTGGGTTACCAACAGATAGATTTTTCTTTGGTGGCTTTTTACCCGCTAAAACCGCGCAGCGAAAAACTGCGCTTGATAAATATAAAACTGCTACAGAAACTCTGGTTTTTTATGAAGCTCCCCACAGAATTTTAGAGACAGTCGTTGATATGATTGAGGTATTTGGAAAGCATCGACAGGGCTTTCTAGCACGTGAAATCAGTAAAGCATTTGAAACATTTTTGCAGGGCAGCCTTGAACAGTTACAACAGCAAATTGCTGTTGATAGCAATCAGCAACGCGGTGAAATTGTTTTGGTGATAGCTGGTGCAGAAGAAAAAACGGCAAGCACTTCAGTTAGTTCAGAAAAAGTGCTTAAGTTGCTTTTAAAAGAATTGCCTGCCTCAAAAGCAGCATCCTTAACAGCGAAAATTTGCGGTGCAGATAAAAAAGCAATGTATCAAGTTGCATTGCAGTTGCAAGGTAAGTGACTAGTCGCTTGGCCAGCCGCCCAAATCCTTCCAGCGGTTCACAATGGTGCAAAATAGTTCAGCTGTTTTGGTGGTGTCGTAGAGCGCGTGATGAGCATCTTGATTATTGAAATCTATTTTGGCCGCCTGACATGCCTTGGCTAAAACGGTCTGTCCAAAAGCTAGTCCGGCTAGACTTGAGGTATCAAAGCATGAAAATGGATGGAATGGGTTGCGCTTAATTTGAGCTCTTTCAACCGCAGCATTAACAAACCCTAAGTCAAAATGCGCATTGTGCGCTACCATTACTGCTCTGGTGCAACCAGTTTCAGTGATTTCACGCCGAATAGGTTGGAAAATCTCCCTTAGTGCATCACCCTCATCCTGAGCATTACGCTCAGGATCATAGATATCAATACCTGTAAATTCTAAAGCAGAGGGTTCGACGATAGAGCCTGAAAAAGGCTCAATATTTTTACTGAAACTGTCTTTTATTTGAAGATAACCTTGGCTGTCCATTTCTAAAGTGACCGCTGCAATCTCAAGTAAGGCGTCTGTACCTGAATTAAAACCACCGGTTTCAACATCAATTACCACAGGCAGAAAACCGCGAAATCGCTGGGAGATTAATGATGGTTGAAGTAATTCCTCTGGCATCTCCATTAGGATTTAAGCCTCCAGTTAAGTTGATTGCCGGCGGCAAGAGGGATAATCACAGAATCACCAAATGGGACGGATTGCGGTATTTCCCAAGATTCTCTTTCTAGAGTTATGGTTGTTTTATTGTATGGCAAGCCATAAAAGTCTGCGCCATTGATACTGGCAAAAGCCTCAAATTTATCCATGGCATTAGCCTGTTCAAATACTTCGGCATACATTTCAACCGCGGCAGGGTGGCTAAAACATCCCGCACAGCCGCAGCAGCTCTCTTTGCTGTCTTTGGTATGAGGCGCTGAATCTGTGCCTAAAAAGAATTTTTTGTTGCCGCTTACCGCTGCCTCTATTAGCGCTTGTTGGTGAATATCACGCTTTAAAATTGGCAGGCAGTAATAATGTGGGCGAATACCCCCAGCAAGCATATGATTGCGGTTGTAAAGTAAATGCTGAGGAGTAATTGTAGCCGCGACATTATCGCTAGCGGAGGTTACAAATTCAGCTGCCTCTAGTGTAGTGATATGCTCAAAAATCACTTTAAGCCTAGGGAATTTTTCAACCAGTTTTGTTAAATGTCGCTCAATAAAGACCGCTTCACGATCAAAGATGTCTATATCAGCATCGGTGACCTCACCATGAATTTGTAACACCATACCAACTTCTTGCATGGCGTCTAAAACAGCATCAATATTGTCTATATTGGTAACCCCTGAATCAGAGTTTGTAGTAGCACCGGCTGGATAGTATTTGCAGCCAAATACAAAACCATAATCTGCAGCTGCACGAATTTCATTAGGGTCAGTATTATCGGTTAAATAGAGAACCATTAAAGGCTCCCAATCGCAACCTTTGGGACGGTTTTCAATGATACGATCGCGATAGGCTTTTGCCCGCGCGACAGTAGTTACTGGTGGGTTTAAATTTGGCATAACTATACCGCGACCAAAGCCACGTGTAGCGGATGGCACTGTGGTTGCTAAAGCTGACCCGTCTCGAAGATGAAGGTGCCAGTCATCCGGTTGGATAAGTGTTATTTTCGACATAATATGTTGGTCCCTTTTGAGGGTACTAATCCTACCCTAAACCACTGCGTCAGAACAGGCTTAACAGAGCAAAGATAATTACCCATAGTCTTGAATAGACGATTCGACACTATAAACAACACAGAGGGTATAATTTAGGGTAAAATCCACTCCATTATTAATCAATAGGGTTTATTAAAGTGTCATCGGTCAATAAAGTTGTACTTGCCTATTCAGGCGGTTTAGATACCTCGGTAATCGTTAAATGGCTGCAAGAAGAATATCAATGTGAGGTTGTTACCTTTACCGCTGACATAGGTCAGGGTGAAGAGGTTGAGCCCGCTCGCGCTAAAGCACAGGCTCTTGGTGTAAAAGAGATTTATATTGATGACCTGCGTGAAGAATATGCCAGAGACTTCGTGTTTCCAATGTTTCGCGCAAATACAATATATGAGGGTGAATATCTTTTAGGAACTTCTATTGCGCGACCATTAATTGCCAAGCGATTAATTGAAATTGCCAATGAAACCAATGCTGATGCTATTTCTCATGGTGCCACAGGTAAGGGTAATGATCAGGTGCGATTTGAGCTTGGTGCCTATGCTCTCAAGCCAGGTATTCAGGTTATTGCACCATGGCGTGAATGGGATCTAAATTCTCGTGATAAGCTAATGGCATACTGTGAACAACATAGTATTCCAGTAGAAATGAAGCGCGGTAAAAGATCGCCTTTCTCTATGGATGCTAACTTACTGCATATTTCTTATGAGGGTGGCAATCTAGAAGATCCTTGGTCAGAAGCTGAAGATGATATGTGGCGTTGGACCGTGGCGCCAGAAGATGCGCCAGATAAACCTACCTATCTAAATATTAGCTATGAAAAAGGCGATATAGTGGCTATCGATGGTCAGCCAATGTCACCTGCAACAGTGATTGAATATCTGAATAAGGTCGCTGGTGACAATGGTGTGGGTCGATTAGATATCGTCGAAAATCGCTACGTGGGAATGAAATCGCGTGGCTGTTATGAAACCCCAGCCGGTACCGTGATGATGAAAGCTCATCGTGCGATTGAGTCAATAACCCTCGATCGTGAAGTGGCTCACCTTAAAGACGAATTAATGCCCAAGTATGCCAAGTTAATTTATAACGGCTACTGGTGGGCGCCCGAGCGACTGATGTTACAAAGTGCTATAGATCAAAGTCAGCATGTAGTTAATGGAGACGTTAGAGTCAAACTATACAAAGGCAATGTAACCGTTGTTGGTCGTAAGTCAGACGATAGCTTATTCGATGCTAATATAGCGACATTTGATGATGATGGTGGTGCTTATGATCAGGCGGATGCTGAAGGCTTTATTAAACTAAACGCTCTTCGCCTTAGAATTGCAGCTCAGTCGGGCCGCAAACTGTAGTGCAAAAAAAAAGGGGTTTGAAGTTCACTTCTAGCCCCTTAATTTTAAAAATTAACAACGTTTAGGAAATATGTCCTGTTGTTCTGATTCTTTTGGCGCCTTTGACTGGCGCAGGTTTGTCGGCTTCAGCTTTTAATTTAATCTGCCAGTCAATGGCATTTTTAATTGCCATTAAAAAACCCATCACTAAAAAGGCTCCGGGTGGGAGGATAGCAATAAGAAAGCTGTAGCCTTCACCAAAGGGACGCAAAGTCCAACTTTCAGCTATTGGGCCAAAGAGTAACTGCATATCAGCCAGCAGGGTGCCTTGCCCTAATAACTCTCTTACAGCACCAAGGCAAACAAGGACTATTAGAAAGCCCAGTCCCATCATAAATCCATCTAAAGCCGCCATGCCGACAGATTGCTTACTAGCAAATGCTTCAGCTCGACCAAGAATGGCGCAGTTGGTAACAATAAGAGGAATAAAAATACCTAATATTTGGTAAAGCTCATAAGTAAAAGCTTTCATAATTAATTCAGCACAGGTCACAAAAGTAGCAATAATAATGACAAAAACTGGCAATCGAACCGCATCGCTTACATGGTGGCGAATTAATGAAACAATAATATTTGAGCCAATAAGCACCATCATGGTTGCCAAGCCCAGACCAAGAGCATTGACCACGGTACCTGTAACAGCGAGAAGAGGGCACAGGCCAAGTAATTGAACCAATGCAGGGTTATTGGTCCACAAGCCATTTTTAGTAACCTCTGAGATACTTACATTACTCATTGTATTAGCTGCTCAGTTGAAGATTGATTCGAACTTAACGGATTATACGAGCTATTAAGTTCATTTAGTAAACGCTCTTTATCTTGGTTAAAGTATTCAAGGGTTTTAGCAATTTGATGAATAACCGCTCTAGGCGTGATAGTTGCACCAGTAAACTGATCAAAATTCCCTTTCTCTTTTTTAACATTCCATGCACTTGGTTCAGGGTTGCTAAGGGATTTGCCATTAAAGCTAAGAATCCAATCGCTTTTTCGCACATCCACTTTATCGCCCAAACCCGGCGTCTCTTTATGCTCAACCACGCGTACACCAGCAATGCTGCCATCAAAGTTTACGCCTACAATCATCGCTATATCACCACTGTAACCCTCTGGCGTTATCGATGGAATAATAGCCGCAACCGGTTGACCATCAAATCGCGCTATATGAATATCGCCACCAGATTCAAGCCCTAGTGTTGACCAATATTTCTCTGGGATTGGCTGAATATCCAACAGTAAATCATTATTGTGTCGCTCTAAGGGGATGATTTCGAATAGCGCTTTTTGTGCGGCTAGTCGCTCTGATTCAGCAATACGATCCTCTGTTAAACGATCTGTGGATGCCAAAATAAAAGCCGTAATCAAAGCAAATACTGCCAACAATAAGCTATTTTTACCCATTGATTTAACAATCATTAGTCTTCTAACCTCTCTGTTGCTTTGCGCCGATCGGTGTGACCGTAGGTGCGAGGTAGCGTGTAGTTATCAATAAAGGGAGCGGTAAAGTTAGCCAGCAAGACAGCGAAGGCTACTGCATCTGGATAGTTACCCCAAGCACGAATGATATACACTAAAATACCAATCAAGGCCCCATAAATAAGCCGACCGCGATTACTTACTGCAGATGAAACCGGATCGGTAAGAATAAAGAATGCACCCATCATGGAGGCACCGCTAAATAGGTGCATAAGGGCTGAGCCGGGGCTTTGCGAACTGCCAGAGTCCCAAAAGATTAACGACATCAAAGCCAGGGATGCCAGCATTGCAACTGGGCCATGCCAGGTAAATACGCGACTGGCAAGAAGGACAATACCACCAACAAGGAATCCAAGATTAACCCACTCCCAGCCCACGCCGGCAAACATAGCCTGACTAAATAGAGAGTCCTGCTGATAAATCTGATCAACGGTTAGTCCGGCCGCATGTTTAAAGCTATCCAGAGGTGTGGCACCGGTAACGCCGTCCATAGGTGCAGTGCTGAAAAAGACCAACTTAAGAGACTCTATAAAGTCCGGATGGACAACGCCCTCAGGCAGTAATGCAAGGGGTGCTACCCATGTGGTCATTTCTATTGGAAATGAAATAAGTAAAACCACATAACCCACCATTGCCGGATTGAATGGGTTGTAGCCGAGACCACCAAATAGTTGCTTGGCAATCACCACGGAAAAAACGCTACCAATAACAACTACCCACCAAGGGCAGAGAGGAGGTAACGCCAGGCCAAGTAAAACTGCAGTCACCACAGCGCTGTAGTCACCTAGATAAAAACCCACTGGGCGATGACGCATTTTTAGAACTAGCGCCTCGCTGATAACAGCAGTAATACAGGCGAGTATCACATTAATAAGTGAGCCCCAGCCAAAATGCCAAGTCAAAGCAATTAATCCTGGAATAGTTGCCCAGACAACCAGTTGCATTACCTTAGCGGTACTTTGAGAGCCATGGGCATGGGGTGAAGTCACCTGTTTAAAAGCCATTATTTAGCGTGCTCCGCGAGACGATTTTTTGCCTTTTCAAGTTTTTGCTGAGCGCCCGAAAGCGCCGCGCTGAGAATATTTATTTTATCCTCAGTTTCTGAATCGGCAGTTGCAGCATCTAACTTATCTTGCGCCTTTTGTACCCGCATTTCGGCGCTGGATACAGCGCGCTCAAGTTTTGCCAGCTCTTGTTCTGGGCTGATTTTTTTAGCCGCTGTTCGCGCCTGAGCTGCAGCAACTATATCAGCCATAGAATCGCTGCCGGTTGAGGCTTTTGCCTGCTTGGCCGCCTCACGGCGTGCCGCACGCTTAGCTTCACGTTCTTTTTCCGCTAGCTCAATTCGCTGTTGACGGAATTCAAAGCGTTCGCGAGCCTGATCAGATTTAACCTTATCTTCCTGCGCCTTTTTAATATCGCTTTTACTACTTCTGTAATGCTGTACCAGAGGGATATTGCTCGGACACACATAAGAACAGGCGCCACATTCAATACAATCAAACAGGTTGTGAGACTGCAGGCGTTCATGATCCTTAGCTTGCGAGTACCATAGAAGCTGCTGTGGCAGAAGAGAAGCAGGACATGCTTCGGCACACATACCACAGCGAATACAGGGCTGAGCAGGTTCATTGTGTGGTATTTCTTCGACACTAGGCGCAAGTATGCAGTTGGTGGTCTTAACAATAGGAATTTGTTTTGATGTTAAACTAAAGCCCATCATAGGACCGCCCATAATGACTCGACTGCAGCGTGATTCATCAAAGTTATTATGTGCCAGCAAATGCTCTACTGGTGTACCGATTAAAACATCATAGTTGCGATTGATCTCACAGGCTTCACCGGTCATTGTGGTAACTCGAGAAACCAGAGGTTCACCATCCACCACTGCGCGTTTAATAGCATGGGTGGTGCCGATATTAACGCAAACAATACCAATATCGGCCGGAATTTGACCGCTGGGCAATTCCTTGCCCGTCAGAATATATATTAGTTGTTTTTCGCCACCAGAGGGGTACTTGGTAGGGAAAGACACGACATTAATTCCTGTATCCTTAGTGTGAGGTTCTAAGGCTTCAATAGCCTGTGGCTTGTTATCCTCAATGCCAATTAAAATATTATGAGGATTGCCAAGAATATGACTAAGAATACGAATGCCCTCAACAATTTCTTCCGCACGCTCTCTGATTAAAGAATCATCAGCAGTGATATAGGGTTCACATTCTGTTGCATTGACGATTAGGGTATCAATTGGACGCTGAAACCCTGGATTTAGTTTTACCGCAGTAGGAAATCCAGCACCACCCATACCGGCAATTCCCGCTTCTGTAATTATTGATAACAAAGCTGCAGAGCTGGTGTGTTCAAAATCGCTAATACCTGACTTTTCGATCCATTGATCTTTGCCATCCGTGGTAATTTCCACACACAGAGCATCCATTCCCGATGAATGGGCTACTGGACGCGATTCAATAGCACTGATGGTTCCCGAAGTTGGAGCGTGGATTGCGGCAGATACAGTGCCGGCAGGATCAGCAATTTTTTGTCCCTTAAGAACCTTATCACCAATGGATACGCAAGCAATGGCCGGCGCGCCAATATGCTGCCCTAGAGGCACCACTAATTTCTCAGGAATAGGTAAACTACCAATGGGCTGAGTCAGTGATTGGTCTTTATTCTCAGGAGGGTGAACGCCACCCGGAGTTACCCAAGTTTGTCTCATGCTATATCCCCATGATTGACGCCACCAGAATTTTTATCGGTAGCAATTAAACCACTAGGAAGAGGCGGTGCAGGCCATTGCCACTGTTTAATGCCAGTTTCAACCGGAATCATATCGATGCAATCGACAGGGCAGGGTTCAACACAGAGGTCACAGCCAGTGCATTCATCAACAATAACCGTATGCATAAGTTTTGCCGCACCTAAAATTGCATCTACAGGACATGCTTGAATACATTTGGTACAACCAATACATTCATCTTCGCGGATATAGGCAACCGACTTTACTTCAGCTTCTTGACCATGCTCTTGGTCTAATTCAGGGGCAGGGACATCGAGAAGGCTTGCAATAGCATTGATAGTTGACTGACCGCCTGGAGGACATTTATTAATCTCATCGCCATCGGCAATGGATTCTGCATAGGGTCTGCAACCAGGGAAGCCACATTGGCCGCATTGAGTCTGAGGCAATAATTCATCGATTTGATCGATAACCGGGTCGCCCTCGATCTTAAATTTTTCGGCAGCAAAGCCCAGCAGCGCTCCGAAAAGAATTCCGAGCCCCGCCAATGCCACAAGAGCGGCAATGATAGGTTGCTGAATAATAAAATCTAGCATCTAAACCAGCCCGCCAAATCCCATAAACGCCAACGACATTAAACCCGCTGTAATCATGGCAATCGCTGCACCCTCAAATGGTTGTGGAATATCGGCAGCGGCCAATCTCTCACGCATGGCAGAAAACAGTATTAGTACCAGAGAGAATCCCGCTCCAGCACCAAAGCCATAAAGTGAAGCGTGTGCAAAGCTCAGGGGCTTAGCCGCATTTTGTAAGGCTACGCCGAGGACGGCACAGTTAGTGGTAATCAATGGCAGAAATACACCCAGTACTCGGTAAAGCAAGGGGCTGGTTTTTTCGATAAACATCTTGGTAAACTGCACCACAGCGGCAATTACCATAATAAAGCTAATAGTTCGCAGATATTCCAGCTCAAGGGGGATTAAAACAGCCCTATCGATAACATAGCTCACCATGGCGGTCAGCGTTAACACAAAGGTTGTTGCAGCTGACATACCAATGGCTGACTCGAGTTTTTTTGACACGCCCATAAATGGACACAGCCCAAGAAACTGTACTAGAACATAGTTGTTGATTAGCACTGAGCTAACCAAGATCACTGCGACTTCTTGCATCAATTACTCAAATTGCTTTAGTAGGTGTGTATTATCATGGAATCAACTACCTCTATTCAATATATAAAAAAATAGTTTTTAGTCCATTTAGGAATAACAAATATACGACAAAGACTATTAAAGCCCTTGTTTTAATCCATTATTAGTCCGAATTTACGTAATTCTCTGACCTGGTTCAGCGCCGCTGTCAGGTGATAGTAGGTAAATGCCATCATCATCACCCGCGGCCAATACCATGCCCTCAGATATACCGAAGCGCATTTTTCTCGGCGCTAAGTTAGCTACCACAACAGTTAGGCGTCCCTCGAGATCAGCGGCATTGTAAGACGACTTAATGCCAGAAAATACATTGCGCGTCTCTCCGCCTAGGTCCAAAGTTAGAGCTAATAATTTATCAGCCCCTTCAACCGCCTCGGCCTTAACAATACGAGCAACCCGAAGATCAACTTTAATAAAATCATCAAAACTGATTTCATCGGCAATCGGCTCATCAGCCAAAGGGCCATCAAGCGCGATTGTCGTTGTTTGTTCCACTTCCTGTTTGCTGGCTTCAACCATAGCGTCAACCTTGTCTTTATCCACACGCTGTAACAGTGGTTTAAAGTTATTTATTGTGTGTCCAGTTAGGGGTTGTCTAATGCTGTCCCAAGTTAACTGGTCGTTTAGAAATACTTCACCATCGGCAGCCATAGCAGGAATTACTGGTTTCAGATACGTTAAAAGTAGCCTGAAGAGATTAATTCCCAGCGAGCAAATATCCTGCACCTGCTGTTGCTGATTGGGGTCTTTGTTCAGTTTCCATGGCTCTTTTGCCGCGATATATTCATTGGCGGCATCCGCCTGAGCCATAATTTCTCTTATTGCCTTGCTGTACTCGCGATTTTCATAGTGCTCAGCAATGATTTCGCCAGCATCACTCACCTGCTGCCAAAGAGCCGTATCTGCAATATTTGATGAAAGAACGCCATTATTACCCTTAGTAATAAATTTGGCACAACGGCTGGCAATATTGACAACCTTGCCTACCAAGTCACTATTTACCTTTTGGATAAAGTCTTCTAGGTTGAGATCAATATCCTCAACCGACGCAGTCAGTTTAGAGGTGTAGTAATAGCGCAGATAGTCAGGGTTTAGATGGTCTAAATAACAGCGGGCATTGATAAAGGTGCCTCTAGATTTAGACATTTTTTTGCCATTAACCGTTACAAAGCCGTGAACACAAACCTTGGTTGGCGTTCTAAAATTAGCGCTAGTGAGCATCGCAGGCCAGAACAAGGCATGAAAATTAACAATATCTTTACCGATAAAGTGGTAGAGCTCAGCTGAGCTATCAGCGCGCCAGAATTGATCAAAATCTAAATTCTTCTGCTCACAAAGATTCTTAAAGCTAGCCATATAGCCAATCGGCGCGTCTAGCCAAACATAGAAAAACTTATTGGGTGCATTGGGTATTTCAAAGCCAAAATAGGGTGCATCACGGCTGATATCCCATTCTTGCAGACCGCTTTCCAGCCATTCCCCCAGTTTGTTAGCTACTTCGTCTTGAACAGCGCCGCTGCGAGTCCATGATTGTAAAAACTCGGTAAATTCCGGTAGTTTGAAAAAGTAATGGGTTGACTGCTTTTCGATTGGTGTGGTGCCAGACAGCGCAGAAACCGGATTGATTAAATCCGTAGGCGAGTAAGTAGCGCCGCAGGCTTCGCAATTATCGCCATACTGATCCTCAGCCTTACATTTTGGACAGGTACCCTTAATGTAGCGGTCGGCAAGAAAGAGTTGTTTTTCCGCATCAAATGCCTGAGTGATCTCGCGTTTAGCAATATGATCATTCTCAACCAAGCGCTTGTAGATTAATTCAGCGTACTGCTTGTTCTCTTTTGAGTGCGTGCTGTGATAATTATCAACACTGATATGGAAGTCGCGAAAATCCGCTTCATGAATACTGCGCATATCGGCAATATGTTGCTCTGGACTAATACCTTTTTCGTCCGCCTTAAGCATAATTGCTGTACCATGAGCATCATCGGCAGAAACATAGTAACATTGGTGTCCGCGCATGCGTTGAAAACGAACCCAAACATCGGTTTGTGTGTATTCGAGTATATGCCCCAAGTGCAGTGCGGCATTGGCGTATGGAAGGGCATTAGTGACCAAAATTTGGCGCTTTTCTGTCATGGTCGAGGTTATCTTTTCCGATGATTAAATTAAGACGCCACTATAGCGATTTTACGTCAACTTTTCATGTGCTATTAAGTCATTTTCAATTAAAAATTAGTAGTTAGCAGAGGTCTAGGTGTTAGATAAGGTTAAATATATTGTTGCCGTTGCTTCAGGCAAGGGTGGAGTAGGTAAGTCAACCACTGCGGTAAATATCGCATTAGGTCTTAAATCACTGGGTAAATCGGTGGGTATTTTAGATGCAGATATCTATGGTCCAAGTATTGCCATGATGCTTGGAGTACCCGAAGATCAGCGCCCTGAAGTGGTCGATGAAAAATTCTTTAAGCCGGTAATGGCTCATGGTTTAGCCACTATTTCAATGGCTTATTTAACAACCGATAAAACACCCATGGTATGGCGCGGGCCAATGGCAGCTGGCGCATTGCAGCAATTACTGCAGCAAACTGCTTGGGGTGAACTGGATATATTAGTGGTTGATATGCCCCCAGGAACGGGAGATATTCAGCTAACCTTAGCGCAAAAGGCACAAATTTCTGGAGCGGTAATAGTCACAACCCCGCAAAATATTGCCTTGCTCGATGCTAAAAAGGGTATCGAGATGTTTGTAAAAGTTAAAATCCCGGTTCTGGGTATTGTTGAAAATATGGCTACCCATATTTGCTCAAACTGCGGAACCGAGGAATCTATTTTTGGCGATGGCGGGGGAGAGCAAGTTGCTAAACAATACGCTACTCAATTACTGGGAAGTCTGCCATTAGATAAGGCCATCCGCGAGCAAGGTGATGCGGGAACACCCATTGCTATTACAAATGTTAATACAGATATCTCCGCACATTATGAAAAAATTGCTCAGCGTCTAATGACTGAATTAGAAAAATCTGACCGTCAATCAGCGCCGCAAATTGTTTTTGAGTAGAGCGGTTTGCGCAAGCCCCATAAGTCGGTATGATACGGGGCTAAAATTTCACTATAACCTTTTAAAAAGCCGTTGGAGTCAACACAGATGAGTATCAAGTCAGACCATTGGATTCGCCAAATGTCCGAGAAAAACAAAATGATCGAGCCCTA
>JBMZEV010000018.1:0-21269 GCA_049615065.1 Porticoccaceae bacterium | reverse complement strand
AGTCAGACCATTGGATTCGCCAAATGTCCGAGAAAAACAAAATGATCGAGCCCTATGAGGCTGGACAGGTTCGTTATCATGGCGATGAGCGGGTGATTTCTTACGGTGTTTCAAGTTATGGCTATGATGTTCGATGTGCTGATGAATTTAAAATTTTCACAAATATTCATTCTAAAACAGTAGATCCCAAAAACTTTGATGACGACGCATTTGTCGATATAAAAGGTGATTACTGTATTATTCCGCCCAATTCATTTGCTCTGGCGCGAACCGTAGAATATTTCAGAATTCCACGTCAGGTACTCACTGTGTGTTTAGGTAAATCAACCTATGCGCGTTGTGGAATTATTGTAAACGTCACGCCGCTTGAGCCAGAGTGGGAGGGTCATGTGACATTGGAATTCTCAAATACCACTAACTTGCCGGCAAAGATTTATGCCAATGAAGGCGTGGCTCAGATGTTGTTCTTTGAGTCAGATCAGGTGTGTGAAACATCTTATGCTGATCGCGGTGGTAAGTATCAGGGTCAAACAGGCGTTACTCTGCCTAAAACTTAATTAAGGGTTAAGCAAGGCCTCTCTCAAAGCTTTAGCCTGTTGTTGGATGCGTCGGGTATTTTCTGGTCCTGCACGCAACAATTGCTTTTGCAGTGGCATTAGGCTTTCAAGTTCGGGGTCGGCAAATTTATAAACCACCGAATCCCGGGTTAGCTTTAATGGCTCTACAATTACCGGTGTAGTTAAAATATTATCTATGGTCTGCAAAATAATACCGTCCATCTGTCGCGGTCTGTAGCCCAGTTCAGCAAAAGCAGTTTCTAGTAAAGGGCGTATTCGGTGGAAAAATTGCGCCATCATTGGCATATCAATGCTAAGTAAAATATTAATTACGCTATGGTAACGTTCGTAATTGCCCGCATTCAGCCAAATTACATTATCCTGCCTATGGGTGGTAAAACTACCATCAGGGGATCCTAGGGGAAATATTTTTTCAGATACAGAGCCGCGTGCAAGACCGTCCATAAAGCTGGCTGAGCGGCGAATTAAGTCATCTAATTTTAACCAATTATCAAGTCCCTCGGAAGATTGTTTTTCTCTCACTAGTTCGCGTACTAATGAATCGCTGGCATCGAGGTTAGGTAGTGTCGGGATGTAAGGTTTGGTGGCCTCAGTGGCTGCTGTTTTTTCGCTTTTGACGGAAGTCTGGAGTTCACTAGCGGTTAATGCAGTTTGATTTTGTGGGATTTCAGCGGTTGGGGTTACAACTTGGACCGCTTTATTTTCTATAATAATTTGTTCTGGAATAACACCCATGAGTTCAAAGTCATTTTGCTGAGATAAATTCCCAGTTTTGTAAAGCACGCCAAAAATAAGTGCCACAGCCACTAGGCTAGCAGATGCAATTAGGAGTTTAGTCGAGCCTGATTTTTTTAATGCCATTGTTAAATTTCTACCCTGTTTTTAAGCGGTAATATCGAATTACCATTTAACATACCCTGGTCTAATACCATGGTTTTTTTTGAATTCTTTTCAAATGTTTCCATTTTTAGGATTACAAAGTCCCAGTCTAAGGCAAACCATATTCTAGTTTTTTTGCTTGAATCCTGTTCTAGTCTTTCAACCAGCAGACTATTGTAATCACCTTTACCAATATTGATTATTTCATTGGCAACAACGTGATATTGGTACGGTTTAAATTTTCCTTTTCTAACCAGAGTATAGTTAAATTTATTGCTTCCCTTTTGTAGATCAAGACGCATTTGCTGGGTTAGAGAGAGCCGATCAAAATGACCAAAAGATATTGGTATTTTACCCTGAGTTTTTTTCTCTTTATGTAAAAGTGACTTTGTAGACCAGTCAAATATCTGTGTTTCAGAGCGTTCGCCCATAAGTGTCTTTTGGCGCTTGGTATATTCTAACGGGATAATATGTCCACTTTCAGAGATTTCAAAAATACCTTTTTCTGTAACCTTTCCAAGAAAATTTTTTGCTTGGGTTTCAACTCTGTACTGCCCATTATTTAGCTGTAACTGATGCCTTGCTTCAATCTTCATTCCACCGATATCGGCTGTATAATAAAGGTCATAGGGCTGTATCTTGGCGGCATAAGCTAAGGTTGCGAATAGAACATAGCTCAGCATTAAAATAATGATGAAACTTGCTCTACTTAAAGTCGCAGTAATGATGGTCTTAGCTAAGTTTAAAATTTCCATATAAGTATAGACTACCGCTTAGTGGGTTGGTTCTATCAAATTATAAATAATTCCGCTCCCAGAAATAGGGCTGTTGTCGAGCCTAACCTGGTTGTTCTCCATTACTAATCGGTTGTCGCAAAACCATTTCACCGCTTCGGGGTATATTTTATGTTCAAAGCCCAATACTTTTGCTGCCAATGAATCCTCATTATCGGTTGCATCTATGGCAACTTGCGCCTGAATAATCGACGGGCCACCGTCTAATTCTGGGGTAACAAAATGCACAGTTGCGCCGGCTTTTGTGTCGCCCGCTTCTATAGCGCGCCTATGGGTATGTAGCCCCGGGTAGGCGGGTAATAAAGAGGGGTGAATATTCATCATTTGACCAAGATAGTGGTCGACAAATCTCTCTGTAAGGATGCGCATAAAGCCTGCAAGAATAACCAAGTCTGGTGAAAAACTATCAATTAATTCACTCAATGCCTGATCAAATGCCTCTCGACTATCAAAAGCTCTGTGATCAATCGCAAGGTTTGGAATGCCGGCCTTCGCTGCTCTTTCTAGACCACCCGCATCGGGATTATTGCTGATAACAGCAGATACAGTGGCATTGATTTCACCGCTTGCACAGCCATCGATAAATGACTGGAGGTTTGAGCCTCCCCCAGACACTAGGATAACTAATCGTTTAGGTGCAAGCGATGGTTTGCTGTCAGTCATTAAGTTGAACCTGTGGCTGTCCAGCTTTGGTCTCTTCGATGGTGCCTAAAACAAACGCCTGTTCGCCACTTTCGGTTAATAATTTAAGCGCTTCAGACTCAGCTTCAGCTGGCACGCAAATTACCATGCCTACACCGCAATTCAGTGTTCTATACATTTCTTGAGATTCAATATTACCCTGCTGTTGGAGCCAATCGAAAACAATCGGGCGTTTCCATGCTTTGGTATCAATAACAGCCGTTGCATTGTCTGGAAGTACTCGCGGTATATTCTCAAGTAAGCCACCACCAGTAATATGGGCAATGGCGTGAACCGGTAGTTTAGAAATAAGATTTAACAATGATTTAACGTAAATCTTTGTCGGAGCCATCAAAAGGTCGATTAATTTCTCACCACCCAATTCAAGACTGGATGGGTCGGTATTCGTAACTTCCAATACTTTCCGGATAAGAGAGTAGCCGTTCGAATGGGGGCCACTGGACGCCAATCCAATGAGTGTATTGCCAACAGTTACTTTGGAACCGTCAATTAGGTCGGATTTTTCCGCTATGCCGACACAGAAACCCGCCAGATCATAATCATCACCTTCGTACATGCCTGGCATTTCTGCAGTTTCACCACCGATGAGTGAACAGCCGGATAGCTCACAGCCATCTGCTATACCATTTACCACTGATGCGGCTATATCAACTTCAAGTTTACCGGTGGCATAATAATCAAGGAAAAACAGCGGTTCGGCACCACAGACTATAAGATCGTTAACGCACATTGCTACCAAATCGATGCCCACAGTGCTGTGTTTTCCTGAATCTAAGGCCAAGCGTAATTTAGTGCCAACGCCATCAGTGCCAGAAACTAAAACCGGCTGCTTATAACCCGTTGGTAGTTCAAAAAGCGCGCCAAAGCCACCTAGCCCGGCCATAACTTCAGGGCGACGGGTTCTTTTTGCCGCTCCCTTTATCTTTTCGATAAGTGCATTTCCAGCGTCAATATCAACGCCTGCGTCTTTGTAACTCAAAGATTGGGTTGCTTTGGTCATGAAAGAATCCTACAACAATGAACAGAAGGTGGGTATTTTAGGCTGAGTTGGGCAAATTTTCATCAAGCACTGGTACAATGTTGCAAAATAATTTGGAGACAGAGTGTTGAAGCGTTGGTTAATAGGGACTTTTATGTGCTTTAGTCTGGCTGCAAGTGCTAGCCAAGCTACTGATTTATATCGTGTTTTGGTTCCTGTGGATGATCAAACCACAGAATCTAGAGAAATCGGAATTAAAATTGCTTTTTCTGAGATGTTGGTGAAATTAAGTGGTAATAGCCAAATTTTACAGTCCCCTCAGTTAAAACCATTCCTTAGTGACCCCAAAGCTTATTTGGATTCGGTAGGGTTTAACCAATTATCTAATACAGAAGCGGATAAAAATATTGCTACAGGGTTGGATGTTAAATTTGATCGACCTTCGGTTGATAAATTATTAAAGCAAGCGCAGTTGCCAATTATTCCCGCTATAAGGCCTACCTTTTTGGTTTGGCTAATGGTTGATGATATTGTCGATGGTAGAAGGGTATTGGACGAATCTTCTGCTGAAAAAATCGGAGCTGAGGACCATTTCTTTGATTTGTTAGAAGCATTTAATGATTCTATGCAAACTCGCGCTATACCCTATTTTTTGCCCAGCTATGATCTCGAAGATCAACTTTCACTCTCGGCAAAAGATGCTTGGGCGATGAATATTGAAGCATTAAATAATGCATCAAAGCGGTATGAGGCCGACGGGTGGTTTGCCCTGAGAATATTTAAAGCTTCTGATGGTCAGATAAGAGGTGCATGGGCTTATCAGGAAGCTGGCAATCGTCAAATGGATGATTTTTATGGTGATTCTATGGTCGACTTGATCGGTGACTCGGTGGATCAGGTATTAGATGCATTATTACAAACTCATACTTATATACCTCAGTTGGAAACAGACAAGTTATTGGTTCAAATTGATGGGGTTTTATCCTTTAAAAATTATCAGGCTGCCCTGGCTCGCCTTGAGCAACTTGAATTGGTAGAAGCTCTTCAGCTTTATTCAGTCAGTGAAGGAGAGCTGGTGGTGGCAATTGAAATTAATGCAGGGGTTGAGCTTTTCCATTCAGACTTAATTCGCACGGGTTTAGTAAAACCCTATCTGTCCTCCGATAATAGATCAATTGGACGTTTAACATATCGCTGGGTAGGTCAATGAGCCAATCGAATCAAATGAATCTTGAAATAAGGCTTGATGATCAAGCCACATTTAATAATTTTTATGCCCCTAAGGGCTCTTCACAACAATTAGCAAAATTTTTATTACAAGAAAGTACGCAACAAATCGCCTGTTTGGTGGGCACTAGCGGCTCTGGGTTATCACATCTGCTTCAGGCGACCTGCCAGCGCAGTCCTTTTGATACTGGAGGCGACACTATTTACCTGCCTTTAGCGGAGTTAAAACATTACCCAGCGCAACAAATATTTGAGGGTTTGGAGGCTGCTTCATTGGTTTGTCTGGATGATTTACATAAGGTTGCTGATAGAGAAGATTGGCAAGTCCCGCTGTTTAATTTCTTTAATGACTGCCGTCAAAGTGGTACCAGACTTATTTTTTCAAGTCACCAACTGTTAGAAGATTTAGGCATCAAGCTTCCTGATTTACTCTCAAGACTCCAGTCGGGCTTGATTCATATTATTAATGATTTTAATGATGACGATTTAAGAAGAATGTTGCAATTTCGCGCTAATCTGCGCGGCATGTATCTCTCTGATGAGGTGGCAAAGTTTCTGTTAACTCGATTATCTCGCGACTCAAAAACCTTAATTTCTGCCCTGGAGGTATTAGATACCGCCTCGTTGAGGGAGCAGCGGAGATTAACGACGCCTTTTGTAAAATCTGTACTAGAAATATAGCGCTAGTATCACAAGGGGCAGGAATCACAATGCAGATAGATGCCTCTGGGATCATTAAAGTCAGAAAGATAGGTTAACGGCTTAAAAATGGATCTTACCTTGTGATTAACTCCCTCTAGCAGCCAAGCGTCAACACCAATATAGTTAAGAGACAAAGATACATTTTGGCTTATTTCCTGGATAAATTGTTCATAGGGAGAGAGCAATCTGGTGGGATAGAAAACTTCATACTCGTTAATGCCCGCTAATTCAGCCGCTGAATCAATAGCATCATTTAGGCTGCCCAATTCATCAACGAGTCCCATTTCCAATGCCTGCTGTCCAGTCCAAATTCTTCCTTGAGCTATTTTTTCTACTTCTTCAATCGATGTATTTCGACCATTTGACACCAAACTAATAAATCGGCTGTAGATATTTTCAACGCTGGCGTGAAGAATTATTTTAGCCTGATCGCTCATAGGCCGGTCCAGTTGCATAATTCCTGAGATATTCGTAGTGCCAACACCATCGGAGTATATTCCCAGTTCAGCTAGAGACTCATCAAACGTAGGGATCATGCTGTAAACGCCGATAGAGCCAGTAATTGTGGTTGGTAAAGCGATGATTTTATCTGCTTCTGCAGCAATCCAGTAGCCTCCAGAAGCAGCATAGCTTCCCATAGAAACAACCACCGGTAAGTCAAGCGGACTGTGATAAAGAGCGTCGCGTATCACGTCGGACGCAAAGGCACTGCCACCAGGGCTATCAATACGAAGAACAATAGCTTTGGTGTCGGGGTCGTAGTGAAGGTCTGATAAGATTTCTACCAGTGTGTCAGCACCAACATTTCCCTCAGGTTGTTGGCCATCCAAAATGGTACCCTTGGCAATAACGACTGCCACTTTGTTACTTGTAGGTATGGAATGACTATTTTCGCGAGCCAAGTTTGCCAAATATACGCCCATATCCACGTAGTTATAATCACCATCTATATCATTTGGAATATGTTGGTTAAGGTAACTGTGGGTTTCACTGCGACTAGCAAGCTGATCGACCAAGCCTTCTTGCTTTGCCAGTAGAGCGGTATCGCCATTAGCCGCTTGTAATTTGCTATCAAGGTTGTTTGCAAGATTATTGATTGCGCCCGTATCAAGCTGTCGCAAATGTTCAATTTTAGACGTATAGCTCTGCCACAAGCGATTAATGACATCAGTAGTTTCCTCTTTTGCCTGAGGCGACATACTATTTCTCATAAATGGTTCTGCGGCACTCTTGTACTCTCCTGCGCGAAAAACATTCACCTTTATCTTAAGTTTTTCTATGGCTTCAGCAAAATAGTTAGCATAAAAATCAAATCCAGTAATAAAAACTGAACCCATAGGATTAAGCAAAATATGGTCAGCATGAGCCGCTAAAAAATATTGTGATTGGTTGAAATTATCGGCAACAGCAATAATAGGTTTATTAGTTCTTTTAAAATTTAGCAAAGCACTACTAATTTCATCTAGCTTAGCAATGCCTCCAGCCTCAAGATAATCTGTAGCAATAATAAGGTGAGTGATTCGATCGTCATTGACAGCCGCATTAATTGCATCGACAACATCTCTAACGAGAGTTTCAGGGTTAGATATTGATGGGTCGGCAAGTAGCCTGTCTACAGGGTAAATATATGATTTCTGGTCAACTAAAATACCACTTGGGGCCAAATATAATGCGCCTTTTTCCGGTATAGGAGGAAGCGGGTTAGCAAAAATGCCGAAAATAGCTAGCAATAAAAATCCGGTAAATATTACGCCAATTATAGTTCTAATAACCTTGAAGAATTTGCCAATAAAACTAAAGAAACGTCGAATAAAAGAGGGATTTTTGGTTGTCATAAGCGATTATTTTTCCGCGGTTATATCAGGATTAACTTGTCTTGTGCGGGTATAGAGCATTGCGCCACAAAATAGCAATACAGTGAGTGTTAACTCTGCAATATCTAATACTGAAGGATCCGGCTTGGTAACACCAAACACGGCGCCAGCAAAGTAGAGTAACAGCACAAAGCCCATCCAAATAAATGTTCTCATATTGTCTACCCAAACTCCTGGGGCAAACATTGCCAGAGGGAAAAGAACAAGCAAATAAATAAATGGCGGCTGACCCTGACGCCACAAATTAGCGGCTAAAACAATCAGCAGCATGCAGTAGCAAAGCCTGACAAGGTTTTTTAATAATTTGAGCTTGTAACTTATAGTCAAAGTAATAGGCCTTAATAGTTAGTGTTTAAGTTTTGTCGCCAGTTCGGCCAATCGTTTGCCCTGTGCCTGACAAATTTTTTGTTCTTCGTCGGTTAGGCAGTCATCCTCCACATGACTGGCGCCATAGGGTGTACCGCCTTTTTGAGTACTGGAAAGTGCGGATTCTGAATAGGGCACGCCTGCAATCAACATGCCATGGTGCATTAATGGAATCATCATGGATAAAAGTGTTGATTCTTGGCCGCCATGAATTGATGAAGATGAGGTAAATGCACCAGCAGGCTTGCCAATCAGTGCTCCACTAGCCCAGAGGCTGCCAGTTCCATCTAAGAAATATTTTAACGGCGCTGCCATATTGCCAAATCGGGTCGGGCTTCCAATTAACAGTCCACTGCAGTTGGCTAAATCATCTTCAGTACAGTAGATGTCACCACTGTCAGGGATGCTTTGCGCTATTGATTCACAAACGGTTGAAACGCTGGGTACTGTTCGCAGACGAGCTTCAATACCTGCCATTTCTACTCCCTGAGCTATTTGCTCGGCAAGCATTTTGACATGACCATTGCGACTGTAATATAGGATCAGAACATAGGTATCTAGGTTGTTTTGAGTCACTCAATAATCTCCAAGACTGCTTCGGGAGGTCGCCCTAAAGCGGCTCGCTCACCGGCTACTACTATGGGGCGTTCGATAAGTTTAGGGTTTTGAATCATTGCTTTGATTAATTGATGCTCATTTAATTCCAAGCCTTTTAAGTTTTCTTTATAATAGACTTCGTTTTTGCGCACTAGTTGATCCGCCGCTATGCCTAATTTTACAAGAAGATCTGTTAGTTTTTCGGCGCTTGGAGGATTGTCTAAATAAAGCTCTATCTCAGGATCTATACCCTGTGCTTTTAGAAGTTCAAGGGTTTGTCTTGATTTGGAACATCGCGGGTTATGGTAAATCTTGATCATTTAGATAATGCCTAGTTAAAAATTCATTTGCTACAAAAGTAATCCACAAAGCATTGTAATCATTATAGTTAACTAAATGCTATTTAAACGCAATTATTGCCCACCCAAAGAGGTATACCATTATGATACGGATCATTTATCTTGTCAGCTTTCTACTAATTAGCTGCAGTGGCGAGTATTCTTCGGATGATAATAGTCAGTATGGTCTTACTGATAATACCCGTGTTGACCTCTTATCCCCAGGCAAGGTGATTGTAATAAATTATTGGGCAACATGGTGTAGCCCATGCCGCAAAGAGATTCCTGAGCTCAATGAACTCAAGCATCAGCTCAGTGATCAAGTGGATGTTATCGGTGTTAATTATGATGCTGTTACGGGAGAAAAACTTGCCGAAGAGATGGCTAAATTAGGGATAGAGTTTGCAAATCTATACTCAGATCCCCGCGATCTTTGGAATCTAGATGCAATCTCAGTGTTGCCGGAAACTCTAATAATTGATCGTCATGGGCAATTAGTTCATCGCTTGGTAGGGCCTCAAACTAGATCCTCCCTTGAAACCCTAATTAACGCCATGTGAAGGGTTACTTTATTTTCCCAAGGTGTTTGGAAACTACCTGCAAGCTTGGCTTAAATAATCTGGGGGTGGCAGCTAGAATGTGCCCACTTTCAAGAAACGATTCTCCACCATTAAAATCACTGACCATGCCGCCGGCTTCGCGAACCACTAAAACGCCTGCAGCTATATCCCATGGCTTTAGGTACATCTCCCAAAATACATCCATCTTGCCGGCGGCTAAATACGCTAAATCAAGAGAGGCAACGCCTAAGCGACGAATACCTGCAGAGTTGTCAGCAAATTCTTGCATGCAAGTCAGATATTCGGTCATATAATTAAAGGATGGAGCACTAAATGGGATGCCAGTGCCATACAGCGCACCGGCTTGCTCTTTGCGCCCAGAGACGCGGATACGGCGACCATTTAAATGAGCGCCCTTGCCTCGACTAGCGGTAAATTCTTCGCGTTTAAAAGGCTCAAGGATTACCGCATGCTCAAGTTTTCCCTTGATACGACAGGCAATAGAAATAGCGACATGTGGAATGCCGCGAATAAAATTTGTGGTGCCATCAAGCGGGTCAATGATCCATTCGATGTCGCTCTCTGGATCGCCGCTACGTCCGCTTTCTTCGCCCAAAAAGGCATGATCTGGGTAAGCTTTTTTGATGTGGTAAATGATGGTCTCTTCGGAGCGTCTATCCACTTCTGTGACGAAATCGTGACGACCTTTTTCATCGACTTTGATTAGGTCGAGATTATCAGCCGATTTTACAATCATTTCGCCAGCTTCACGAGCGGCGCGTAGCGCTATATTAACCATAGGTTGCATAGGGATAGATTCCAATTGATTTAAAGAGCGCGCGCATTGTACCAGATTGAACATATCAATAAAGCGTGGTTTTTTTGGCCAGTAAAACCACATTCCACATAATTTAAACCTTAGATATAAAAATTGTTGATTAATTCTGATAGAATCGCGCCCCTAAAATTTTGAGATATGTATGTTCGTCTCCAAGTCATCAACAAGAGGTGCTATGTGCCCACAGCAGCCCGATCGGCCAATATTAAAATTGTATTAGTAAACACCGCTCATCCCGGCAATATAGGCGGCGCTGCTCGAGCGATGAAAAACATGGGTCTAGCAGAGCTATGTTTGGTGGATCCTCGTGAATATCCGGCACCAAGAGCCGTGTGGCGCTCTGCAGGAGCGCGAGATATTCTGCAAAATGCCACGGTGGTAGGCACAGTAGATGAAGCTATTGCCGATTGCTCGCTAGTTGTTGGCACAAGTGCTAGAGAGAGACGTATTCCTTGGCCTCTGGTCAATCCAAGAGACTGCGGTGAAAGAGTTTGGCAAGAAGCTGAAAATCATAAGGTTGCTCTTCTTTTTGGTCGTGAAGATCGCGGTTTAACCAACGATGAGCTGCAAAAATGTAACTATCATGTGCATATTCCTTCAAATCCAGAATACAGTTCTTTGAATTTGGCCACAGCTGTTCAGGTATTAGCCTATGAGGTGCGTATGGCAAGCTTGGCTGACGAAAATGGTGAGCTTCCCGAGCTGAGTGAGTGGGATCAGCCATTAACAACATCTAAAGATCTAGAAAACTTCCATATTCATCTCGCAGACACTATGGCAGATCTTAATTTTTATGACCTGGATAATCCCAAGCAGTTATTGACCAGATTGCGACGACTATTTAACCGCGTTCGCATGGATGAAATGGAAGTTTCTATTCTTAGAGGTCTATTATCCGCGGTTCAGCGTAAGATTAAGTAGGAATGGATTTAATTGACTAAAATAGTCAGGTATTAGATAATTGACCCTGTAAGTAGCCCGCAAACTATGGTGAATTATGCGACTGACAACCAAAGGAAGATATGCCGTAACGGCGATGATAGATCTGACATTGCATGCCCAAGATAAGCCAATCTCATTGGCTGAAATCTCTGGTAGGCAGTCAATATCATTGTCCTATTTAGAGCAATTATTTTCCAAGTTGCGTCATTCGGGTTTGGTTTCCAGTGTTCGCGGCCCTGGTGGCGGCTATCACTTGGCAATGCCTAGTAAAGATATATTTGTGGCACAGATTATTACTGCGGTAAATGAATCTATGGATACCACAAGCTGCCGAGGCAAAGGTGACTGCCAAGGTGGAGAAATCTGCTTAACACATAGTCTATGGCAGGATCTTAGTGTACAGATACATGAATTTTTGAACGGTATCTCCTTAGCTGATTTAGTGGCCAAGCGTGATACTCAAGAAATAGCACAGCGACAGGTTGATCAGTTGCTGGTTTTAGAAGATAACTTTCAGGCTCAGGCCTGTTGATCGTGGAGAAATGAATGAATCTTCCAATCTATTTGGATTATGCGTCTACCACCCCAGTTGACCCAGCAGTTGCTGATCAAATGGTAGAATTTTTAACCCCGTCGGGTCATTTTGGTAACCCGGCATCGCGTTCACACATGTTTGGTTGGCAGGCAGAAGCTGCTGTTGAAGATGCTCGAGGGGATGTAGCCGGTCTTATTGGTGCAGACCCAAGAGAAATTGTTTGGACCTCAGGTGCAACCGAAGCTAATAATCTAGCAATTAAAGGATGTGCGCACTTCAATACGCGCAAGGGCAAACACATCATTACCTCCAAAATTGAACACAAAGCAGTATTAGATACCTGTCGTCAGTTAGAGCGTGAAGGATTTGAGATCACTTACCTCGATCCAGATAAGCACGGTTTGATTCAGCCTCAAGCAATTGCGGATGCCTTGCGTGAAGATACAACCGTTGTCTCGATAATGCATGTTAACAATGAGCTTGGAACGCTGAATGATATAGCGGCAATTGGCAAGCTATGTCGTGAAAATAAAGTATTCTTTCATGTGGATGCGGCACAAAGTGCGGGAAAAACAGAAATTGATGTTGAGGCCATGCAAGTCGACATGATGTCTTTTTCTGCACACAAGATATATGGACCTAAGGGTATAGGTGCACTGTATGTTCGCCGCAAGCCTCGAGTAAGAATTGAAGCTCAGATGCACGGCGGTGGTCATGAGCGTGGTATGCGTTCTGGTACCTTACCCACCCACCAAATTGTGGGCATGGGTGCCGCATTTAAACTCGGCGCTGAAGTGCTTGCTGAAGAATCTGCTCGCATCGAAAAGCTGCGCAATCGCCTTTGGGAAGGTGTTTCTGATATGCAGGAAGTCTACCTTAATGGTTCTAGCGAGCAGCACGTACCAGGCATTATTAACATTAGCTTCGCCTATGTTGAGGGTGAGTCTTTGATTATGGCGTTGAGAGATCTAGCAGTTTCATCGGGATCTGCCTGTACCTCAGCCAGTCTTGAGCCTTCCTACGTGCTGCGTGCGCTAGGCTTAAATGATGAAATGGCGCATAGTTCGATTCGCTTTAGCATTGGCCGTTATACCTCTGAAAAAGATGTTGATGACGCTATTGCCAAGGTGAGGCATGCAGTAGAGAAATTAAGAGAGTTATCACCGCTTTGGGATATGTTCCAAGATGGTGTTGATTTGGATCAGGTTGAGTGGGCAGCCCATTAAGGTTGTCAAACGAATTATTAGTAGTAATTAAATAGGGTTAAACAAAATGGCTTACAGCGAAAAAGTAATCGATCATTACGAAAATCCACGCAATGTCGGCAAGTTAGACGACAACTCTAAAAACGTGGGTACTGGCATGGTTGGAGCGCCAGCCTGCGGTGATGTGATGCGACTTCAAATTCAGGTTAATGATGAGGGTGTTATCGAGGATGCCAAATTTAAAACCTATGGTTGCGGTTCTGCTATTGCCTCAAGCTCACTTTTGACTGAATGGGTCAAGGGTAAAAATATTGATGAAGCAGAGCAGATTAAAAACACTGAAATTGCTGAAGAGTTGGCTTTGCCTCCGGTCAAGATTCACTGCTCTGTTCTGGCTGAAGATGCAATTAAAGCAGCGGTTCGAGACGTCAGAGAAAAGCAGGAGAAGTAAGCGTGGCAATAACCATGACACCGGCTGCTGAATCCCATGTTATTCGGCACCTAGCGCATCGCGATAAAGGTATCGGCATCCGTTTGGGCGTTCGAACTACGGGCTGCTCTGGTCTGTCATATGTGCTTGAGTTTGTCGATGAAAAAGCCGAAGAAGATGTGGTTTTTGAATGTGGTGGTGTGCAGCTAATAATTGATCCGAAAAGTTTATTGTATCTAGATGGTACACAGCTTGATTACGTCAAAGAGGGATTAAACGAAGGGTTTGAATTTAAAAACCCCAATGTCAAAGATGAATGTGGTTGTGGAGAGAGCTTCCATATTTAACTTTGTCTTGGATTCATCCAAACCAATCAGGTCTTAAACATTGAATAATTCTAAGAACTTCTTTGAAATATTCTCCCTTCCAGTGGGTTGGGAGGTTGATTTTGAGCAGCTTGATGTAAAATTTCGAGCGTTGCAAAAAGCCCTTCACCCCGATCGTTATGCTAATAAAAATGATTTCGAAAAACGCCTTGCCGTGCAAACTGCGGCGACCATTAATCAGGCCTACGAGACTATCAAGCATCCGCTAACTCGCGCTCAATACTTACTTGAATTAGAAGATTTGGATGCCAGTCAGGAAACGCATATCACCTCAGATGGTCAATTTTTAATGGATCAGATGTTACTACGAGAAGCGCTATCGGAGATTAGAGGGAGCGAAAACGCGAAAGAAGCTTTAGTTTCCCTAAGTATAGAGGCGCAACAAACCGCCGCAGAAATACAGCAAGAATTTGCCAGTCAGTATCAGCAAAAAGCCTATAACAAAGCCTATGAAAGCCTTGCTAAAATGCAATTTGCTATTAAATTTGTCGATGATATTAACGAGCTGGAAGCAGAATTAGAGGGTTTTTAAGACGTGGCATTATTGCAAATTTCAGAACCAGGTCAGTCACCGCAACCGCATCAGCGAAAAAATGCGGTGGGAATTGATTTAGGGACCACAAACTCATTGGTTGCTACGGTTCGAAGCGGCTCAGAGGTTATTTTGCCCGACGAGCAGGGTAGGTATCTTTTGCCATCAGTTGTGCACTATGAAGCCGAAGGCGTTAGCTGTGTTGGCTATGAGGCTGCAGAGCACAATAGTAGTGATCCATTAAATACCCTTTCTTCGGTCAAGCGTCTACTCGGAAGAGGCATCAAGGATATTAAAACTCTCGGCGATACTTTGCCTTATGAATTTATATCTGATGAAGGCGGTATGCCAAAAATCAACACTGTCCATGGTGCGGTTAGCCCAATTCAGGTGTCCTCTGAAATATTGCGCAAACTTGCTGGTCGAGCAGAGTTGACACTGGGTGGCATGCTCGATGGCGCGGTCATTACGGTTCCAGCTTACTTTGATGATGCCCAGCGTCAGGCAACCAAGGATGCGGCGACTCTCGCTGGTATCAAAGTGTTGAGGTTACTGAATGAACCCACTGCGGCAGCCATAGCTTATGGCCTAGATGCAGAAGAATTTGATAGCGAGTCTGAGCAACGCACAATAGCCGTTTATGATTTAGGTGGTGGCACCTTTGATATTAGCATTTTGCGTCTTTCTAAGGGTGTTTTTGAAGTACTGGCAACTGGGGGTGATTCGGCATTGGGTGGCGATGACTTCGATCATGCAATAGCCAACTGGTTGCGCAGTGAATTGGATTTGGGTGAAAACCTCGATGTGTATGAGCAAAGAATCCTTCTGGAAGCGGCAAAATCTACCAAAGAAGAGCTTTCGAAAAATAATCAGGTTGAGTTAGATATCTTAGAGACTTCGCTGGTTCTCACTCGGGAAGAAATGCATCAGTTAATTGATGATTTAATTGATCAAACCCTATCAGCCTGCAAGCGCTCGATGCGAGATGCTGGGGTTGATGCTAGCAATATTGATGAAGTGGTGCTTGTGGGCGGTTCTACTAGAATGCCTCGAGTAGCAGAGAGGGTCGCAGATTTATTTGGTATTGAGCCAAAATGCACCATCGACCCAGATCTAGTTGTCGCCATGGGTGCGGCAAAGCAAGCTGATATTTTAGTGGGCAATAACTCTACTGATGATATGTTGTTGCTCGATGTTATACCCCTGTCTTTGGGAATTGAAACCATGGGTGGTCTAGCAGAAAAAATTATCCATAGAAATACCACCATCCCGGTGGCTAAGGCGCAAGAATTTACTACCTTTAAAGATGGCCAGACCGCCATGAGTATTCATGTGGTGCAAGGGGATCGCGAGTTAGTATCAGACTGCCGCTCACTGGCGCGCTTTGAGTTGCGTGGTATCCCGCCAATGGTCGCTGGAAGTGCTAAAATTCAGGTCAGCTATCAGGTTGATGCCGATGGATTACTCAATGTGTCGGCGCGTGAATTAAGTAGTGGTGTTGAGTCTAGAATTGAGGTTAAACCCTCTTATGGACTCAGTGATAATGAAATCACTCAGATGTTGCAGGATTCATTTAGCCATGCCCGCGATGATATGCGTCTGCGAGCATTAAGAGAGCAGCAGGTCGAAGCGGATCGCATGCTCGAAGATCTTCGTGCCGCTATAGATAAAGATGGTCAATCGCTACTCGATGAGTCAGAGCTACAGTGTTTGCAAATAACATTAGATGAATTAAGCCAGTTGCGTGACAGCACGGATGATCATCGTCAATTAGCCGCCCAAATTGAAGTCGTGGGTAAAACCAGCGAAGAATTTGCCGCTAGACGGATGGATGCTAGTATAAAACAAGCATTGGCAGGGCTAAGCCTTGATGATGCATTAAAATAAACGATTTCGGACAACCTAACTATGCCAAAAATTGTATTTTTACCGCACCATGAGATTTGCCCAGAGGGTGCCGTTGTCGAGGCCAAAAAAGGCGAGAGTATCTGTGCCGCCGCACTGCGAAATGGTCTTGATATAGAGCATGCTTGTGAGCTTTCATGTGCTTGCACTACCTGTCATGTTCATGTCCGAGAAGGCTTAGACTCTCTGCCTGAAGCCGACGAGCTTGAAGATGATTTCTTAGATAAGGCTTGGGGTTTGGATCCAGACTCAAGGCTGAGCTGTCAGGCGATGATTGAAGATGAGGATTTGGTTGTAGAAATACCCAAATACACGATAAATATGGTGTCTGAGCGACACTAAAAGGGAGGTTGATATGATCAAGTGGACAGATATAAATGAGATTGCCATTGAACTGGCGGACAACCATACGGATATAGACCCACAATATATTAATTTTGTCGATCTGCGTAATTTGGTGCTTAGTATTGAAGATTTTTCTGATGATCCCGATCGCTGTGGTGAAAAAATCCTCGAAGCCATTCAAATGGCGTGGATTGAAGAACTCGATTAATTTAGATTTAGCGCAATTGCTGCATAAAATCATTGTTACCCGTCTAAGCAATAGGTAAAATCCGCACCCGAGCCGATAAGGCACCACTTATTATTAAATTAAAGTCCGATTTGGAGACATAAAATGGCCGTTGAACGCACTCTTTCTATTATTAAACCTGACGCCGTAGCAAAAAATGCTGTGGGTCAAATCCTTAGCCGCTTTGAAGCTGCTGGACTCCAGGTAGTTGCACTAAAAATGCAGCAGCTTTCGCAAGAGCAAGCTGAAGGTTTTTATGCTGAGCACAGCGAGCGACCATTTTTTAAAGATCTTGTTGCATTTATGACTTCTGGCCCTGTTTCAGTTCAGGTGTTGGAAGGTGAGGGCGCTATCCTTAAAAATCGCGATCTAATGGGTGCAACTAACCCACAAGAAGCTGCGGCTGGTACTATTCGTGCTGACTTTGCTACTTCAATCGATGCTAATGCAGTTCACGGATCAGACTCTGAAACTTCTGCGGCGCGCGAAGTTGCATACTTTTTTGCCGATAATGAGATCTGTGCTCGTTAATCATTGTGAGATAAATAATGCCTGATAGTGCATTAAATACTGCTGAGCAGTTTACGCCCCAACCGGTTAAAACTAACCTGTTGGGGCTTTCTGTTTCCAAGCTAGGCGATTTCTTCGAACAGCTGGGGGAGAAGCGTTTTCGTGCCACGCAAATGGTGAAGTGGATTCACCAGATGGGCGAGCGTGATTTTGATCAGATGACAAATTTATCGAAATCACTGCGTGAAAAACTTCAAAAGACTGCAGAAATTCGCCTACCAGAGGTGGTTAGTTGCCAAGATTCCACTGATGGTACACGCAAATGGCTGATTAAAGTCGAAGGCGGCAGCTGTATCGAGATGGTCTATATTCCCGAAAAAGATCGCGGCACTCTGTGTGTATCATCGCAAATTGGCTGTGCCTTGGATTGTAGTTTTTGTGCTACTGGCAAGCAGGGTTTTAATAGAGATCTGGATACCGCAGAGATAATTGGTCAGCTGTGGATTGCGGCCGAGTCATTTGATCAGTTCAGCACCAAGGCCACCCGCCGAGTGACTAATGTGGTAATGATGGGTATGGGTGAGCCACTGATGAATTTTGATAATGTGGTAGACGCCATGAACCTGATGATGGAAGACAATGCCTACGGTCTGTCAAAACGTCGGGTCACCCTCAGTACTGCTGGGGTGGTTCCTGCATTGGATCAGCTGGCGGAGGTTACCGATGTTTCTCTAGCGATTTCACTTCATGCCCCCAATGATGAATTGCGTAACGAATTAGTGCCTATCAATCGCAAATACAGTGTGACTGAATTTGTGCAAAGTGCGAAAAACTATATCGAAAAAATGCCGGATAATCGGCGCAAAGCCACGGTTGAGTATACATTGATGGATCAGGTCAATGATCGCTCGGTACATGCTCGCGAATTAGCAGTATTACTTAAAGATCTTCCCTGTAAAATAAATCTAATTCCATTTAACCCATTTCCTGGCTCAGACTATAAGCGTGTAACCAATACAGCGCTTAATCGTTTTCGAGACATTCTGCAGGCGGAAGGGTACACTGTAACAGTGCGCACAACACGCGGTGATGATATCGCCGCGGCCTGTGGTCAACTTGCGGGTGAGGTCAATGATCGCACCAAACGCCAACAACGTTACAAGAGTAAACTGGCGGCTGAAGAAGTTCCTGTTAAGCTGTTAGATTAAATATTCGATAGCGAAATATCAAAAAAAACAGAGAAACCAAGAGATTAGAGACTGTGTTTAGCGGAAACCCCATAGTAAGACGAAAATCTCGACAAATTATGGTCGGTGATGTGCCTGTGGGTGGTGATGCGCCAATCTCTGTGCAAAGCATGACCAACACCAGCACCTCAGATGTGGCGGCTACGGTGGCACAAATTGAACGAATTCAACAGGCTGGCGCGGATATTGTGCGGGTCTCAGTTCCCTCCTTGGAAGAAGCTGAAGCCTTTGGTGAAATTCGTAAGCTAGTAAATATTCCACTGGTTGCAGATATCCATTTTGATCACAATATTGCCCTGCGAGTGGCTGATTTAGGTGTAGATTGTCTGCGAATTAATCCCGGTAATATAACTCGCGAAGATCGCCTTAGAGAAGTAATCGCAAAGGCCAAGGATAAAAATATTCCTATTAGAATTGGCGTAAATGCCGGTTCACTGGGTAAAGATTTACTGCGTAAATATAATGAGCCCACTGCCGAGGCAATGGTAGAGTCGGCGATGCGTAATGTGGATTTATTGGATAAGCATGATTTCCAAGATTTTAAGGTCAGTGTTAAGGCCTCTGATGTGTTTATGGCTGTAGATGCCTATCGCGATCTGGCTAAGCGTATTGAGCAGCCATTGCATTTAGGTATTACTGAGGCCGGCGGACTGCGTTCTGGCACGGTAAAATCGGCAATTGGTTTAGGTTCTTTGCTAATGGATGGTATTGGCGATACCATCCGCATTTCACTGGCTGCAGACCCAGCTGAGGAAGCCCGTGTAGCCTGGGATATGTTGCGCAGTCTAAGATTGCGTAGCAAAGGCATTAACTTTATTGCCTGTCCCAGTTGTTCGCGACAAAATTTTGATGTGATTAAGACGGTAAATGAATTAGAAAATAGGCTCGAAGATATTACCGTGCCTATGGATGTATCGATAATTGGCTGTATAGTGAATGGTCCGGGTGAAGCAAAAGAGTCTGACTTTGGTCTTACTGGAGGAACGCCTGATAATTTGGTGTATTTAGATGGTAAGCCAGACCATAAGTTGGCGCAGGGCAATCTAGTAGACCAATTAGAAAAAGAAATTCGCGCTAAGGCTCAGGTTAAACAGTCTCAGCTAGACACTGCGCAACAGAATATAATAGCTAAGGGCTAGTAAAAGGAAAAAGCGCTTTGGGGATGTACAGATGAAAATCCAGTCGATACGGGGAATGAATGATTTGCTTCCCGAGCAATCTGCTGTTTGGCAGTATGTCGAAGCAACCTTGGCTCGAATGCTTGCCGCCTATAGTTATAAAGAGATCCGCTTTCCTATTTTAGAAAAAACAGATTTATTCAAGCGTGCTGTGGGTGAAGTCACAGATATCGTAGAAAAAGAAATGTACAGTTTTGACGATCGCAACGGCGATCGACTGAGTTTGCGCCCTGAGGGGACTGCTGGTTGTGTTCGCGCCTGTATTGAAAATGGCCTATTGCATAATCAAACTCAGCGCCTCTGGTATACCGGTCCTATGTTTCGTCATGAGCGTCCGCAAAAGGGACGATTGCGGCAATTCCATCAGATTGGCGTCGAAGCCTTTGGGCTTGTAAGTCCAGATATTGATGCTGAGCTATTATTATTGACGGCACGCCTATGGCGAGAGTTAAACATTGACCAAGCTGTTGAGTTGCAGGTTAACTCGTTGGGTACAGCTGAGGAGCGTGCAGCCTATCGTCAATCACTTGTTCAATATCTCGATTTATACAAAGATGATTTAGATGAAGATAGTCAGCGACGTTTGACTAGCAACCCCTTACGCATTCTGGATAGCAAAAATACCCAGACCCAATCAATTCTTGAAAATGCCCCAGTATTGGGCGATTTTTTAGGGGCTGAGTCAAAACAGCATTTTGAGCAAATTTGTGCCATGCTAGAGGCTGCTGGTGTGAGCTATGTGGTGAACCCAAAGCTTGTTAGAGGCTTGGATTATTACTCGCAGACTGTGTTTGAATGGGTGACAAATGAACTTGGCGCTCAGGGTACTATCTGTGCTGGTGGCCGCTATGATAGTTTGGTTGAACTACTGGGTGGTAAGCCATGTCCAGCAGTGGGTTTGGCAATTGGTTTAGAGCGTTTAATAATGTTGCTTGACGAGTTGGGCGCAGTGCCTGATAGTGTCGCCCAACAAGTTGATCTGTATCTGGTCGCTGTGGGTGATGAATTTTATCAAGCCATGCAGCTAGCAGAGCAGTTACGCACTGGATTGCCATCGCTTCGTGTAGAGGCGCATTGTGGTGGCGGTAGTTTTAAATCGCAGATAAAAAAAGCAGATAAAAGTGGCGCTGCGGTAGCGGTTATTTTAGGTGAGGACGAGTTGTCGTCCAATACCGTACAAGTAAAGTTCCTGAGACAGGAGCGACCCCAAGAAACAGTGGATCAGAAAAATCTGGTCGATTTTTTAATAACAAATTTTGAAAATTGAGGAACAATTGTGGCAAATCACTTATCCGAAGAAGAACAAATAGAAGCGTTTAAGCAATGGTGGGTAGATAACGGCCTGAAGCTTGTTGCAGCAGCAGTTATAGCTATAGGTGGAACCCTGAGTTGGC
>JBMZEV010000017.1:0-21944 GCA_049615065.1 Porticoccaceae bacterium | reverse complement strand
TTGTTGAGATAGGAAACATTTAAACACAGATGGCAGACTCGGCTCAAAAAACAAACGCTTTTAAATGGCAGCCCAATGTCAAGTTATTGGCGTTTTCGCTATTAATGCTGCCTTTGTTGCTTGGCCTTGGGGCATGGCAATTAGAGCGCGGGGAAGAAAAACAACAGATTGTCGATCACCATGCGCGCAACCAACAGCTACCGCCAGTGATTACTCCTGAAATACTAGTTTCTGGTAAAGATCATCAGTATCGATTGGCATGGATACGTGGCACCATCGACAACCAGCGTGTCATTATTCTTGACAATAAAGTTAAAAATGGCCGTCCAGGCTATGAAATATTACAGCCGCTTACATTATCTGGGCTAACAGAAAAATTGTTAATTAATCGTGGCTGGGTAGAGGCGTCTTTGGATCGTGATATATTGCCATCAATTCCACCCATTGAAGATGGCGTGCAATTGCGTGGCTACCTCTATCAAACCCTTAAGGGCGGCTATCGTTTAGATGATGGCATTGATCAAGTACAAGATTGGCCCAGCCGAGTGGGTTGGATTACAACAGACAGAGCGAAAGTACTCTATGGCGAGTCTTTTTTGCCGTACCAGTTACGACTGGATCAAGATTCGCCCGGCGCGCTTAAAACTGGCTGGACCACAGTAGCGGTTCAGCCACAAAAGCATGTAGGCTATGCAGTACAGTGGTTTGCCATGGCCATCACGCTACTGATAATGACCATTATTGCTAATTCCAATGTGGTCAGTTGGCTCAGAAAAACACATCAATAAGATTACAGGAATAAATTATGTCAGATCAGCAGTCGCTAACAGCAAAACAAAAGGGCTTTAGATACCAAATTTGGTTAATGTTGATTATTGTCTTTGGTGTTATCGCATTTGGCTTCCTAATGGTGCCAAAGACAGAAGAGCAGCGTCAAAAAATGATTGAAATGTTTGGCACCACTAATCAGGGCCAATTAGTCAAACCAGCACTGGATATCAGCGCAGTATTAAATGCGATTCCTATTTCCGAAAAGCCGAAGTGGCAAATTGTTATTGTCGGTGGTAATTCCTGTGATCAGACATGCGAAGATATTCTGCTAAACACCCGTCAGATTCATATGTTATTGGGTAAATATACTGGACGAGTACAGCGAATATTTCTGCATGGACCGGACCAAGCTCTCGACCCGCAATGGTTAAAGCAGGAGCACCCATTTTTACAGTTGACCCAACTAGACAACAGCTTATTTAAGCAATTACTACTCAATAATTCGGCAGATTGGGATATGTTAGACACCAGATATTTTGTGGTAACCCCAGATAATAAGGCAATTCTGTACTTCACTGCAGATAATGATGCGAATGGACTGCTTGATGACCTTAAACATCTGTTAAAATATTCCCCTGATCGTTAATTTAGCGATAGCAATCGTTTATTCGGAGAATATGTTGAAATCAAACGTAGATAATCAAACAGCCATTAGTTGGCGTGACTACTTAGAGCTGTGCAAGCCGAATGTAGTGGCGCTAATGCTGCTAACGTCGGTAATAGGCATGCTGTTAGCAACTCCAGCGGCCGTACCTCTCGATATATTAGTGTTTGGCAACCTTGGTATTGCGCTTTGCGCTGGCGCGGCAGCAGCAGTCAATCACGTGGTTGATAGGCATATCGATGAAAAGATGGCGCGCACAGCGAACCGACCCATTGCTAAGGGTCGGCTTAGTCCCAACCAAGCTATAATTTTTGCGCTGCTAATTGGGCTTCTTGGAATAGTCGTATTGGTACTGTTTACCAATGTACTAACAGCGTGGCTGACGCTGGCATCTTTAATTGGTTATGCCTTTATTTATACCATGTATTTAAAGCGCGCTACGCCACAAAATATTGTGATTGGTGGACTTGCCGGCGCGGCTCCGCCACTATTGGGTTGGGTGGCAGTGACGGGAGAAATCCATTACAACGCACTACTGTTGGTTTTGATTATCTTTGCCTGGACACCACCGCATTTTTGGGCGCTGGCACTGCATCGCAAAGAAGAATATGCCAAAGCCGATATACCTATGTTGCCAGTAACCCATGGCGATACTTACACCAAAATTAATATCGTGCTCTATACTCTGATGTTGATTGTAGTAACAATCTTGCCCTATTTAACCGGTCTTTTTGGCTGGCTATATTTACTCGGATGCTTAATTTTGGGCGCTGGATTCTTATTTTATTCCACCCTAATGTGGCTGAATAAAGATTCAGGCATGAGAACCTTTAAATACTCCATTATTTATTTAATGGTGCTGTTTGCCATTATGTTGCTCGACCACTATCTAGTACCGTCGGTCGCCATTTAATTTTACTTGCTCGGTTTGATCAATATGGAACAAAAAAACAGAATTAGACTAACCATTGTGGCCATCATTGCCTTTATATTATTGGTTGTTTATGGCTTTACATGGCGTATTAGTCAGCCAGTGATTATGTCCAAAGAAGAATTGCAGATTAATGGCGCCATTGTATTGGAGAAGCCGCGAATCTTTAGTGATTTTGAATTAGTAGACCACCGCGGTGATCTGTTTAATATAGAGCGCATGCAGGGTATTTGGAGTATTGTGTTCTTTGGCTTTACCCACTGCCCAGATATCTGCCCTACCACTCTGGCAATGTTGAACGATACTTACAGCAAACTGAAGGATAGTGAAAAAGAACGCCTTCAAATAGTCATGATCTCCTTGGATTCAGAGCGGGATACAGTAGAAAAGCTAGCCGAGTATGTGCCCTACTTTAACCAAGAATTTATCGGTGTAACCGGCAACAAGCATTTGATTCGACGCCTAACGGCCGAACTTAATGTGGCCTATAACCAGGTGCCTCTCAGTGGCGATGACTATACGGTAGATCACAGCACGCAATTAATACTAATTAATCCCATGGGGCATTATCATGGCTTCTTTAAGGCCCCACACACAGAAATCACCATGCGCAGTACATGGCGCTCGATTGACGGAAGCAGTAAGTTTTAAGTCTATTGAGTTATATAACGCGCTAGGATGCTTAGCGTTTTTTCAATTGCGCCCTGATTACTTTGCACAATCTTGAATGCTTCTTTGCCCTGTAGTTTGGCCTGTTCAGGCGAGTTGGCATAAATAGCTAATTGATCAAATAGCGTATTGCAATCGTCGACCTCTGTGCAGGCATTTTTGCTTATAAGCTGAGGAAAGATATGCTTAAAATTATAATAGCTGGGGCCGCTAATAATTGGTATCGCCAAGGCGGCGGCCTCTAGCGGGTTATGACCGCCCCTATCAATTAAGCTTCCGCCAATAAAAGCGCAGTTAGCAGCACCAAAAAAGGTAAGCATTTCTCCCATGGCATCGGCTAATAAAACGGGCTGATCGATTAAATCTTTCGCGCTCCAACGCCCAAAAGGCATTTTTTCATCGCGCAATATATCAGCGACTTTATCGAATTGCTCGGGGTGTCGTGGAGCTATAATTAACAGCGTATTTTGCTGAGCATTGCACAACATTTTATGTGCAGCAATTATCTGTTCATGCTCCCCCGGATGGGTAGAGCCGGCTACCCAAATAAAGCCGTAGTGACTAAGTGTTTGTTGAAGTTGTTCGGCACTTTCTTTTGCCTGATTAGAAAGCTGTATATCAAATTTAATCGAGCCAACAACAGCGGCTTGATGATCTTCTAATCCTAGTAATTTAAAGCGATCGACATCCGATTGATTATGTCCGGCTAGCATAGTAATTGAGCGCATCAATTGTCGGCTTAGGGGCGCGATTAGCTGGTAGCCTTTGAGCGATTTTTCAGATAGTCGCGCATTGAGCAACAGTATCGGTATCTTTCGACTCTTGGATTGAAAAATTAGGTTTGGCCACAGCTCGGTTTCAAGAATAATGACTGCCGCAGGTCTTAGTTTATTAAGAAACCGCTTTACACTACCATAAAAATCCAGCGGTAGATAAATATGCTGAACCGCATCACCAAAGATTTTTATAATTTGCTCAGAGCCCGTTGGCGTATTGCAGGTAATGGTAATCTTTTGCTTTGGATGCCTAATCATCAACTGCTTTATTAATGGAGTGGCAGCCATAACTTCGCCTACAGATGCACAGTGAACAATCAGGCTTTCAGTTTGAAGCTTTTTGCTATAAATCCCAAGGCGCTCAGCCCAGCGTTTTCTGTAGGCGCTAGCTTTTCGCCCTCTTAGCCATAAATGCAAAAAGATGGCGGGGCTTAAAACATATAAAAACAACGAGTATGCAACAAATAGCATTCAATTTACCCCATATGATATTGCCATATCTTATCATCTAGCTTATCTGCTTAGATAGACAAAAACAGTCAAGCATAAAATCGACACTTATTGGGTGTTTCATTTGCATGGAGGTGGGCATTTTTGCGAGCAGCGCCGCCAGAAGTTTTCACTTAATTTGCGCGCTTTTTTGAGTATAGGTGTACAATGAGGTATCTTTTATTTTTGCATTTAAAGCGGATAGTATGATTTCTAAACAGATTCAGAATAGTTATTTGGCCAGTTTAGAGCGCCATAAAAAAGCCTTTGAATTAATGGATGCCTACCATGATCAAGCATTAATTCTTGCGGAGAAATGCTTTGCCACACTGCAGGCTGGCGGCAAAATAATTTGGATGGGTAATGGCGGCAGTGCTGCTGATGCCCAGCATTTGGCGGCTGAATTTATGGTTCGCTATAAAAATGAACGAGGCCCACTTGCGGCAATCGCGCTGACGACAGATACCTCAATTTTGACAGCTCATTCCAACGACTACCACTTTGATTCAGTCTTTGAGCGTCAAGTAAAAGGCCTATGTAAGCCCGAAGATGTGGCGATAGGTCTCACCACATCAGGTACCAGTCCAAATATCAATTTAGCGCTCACGGCGGCTAATGATATTGGTGCCTATACGGTTGCTCTTACTGGTCGCGATGGTGGCGTAGTAAAAGATATTGCCACCCTGCCTATTATTATTGCCAATGATGAAACGGCGCGTATCCAAGAGGCCCATATGTTTATTGGTCACTGGTTGTGCGAAGCTATAGATGCGCTAGTCGCAGGAAACAGCTAATGGATCTGTCTTATTTTCAAGCCTTGAATGATGTCAAAATACTTGTGGTCGGCGATGTTATGTTGGACCGCTATTGGCATGGTGATACGGCGCGCATTTCTCCTGAGGCGCCTGTACCCATAGTGAGGGTTTCTGATTTTGAAGACAAGGCCGGTGGTGCGGCAAATGTTGCAAAAAACATTGTTCACCTGGGAGCTAAGGCTAGTTTGCTGGGTATTATTGGTGATGATGACAATGGTCAAAGCTTAAAATCCTCCTTAGAAAAAGAAGGTATTAATTCGCTTTTAGTAGAACAGGATCAAGCGCCAACAATTACTAAAATTCGTATTTTAAGTCGCAGCCAGCAAGTGGTTCGTCTCGATATCGAGCAGCCATTTTCTCAGCAGCATGCAGATTTATTGAGCGCAAAATTTGAGGCGTTAATTGATCAGTTCGAAATGGTGGTATTTTCAGACTACAACAAAGGCTCACTGGCAAAAATTGGTGACATGATTAATGTGGCAAAGAAAGCCGGTAAAACAGTTTTAGTAGATCCTAAGTCCAAGGATTTAGCCGATTATGCCGGAGCAGATTTTGTAACACCTAATTTAACTGAATACCATGCGGCAGGTGGAATCTCAGGTGACGAAGAGCAAATTGCCCAGTGCGCCAAAAAGATCATTGCTGAGTGCAATATTGGCGCTATGTTACTTACCCGATCTGAGCAGGGTATGTCGCTGATTACGCCAACAGAAAAGCACGATTACTCCGCACAAACACTTGAGGTGGCTGATGTTACCGGTGCAGGCGATACAGTAATTGCGACCCTAGCAGTAATGCTTGGCACTCAGATGCCGGCTTCTCAGGCGGTAGAAATAGCCAATGTTGCCGCCGGCATAACGGTGACTCGCTTAGGTGCTGCCACAGTATCTCCAGAGGAGTTGTCGAATAAGCTGACAGAGTATCTTGAGCAAACAGGTGAGAGTTATCATCCCCAGGCAGATGAGGTGTTCGAGCGTATAGAGCAGGCGCGTCGTCGTGGCGATAAGATTGTGTTCACTAATGGCTGCTTCGATATTTTGCATGCAGGGCATGTAAGATATTTGGCGCAGGCGAAAACTCGCGGCGATAAATTAGTGGTTGGCTTAAATAATGACGATTCCATATCTCGTTTGAAAGGAGCCGACCGCCCTATTAATACCCTCGAGGAGCGTGCAACCGTTCTTACCGCCTTGGCGGCAGTAGATTGGGTTATCCCCTTTGGCTCAGTAGAACAGAATGATACGCCGGCAAAATTAATACAGCAGCTAAAGCCGGATGTTTTAGTTAAAGGCGGCGATTATAAAATTGATGAAATTGCCGGTGCTGATTTTGTTTTGGCAAATGGAGGCAGTGTCGAGGTGCTTGAGTTTATTAACGACTGCTCTACTTCAAATGTTATCAGTAAGATCAAAGCAACCTAGTTACAGTTTGCTGTGATAGGCATCTAGTAGCTGTTGCCATTGTTCTGAGCCCCAAAAAAAGCAGTTATTGCGTCCCTTCTCTTTTATAAAGGAGCGGTTGAGTCGCTTTATATTGCCCTTGAGGCATGAATCTAAAGGCGCAACTATACGCCCTCGGTCAAAATCAATAAGATAAGCTTTGCCGCTGTTATCTAGCATAATGTTGTTGATGTTTAGGTCGGCATGAAATACCCCCTGTTGATGAAACTCAGCAATGGTATGGCCAATACCTGAAATTTCGTCAACTGAAAGCGGTCTCTCTTTTAATATATCAAGTAAGCTTTTAGCCTTGGGTATAGCTTGGGTAATCAAGTCTCCACGGTAGATGGCCGCACTAACAGTAATCTTTGCCGCAAGTGGCGAGGGAGCCCTAAGTCCTTTTTGTTGTAACGTAATAAGTAATTGGTATTCTTTGTAGGTTCTAGTGTTTTTTAGCCCTGTGTAGAGATATTGGTCGCTTAATAGCTTGCCAATTAGGCCGCCGCGCCAATAATGACGCAGCACCCCTATTCCATTGGAGTAATCGAAAAACCACGTGGTAGAGCGACCTTTTTTTTCCGCTATAATGGCACCTTTGCGCTGCCAATAATTAGGCGAAAACCAATCCTGAGTAATATTTAAGGGATTGTTGACGGCGGTAAGAAGCGTATGATGTCCACAATGGATTATATTGAGCATAAGAGATTTACCGTGATTTTTGGCAGTATAACAAGCTTGATCAGTCAGATACACAGGGGCAATGAAGCGTTGTGTATTGGTCATTATTATGGCTGCTCATTCACTCTACTAATTAAGGCGCGCTGTGGTCTTATCTGAGCAACCTAAAGATATATGTATTCTCCGGCTGTCCGCAATCGGCGATGTTTGCCATGCGGTGTCCGCTGTGCAGGCTATCCAAAATCATTATCCAGCGGCCAGTATTACTTGGGTGATTGGCAAGGTAGAGGCAGCATTGCTAGAAGGCTTGTCGGGGGTAGACTTTGTTATTTTTGATAAAAAACTGGGTAAAGCGGCCTATAAACAACTAAAACAATCCTTTGAGCACAGGCAATTCGATGTCTTATTGCATATGCAGGTTGCATTCAGAGCTAACCTTGCCGCTAGCTGTATTCCCGCAAAGGTAAAAGTAGGGTTTGATTGGCATAGAGCAAAAGAAGCCCATTCGCTCTTTATAAATCAGCGCATTGAAAAGCAACAACAAGCCCATGTATTGGAAGGCTTTATGGGGTTTGCTCAGGCAATAGGCGTTCCTGTTACAGCGCCAAAATGGCAATTGCCGGTTTCTGATTCTAACCGGGCGGTCGCCAAACAGCATTTACAGGGCTTGGGGAAAACCTTAGTTATAGCCCCTGCCGCCAGTGGCCCTGAGCGCAATTGGTTGCCACGGCGCTATGCGGAAGTTGCAAACTATGCTCACAGTCAAGGTTTTGCCGTTGTGCTTAGTGGTGGCCCAACCGAATTAGAGCAGCGTTTATCCGCTGAAATTCTACAAGATGTTGATTTCCCTGTATTAAATTTAGTCGGTAAAACCTCACTAAAAGAGTTACTCTGTGTTCTTGAGCAGGCATCCTTGGTCATTGCTCCAGATACTGGCCCTGCCCATATGGCAGTTACTGTAGGGACGCCAGTGATCGGGCTTTATGCTCATTCTAATCCAGCGCGAACGGGGCCCTACCTCTATCAAGACTATGTGGTTGAGGTATATCATCAAAATTTACAGCGGCAATATGGTAAGTCTGCGCAGCAAGTCTCCTGGGGACTTCGGGTTAAGGGTGCAGAGTTAATGCAGCAAATAACCACAGAGTCAGTAATAGCAATGTTTGACAGGGTGGTTGAGGAGCAAAAACTGGCATGACCAACAAGGCGGTATTTTTAGATAGAGACGGCGTAATTAATATCGACCACTCCTATGTTTATAGGGTGGAAGATTTTGATTTTATGGACGGTATTTTTGAATTTTGCCGCCATGCTAAAAAATTAGGCTATAAGTTGGTTGTAGTAACCAATCAGTCAGGCATTGGCCGCGGCTATTTTTCAGAAGATGATTTCTCAAAGCTAACAGGCTGGATGAAGCAGCAGTTTTTAGCTAACCAATGTGAAATTGATGCAGTTTATTTTTGTCCTTACCACCCTGAAAAGGCCCTACCGCCCTATTTAAAGAATAGTAATTGGCGCAAGCCAGCTCCAGGTATGTTGCTCCAAGCTATGCAAGAGTTTGATCTTGATGCCAGCGAATCTATTATGATTGGCGATAGGGAGACAGATATGCAAGCGGCTGAGACTGCAGGTATAGGCAGAAAAATTCTGCTTAATGCTGAAGGCGATTTATCCTCGAGTATTGCGGATGAATTATGGGAAAACCTGTTGGTTGGTATTGAGCGTTTCTAGAAAAACAGCCTAGCCCTTTTGCTTAATACTAAGAGAGAAACAAAACAGTACTGTAGAGCTGATAACAATCGATGGCCCTACCGGCGTGTCCATATACCAAGATGCAGCTAAGCCAGATATCACAGAAATCATGGCAACCAGGCTGGCAATAACCGCCATAGATTCTGGTGTGGCGCTTATTCTGCGAGCCGTGGCAGCTGGAATAATCAATAGAGCAGTGATTAATAGAACCCCGACAATTTTCATCGCGATGGCGATCACCAATGCGGTGATTAACATTAGAGCTGTTCTGACGCGCGCTACATTAATACCCTCAACGGCAGCAAGGTCAGGTTCTACGGTAATGCTGATAAGAGATTTCCAAAGCGTTGCCAGCAAAACAATCGCAACAGTGGCGACTGCATAAATAGTCCATAAATCAGCGGCTGTTACGGATAGCAGGTCGCCAAATAATAACGACATAAGATCTACTCTTACATTAGACAGTAATGAAATGACCACTAAGCCCGCAGCTAGCGCTGAATGGGATAGAATGCCTAACAATGTATCCACAGCTAAAATACCCTGTTGCTCTAGTGCTACCAGTCCAAGTGCCATAGATAGGCAAACTAGGGTAACAGCGATGCCGAGATCGATACTTAAAAATACGCCAAGAGCAACGCCTAATAGTGCGCCATGAGCAAGCGTGTCACCAAAATAAGCCATTCTGCGCCATACCACAAAGCAGCCAAGCGGGCCTGCTACTGCGGCCACGCCAATTCCGGCAAGTAATGCATAAAGCAAAAATTCAATCATGCTGGCACCCTTCCCCATGCTGATGGTTGCCATCAGCATCTAGCACCTTACCCTCTAAGCTATGCTTGTGGTTATGCTTGTGATTATAGAGCGCAGTTTCACCAAATATATCCAAATAGGCGGGATCCTGAGTCACCTGTTCGGGCTTGCCCTGACAGCAAATATGATTGTTTAGGCAAACGACATGATCGGTTGCTGACATAACTAGGTGTAAATCATGTGATACCATCACAATTCCACAGTTAAGAGATGATCTAAGCGTAGCGATTAGCTCATACAGCTCATTTTGGCCATTAAAATCTACGCCCTGAACAGGCTCATCTAAAACCAATAGGTTTGGTTGGCGCAGAATAGCTCTGGCTAGCAGAGCGCGCTGCATTTCGCCGCCCGAAAGCTTATGAAATGGGGTGTTTTTAGCGCTCAGGATGCCCACAAGCTCAAGTGCCCTATGGCAAGCATCATGAGAAGTATTGGCTAATTGCAAGAACCTGCACGTTGAGATTGGCAGCGTTGGATCTATATGTATTTTTTGTGGCATATAGCCAATCACAAGGTCATTAGCTCTATCTATTTTGCCATTATCTGGTGTAATTAGGCCTAAAATAAGCCTTACCAATGAAGATTTTCCGGCACCATTAGGGCCAATGATTGTAGTAATCTCACCTTTATTTACTGCCATAGAGATATTTTGCAAAATAGGCTTTTCAGAAAAAACCTTACTGACTGACTGCAGGTTGATTAATGGCTTATTCATCGCTGTCTCCAGGCTCACAGTTAGGGCAGTAGCCGACGATTTCGATGATTTGGCTCTTATGCTTGAAGTTGACCATATCGCAAAGGTTTTCTAGTAAACTATTAACTCTATTATCCGCCATTTCGGCTACAGTTTTACATTCTTGGCAAATTAAAAAGATATTGCTGTGTTCGCTGTTAGGAAAGGGGCAGCCAATATACGCATTTAATGATGGAATGCGATGTACAAGCCCTAAATCAATTAAGAATTCTGTGGCTCTATAGATGGTAGGGGGCGCTACCGGCTTATCGGTGACCTTGGAAAGCTGCTGTTGCAACTGATAAGCGCCCAATGGTTGATGACTTTGCCATAACAGCTTTAATATAGCTTCTCTAGTAGCGGTTAGGCGCACATTAGACTTTGCACAGATCTCATGGGCGCGGCTTACGGCGGCATTCATAGAGCGAACATGATCGTGAGGCTGGTGTACTAATCGCGCATTAGTGAGCATAGAATACCCAAGTAATTTAGAGTTATGTTATAATATAACATATAGTTTTGATATGAAAATAGTGAAAATAGCGTTTTTTTAACAAAATACAAGGTAAATTTTATAAAATGAAACAATATAACATTGCATTTAAGCTTTTTTGCCTATCTGTACTTATTGCCCTAACTGCGCCTATATCAACTGTTTCAGCCCAAGATAGTGCTAAGCCATTAGTCGTAACCAGCATTAAGCCTCTGGCTATTATTGTTAAATCGGCCTTTCAAGATAGAGTAGAGGTTGAATATTTAATGCCTGCGGCACTGTCGCCCCATGATGTAGTTCTTAAAGTATCAGATATGCGCACCTTATCTGCTGCAGATTTGGTGTTTTGGGTTGGTCCAGAGTTTGAATCTAGCGCGGCCAAGCAGTTTTCCGCAGTAGCGACATCTAAACGTGTAACAGCAATGGAGTTAGTTGATTCTGAGCATGGGCTATCAGCCGATGACAATCACATAGATGACCATCATGAGCACGATCATGGTTTTGATCCTCATATCTGGTTGTCGCCAACAATTGTTAGACAATTGGTTAAAACCTTATCTGCTCAACTTAAAATTCCTGCGCAAGATATTTTTGATGCAGCGGCAGAAAAGTCAGTTAAAGATTTATTAATTGAAGCGAAAAATGAAAATTATATTGTTCACCACCAAGCCTTTGACTATTTTATAGATGAGTTTGGATTACAACCAGGCTTGCCTATTCGAGACATGTTAGGCAAGCAGCAGGGTGCTAAGACGCAATATAATTTGCGCTTAGAGGGGAAAAAACTTGGCGTAAGTTGCGTGTTTATCGAGCCGCAGCACGGCCATAAAGACGCAATGGCAGTGGCAAATGAACTAGCCGTGCCGACAAAAGTCATCGATATATTGGCGGTAACATACCCATCCAAGCTGCCAACATATGAATCTTACATCTATGGTTTAGCCCAGCAATTTAACGCTTGCTTCAAATAAATGATGTATTATTTATTGATAGAAACCATAAAAATTTGATAACTATGACTGAAAAAGCCCCGCTTATTCTTGTTGATGGCTCTTCGTACTTATATAGAGCCTTTCATGCGCTACCTCCCTTAACTAACAGCAAGGGGTTACCAACCGGTGCAGTGAAGGGCGTTATTAATATGATGAGACGCCTGCAAAAGGACTACCCCAATAGCACAACAGCGGTGATTTTTGACGCCAAGGGCAAAACCTTTCGCGATGATATTTACAGTGAATATAAAGCAAATCGCCCACCCATGCCGGATGAGCTGCGCTCACAGATCGAGCCAATCCATAATATTATTAAAGCCATGGGAATGCCTCTTATTAGTATTGAGGGCGTAGAGGCAGATGATGTAATAGGTACCTATGCCGTACAGGCCACTAAAAAACAGCAACCTGTGATTATTTCCACTGGTGATAAGGATATAGCGCAGTTAGTCAATGAGCATATTAGTTTGGTCAACACCATGACTGATTCCCACTTAGATAGGGAAGGCGTAATAGCTAAGTTTGGCATACCGCCAGAACTTATTATTGATTATTTAGCACTATTAGGTGATAAGTCAGACAATATTCCCGGTGTGCCTGGGGTGGGTGAAAAGACTGCATTGGGTTTATTGCAAGGGCTAGGGGGGCTAGACGCAATTTATCAGCGACTCGACGAGGTTGCTGGACTGAGTTTTCGCGGCGCTAAAACTATGGCGGCTAAACTAGAAGAGCACAAAGAACTTGCCTATCTTTCTTACACATTAGCGACTATAAAAACCGATGTTGAGGTTGCCTTGAATGTTGATCAGTTGGCAAATCAAGAGCCTGATCAAGGAGAATTGCTTAAACTGTTCCAATTAATGGAATTTAAAACTTGGATTAATGAGCTCAGCGGCTCACCAAGCCAAGATAAACCGATAAAGACTGATGACACAGCAGTTGTTGCGCCAAAGAGTGAGCCCAACGAACCACTATCGATTAATTATGAAACAATTTTGGATTCTCAACAGTTTGCTGTTTGGCTTGAAAAGCTTGAAAACAGCTCTTTAATTGCTGTGGATACTGAGACAACCAGTCTAGATTATATGGTTGCAGATTTGGTTGGTATTAGCGTCGCTGTCGAGCCTGGAAATGCTGCCTATATACCCTTTGGCCATGATTATTTAGGGGTGCCAGAACAATTATCCAAAGAGACCGTGCTCAATGCAATAAAGCCTATTCTTGAAAATTCACAAATTAAAAAAGTCGGTCAAAATCTAAAATATGATATGAGCGTGTTGGCTCAACAGGGGATTAATCTTCAAGGCCTCGCCTTTGATACCATGTTGGAATCCTACGTGTTAGATAGTGTCGCCACGCGACATGATATGGATAGCTTGGCACTATATTATCTGGATAAACAAACGATTAGTTTTACTGAAATTGCGGGAAAGGGTGCATCACAGCTTACTTTTAATCAAATAGCTTTGGATCAGGCGGGGCCTTATGCAGCTGAAGATGCAGATATTACACTGCGCTTACATCGGGCGTTGTGGCCGCAGGTTGAAGCACAGTTACCACTTAAAACCTTATTTCAAGAAATTGAACTCCCTCTGATTAAAGTTCTTTCTAAAATTGAGCGTGCCGGGGCACTGGTTGACGATACATTATTATTTCAACAGAGTCAGGAGCTGGCGGAGCGCCTTGCTGAATTAGAAACTCAAGCATGGGATCTGGCTGGCCAGCAGTTTAATTTAGCGTCGCCAAAACAGTTAGCAGAAATCTTATTCGAAAAATTAGAAATACCGGTGGTTAAAAAGACGGCGAAGGGCGCGCCATCAACCAAAGAGGAAGTGCTGCAAGAATTAGCCTTGGACTATCCACTGCCCAAGGTGCTTTTAGAGCACCGCGGTTTAGCCAAGCTAAAATCCACCTACACCGATAAGCTGCCAACGATGATTAATCCTGTAACTAAGAGAATTCATACCTCTTATCATCAGGCGGGAACTGCGACTGGTAGGCTATCATCCTCTGACCCCAATTTACAGAATATCCCTATTCGAACGGCTGAGGGTCGTCGCGTAAGACAGGCATTTATAGCGCCCCCAGGGCATCGCTTAATTGCTGCGGATTATTCGCAAATTGAATTGCGAATAATGGCGCATTTATCGGGCGATAAAAACCTATTAAAGGCATTTGACCAGGGTCAGGATGTGCACAGCGCTACAGCGGCTGAGGTTTTTGGCGTCAATCTTGCTCAGGTAACCACAGAGCAGCGTCGCAGTGCTAAAGCGATTAACTTTGGTCTAATTTATGGGATGTCAGCTTTTGGCTTGGCTCGACAGCTAAATATTAGCCGCAAACAAGCGGCCGAGTATATTGACTTATATTTTGAGCGTTATCCTGGTGTTCAGAGCTACATGAATCAGGTGCGTCATGCGGCAGCAGAAAATGGCTATGTAGAAACACATTTTGGCAGACGACTATATTTGCCAGAAATTAATAGTAGAAATGGCATGCGCCGTCAGGCTGCAGAGCGCACGGCAATCAATGCCCCAATGCAGGGAACGGCGGCAGATATTATAAAATTGGCGATGATCAATGTTGAAAACTGGCTGCAAAGCCAAAAGCTAAAGAGCCGAATGATTATGCAGGTGCATGATGAGTTGGTGCTTGAGGTGCCAGATGATGAATTTCAAAAAGTTGTGATTGGGGTGAAAGAATGCATGGAATCTGCTGCCAGTTTACAGGTTAGATTAGTGGTAGATGTAGGCGATGGGAACAATTGGGATGAAGCACATTAAAAAAATTATTTTTTTTAAATAATTAGGGAACTTAATTCAAAAGCGCTGTCTAAGTTAGTGCAAGTAGCAAAAATATGAATTCTCTTCCCCTAGTGAGAATGGCGCGTAATCTCTCCGAGTAGTAACAGACCCTGAATCAATTTGATCAGGGTCTTTTTTTGTTCGCTAGTTATCTAGCCAACTAATAAGTTTTTGCTCCAGCTCAGGTAACCCAGTTTTTTTCAGTGATGAAAAAATTTGCGCGCTTAACAGAGTAAAGCCTGGATCCATATCGCGAAGCAATTTTTCAACGCCTAACAAAGAGTTCATTGCTGGTCCGCGCTTAAGTTTATCGGCTTTTGTGAGCAAAATATGCACTGGCAGCCCTGCTTGAGCGGCCCAATTCAACATTTGTTGGTCGTAATCTTGCAGCGGGTGTCTAATATCCATCAAAAGCACTAGGCCCGAAAGGCTGTTACGATTTTGCAGATACTCAGCTAAGTTTCTATCCCACTTTGCTTTGATAGCCTTAGGAACCTTAGCGTAACCATAGCCCGGAAGATCAACCAGTCGCTTTTCAGGTTCAATTTCAAAATGGTTGATTAGCTGAGTGCGACCCGGGGCCTTACTGGTTCGCGCCAGTCCTTTATTGCGAGTTAAGGTGTTTATTGCGCTAGATTTCCCCGCATTAGAGCGTCCGGCAAAGGCAACTTCACAGCCGCTATCGCTGGGACATTGCTGGAGCGTTTGAGCGCTAATTAGAAATTTGACTGTATTAAAGTTCACTTTTTTTAAATCCGTAAAAAGACATTGTAATTTGGTTTAAGAAAAACAGCTTATTAGTATATAATGCGCGCGCTAAAGCTCTTTGAGCTAACCACCTTTTACAAGTTCGCGCGTATAACTCGTTAAATACGCCCGACCATTCTAACGTATAGTGAGATTTGGAATAACCATGAAAAGAATCTTTTTTGTTTACGGCCTTGTAGCTTTGTTTTTGACCACACCTGTTTGGGCTGGCGGTGATGCAGCTGCCGGCAAGCTGAAAACCGCAAGCTGTGCGGGTTGCCACGCCCAAGATGGAAATAGTGCTATTGCCTCCTTCCCAAAATTGGCAGGACTTGGAGAGAAATATTTAACCGCACAATTGCGTCATATTAAGGCGGGCGAGCGTGTTATTGTTGAAATGACAGGGATACTGGACTACATGTCAGACCAAGATTTGCAGGACATGGCGGCTTATTACAATAGCAAAAAGATGCAAATTTCTGGTGCACAAGAAATAACTTTAATTGGCATGAATGATCCGCAAAAAGTTCTAGAGCTGGGTGAAAACCTCTATCGCGCTGGCAATCTTAAAACTGGTGTAGCCGCTTGTATCGCATGTCACTCACCATCAGGCAAGGGTAATGGTCCTGCTGGATATCCAGCATTGGGTGGACAATACGCAGAGTATACGGAAAAACAACTATTGGCTTATCGAAATGGCGAGCGCAATTCAGGCGCCAACGCAAAAATAATGCAAGGCGTTGCCAAGGCCTTAAGCGATAAAGAAATTAAAGCCCTAGCTAATTATATTTCGGGCTTAAACTAATATATATTGAAAGAAATTCTGTCAGGAGACCGATAATGTTGTGGATAAAGCGAATTGTTTTTACATTAGCCTTGTTGCCATTGGCAATGTGCCAGGCGGCAGATGAGGCATTTAAAGCGGGTGAACATTACGATATTCTTCCTCAGGCTGTAAGAACAGCTGATTCTGCTAAAATTGAAGTCAATGAAGTATTTGCCTATACCTGTAGCCATTGCTTTAATTTCCAAACTGAATTGCATCCATGGGTCGAAAAGTTGCCTGCCGATGTTGATTTCCAAAGTACGCCGGCAATTTGGCAGCCGAAAATGGAAGCCTATGCCCGTGCTTACTATGCGGCGAAAATTTTAAATGTACTGAATAAAGTGCATACGCCAATTTTTGAGGCTATTCATTTGAAAAAACAATCCGTTAAAAATGAAGCGGATTTTGCTGAGATTTTCACTGCTCATGGCGTTGACAGCAAACAGTTTTCCAGTGCGTTTAACTCTTTTGGCGCAAATAGCATGGTAGCCCAGGCTAAATCGCGGGTTCGTGCATATAAGGTGCGCGGCACGCCAGAGATGATTATTAATGGCAAATACCGCATCAGCACAACTAAGGCGGGCGGGTTTTCTGGCATGTTGAAAGTGGCTGAATTTTTGATTGAAAAAGAGCGCACCCTAGCCCCCAAATAATGAAAGTTTCCAGAGGCAAATTTCTGATTTAACAGATTGCTAAATTAAACTATGGTCGCAGATATGGTCTGGGACTCGAAGGTATTACCAAAGTTAAAATTATGAAACCAACGACGAAACCGAACAATCCAAATTTTTCTTCAGGCCCTTGCTCAAAAAGGCCTGGCTACAGCGTTGAAAATCTTCAGCTGGATACGCTTGGGCGATCTCATCGTTCATCTCTTGGCAAGCAGGCGCTGGGTAAAGCCTGTGAGCAGACAGCGGAAATTCTCGGGTTGCCAGAGGGCTATCGTGTCGGCGTGGTGCCAGCATCTGATACCGGCGCCGTAGAAATGATTATGTGGTCTGTTTTAGGTGCGCGCCCAGTGGATATCTTTGCTTGGGAATCCTTTGGTCGCGGCTGGTTAACTGATGCCGTAAAGCAACTAAAGCTGGATGATTTAAACAGCTACACCGCTGACTACGGGTTATTGCCAGATTTGAGTCAGGCTAACCCAGACCATGATTGTATCTTTACATGGAACGGCACTACATCGGGTGTAAAAGTGCCCAATGCAGACTGGATTAGCGATGATCGAACAGGGCTAACTATCTGTGACGCTACTTCTGCCGTGTTTGCTATGGATATGCCATGGGAAAAACTCGATGTTGTCACTTACAGTTGGCAAAAAGTACTGGGTGGTGAGGGTGCTCATGGCATGCTTATTCTTAGTCCTAGAGCGGTTGAAAGGCTTGAAAGCTATACTCCACCATGGCCATTACCGAAAATTTTCCGCATGACTAAAGCCGGTAAATTGATTGAGGGCATCTTCCGCGGCGCCACTATTAATACGCCGTCTATGCTCTGTGTTGCCGACTATTTAGATGCGCTAGATTGGGTTGAATCAATTGGTGGGTTGCCAGCGGCAATTGCAAAGTCCGAAGCAAATCTCGCGACGATTAAACAATTTGTCGACTCGCGGTCATGGATTGATTTTTTGGCACAGCAGCCAGACCAAGTTTCAAATACTAGCGTTTGCCTAAGCTTAGACTTAGAGGCTGATCAAGTGAAACAAATGGTTTCACTACTTGCAGAAGAATCAGTTGCCTTTGATATAGGTGCCTATCGCGATGCGCCAGCAGGCTTGCGAATTTGGTGTGGCGCCACAGTTGAAAAATCAGATGTAGACGCTTTGCTACCATGGCTAGAATGGGCCTATAACCAAGTCGCTCAATAATTGAAAAGAACTAATTAGAGAATTAACTATGCACAAAATTCGTACCTACAATGCAATCTCCTCCAAAGGTCTCAGCCGTTTTTCAGCTGAAAAATACGAGGTTGGCAGTGACCTGTCAGACCCTCAAGGCTTTATTTTGCGAAGTCAAAAATTGCATGAGGAGCAGGTGCCGGAAAGTCTTTTGGCAGTAGCCAGAGCAGGTGCAGGTGTCAATAATGTGCCTGTTGCTGATTATACTGATCAGGGTATTGTGGTATTCAATACGCCTGGAGCTAACGCTAATGCGGTTAAAGAATTGATTGTTGCTGGTCTGCTTCTAGCTTCACGCGATATCTATGGCGGCATGAACTACGTTCAGGAGCTGACCCATATGGATGATGGCGGCGAAATGGGCAAGCTGCTTGAAAAAGAGAAAAAGCGTTTTGCAGGCTCTGAAATTATGGGCAAAACACTAGGCGTGGTTGGCTTGGGTGCTATTGGATCCATAATTGCTAATCTTGCGCTGGATCTTGGTATGGATGTTGTGGGCTATGACCCAGCTATTTCTGTTGAGGCTGCATGGCAATTATCAAGTCAGGTTGAGCGAATGGATAGTCTTGAAGCATTGCTGGCGAAGTCAGACTTTGTAACACTTCATGTGCCTGCTATTCCGGCGACAAAGCATTTAATCAACAGTGAAACCCTAAGTGTGATGAAAAGCAACGCTAAGATTTTAAACTTTGCTCGCGAAGAAATTGTTAGCACTGAAGACATGGTTAAGGCCTTAGATAAGGGTGTAATCGCCGGCTACATATGTGATTTCCCTACGCCTGAATTCTTAGGTAATCCAAAAATTATTGCTATGCCGCATATTGGTGCTAGCACCGCTGAAGCTGAAGAGAATTGTGCAGTTATGGCTGCCAATCAGCTAATGGACTATATTGAAAATGGCAATATCCATAATTCGGTAAATTTCCCATCGACTAAGTTGGCGCGCAATGGTGGTGCTCGCCTGACTTTTGCCAACCAAAATGTACCTAAGGTTCTTGGCAGTGTGCTTTCAATTCTTGCTGACTTCGATCTTAATGTTGTCGATATGGTGAATAAGAGTCGCAATGAAGTCGCTTACAATATTATTGATGTTGAAGGTGATATTTCTGATGAAATACTGCAGAAAGTTGCTCAGGTTGAGGGCGTAATCCGCGTTAGAGCTGTTTAGGTTGCAGCTTTAATTAAATAATTTTGCTCTAACCGTTTGGCGGTACGCCTTAGGCGTATCGCCAGACCATTGTCTGAACCGCGACGAAAACCAAGTCGCATCTTTAAAACCGCTGAATCCAGCAACTTCTAAAATCGACAAATCAGTATTCTTTAATAAATCACAGGCAAAAGTCATTCGCACATGGGTTATATAATCAACCGGCGTCTGCCCTGTAGCCGTTTTAAAGCGTCGATTAAAGGTTCTTGTTGTCATACCAAACTGATCGGCTAAATTAGGTACGCTAAGTAATTTAGCCAAATTATCCTGAATCCAAATTTGAGCCTGTGCTATGGCCTCATCACCGTGCTTGTTTTGCCGCTGTCCATCACGGGTTGCCGATTCTGTTAGATTGCGGATTTCATGGAAAAAATTTCTCTGTGCCTGCCGCGCAATAATGCGTCCAAAAATACGCTCTACCTGATGCATAATAAGTTCTGCCATGGCATTGACACTGGCCGCACAGTAAATATTCCCCGCCTGGGTAGTAAACTGCTCTCGCTCTAACTGTATCCTTGGGTAGCGGCGTTGTAGTTGATCAAAATAGTGCCAGTGCGTTGTGGCTGGTTTGTCATCTAGCAAGCCCGCCTCAGCGAGAAAACAAACGCCGGTACCTACCGCAGTAAAATTGGCATTTTTTCTATGTTGTTCCTGTAGCCATGGAATATAGGCTTGGTAGTTATCTACAACCGGCCGAGGGTTTCGCCACATTGCAGGAATATGTACCAAATCACTATCAAACAGATCACCAAGAGAGTGAGTGGGATGCAGCTCAACGCCAGCAGAGGTTTTAACCGCCTTTCCGTCTGGGCTCAGCCAGCGAATTTTAACTTCTTTGGTGTTTTCGCGATTGGCGCGAGCAGCTGTCTGCGCAAAATTAAAGATTTCAGCCGCCAATGTGGTGCTCGAGACCAGCATATTATCGCAAAGCAAAAGAGTTAAATTAAAAATCATGGCTAAAATATAGCATAAAAGTCTTAATAATTAACTAATATGGCTAGATTATTAACGAAATATCCAAAAAATACGATTAAACTGACTTTAAGTACAGCAAATAATTTAGGGAGCGGGGATGTCAGTTTCACTACCACTTATTGTTGGTTATGGCGGCTATAATGCCGCTGGTCGCAGCTCATCACATCAGGCGTTTAGGCGTATGATTTTAGAGTCGCTGCCGCAAAATCAGCAACAGCAAACTATTGTCAGCCTTGCCTGTCTTATGGGTCTAGTAAAGGTCACCGATCAGGGCTTTGAGACAGCAGATGCACAGATAATTGATGCTTCTGAGGTAGATAAGCAGTTTCGCAGTACGGTTTTAAGTGGCACCCTAGTGAGAAAAATTTCTTCTTTTGATCCCAGCGCCGTATCGGGCAATAAAAAAGTCAGTCTTAGCGCAAGCGCTGAGTCCAAGCCAGTATTTACCATTGCTAAGCGTGATCTGCCGACAGTAACCCCCAAGCATTGGCAGCTAAGGGATCTAGAAGATGGCACATTTGAGGTAAAATTAAGTGAAGATAGCGATCTTCTAGTTGGTTCAGACTATGAGCTAGCGGCAAAGGCTGCAGGTGAACTACCTCAGGGCTTCGACCCAGCGGATCATTACAATGCGCGCTTTCATCCGCGCACGTTGCAGATGGCATTGATGGGCGCGAGTGATGCCCTGCATTCTACAGGTATTGAATGGCAAACTATTGCCGATTCAGTTAAGCCCGACCAGATAGGTGTTTATTCATCAAGCGGCTTTAGTCAAATGAGTGAAGAGGGTTTTGGTGGGCTATTTCAAGCGCGCCTAAAAGGCGGGCGAACTACGGCCAAGCAAGTGCCTATGGGGCTTAATTCTATGCCGGCCGATTTTATTAATGCCTATGTTTTGGGCAGTGTCGGCCATACCGAAGCTATTACAGGAGCCTGTGCTACCTTCCTATACTGCTTGCAGGCCGCGGTGAGAGATATTCGCAGTGGCATGCGTCGAGTTGCCATTGTTGGCAATGCCGAGGCGGTAGTTATGCCTGAGGTTTCCGAGGGATTCTCTAATATGAGCGCCCTGGGCAGTGATGAAAATCTGGCTAAATTAGATGACACAGATACGCCAGATTGGCGCCGTGCCAGCCGCCCTTTTGGTGAAAACTGTGGCTTTACCCTGGCTGAAGGCACGCAATACGTTGTTTTGATGGACGATGCCTTAACCGTCGAATTAGGTGCAGATATTCATGGTGCCATTCCCGAAATCTTTATTAATGCCGATGGGGTTAAAAAGTCCATTTCTGCGCCGGGGGTAGGCAATACCATTTCGTTTGCTAAGGCCGTGGCCTCTGCCGTGAGTATTGTTGGTAAAGCAACCGTGCAAAATAATAGTTTTGTCCACGCTCATGGTTCCAGCACACCCGCTAATCGCACCACCGAATCAAATTTAATTAATCGCGTAGCCGAAGCCTTTGATATTAA
>JBMZEV010000016.1:0-22053 GCA_049615065.1 Porticoccaceae bacterium | reverse complement strand
CGTCTGGGCGGGTGGTACAGTTATCGAGCATCCAAAGCGGCCCTTAACAGCCTAATGAAAACTTTTTCCATTGAATATGCCCGTCGTGCAAAAAACATAAAATTAATTGCTTTTCATCCTGGAACAGTTAACTCAGAGATGTCTAAACCCTTTCATGCTACGGTGCCCAAAGGAAAATTATTTGAGCCGGATTATGTCGCCAGTTGTCTATCCGAGGTGATGGATAATATGCCAGTTGATGGCCAACTTGCCTATGTGGATTATGCCGGTAAGCCAATACCTTGGTAGATTTTTTTGCCGCCACATTAGGGATAGACTGGGATTCAATATAAATTTAAAAAGCCAGTTAAAAATCACTGCATTTCTCTGTTAGAAACACGTAGATTAATGTAAAATGACCAGCAAAAATTAGCTCGTCTTTTAATACTCTAAAAAATACTTAGGAAACGCCAACATCATGTTCGATAAACAACAGACTATTGAAAAATATGACGCTGAGTTGTGGCAAGCAATGCAGCTGGAAGATCAACGTCAAGAACAGCATATTGAACTTATTGCATCAGAGAACTATACCAGCCCGGCTGTGATGGAAGCTCAGGGTACCAAGTTGACCAATAAGTATGCCGAGGGTTATCCAAATAAGCGTTACTACGGTGGTTGTGAACATGTTGATGTGGCCGAGGAATTGGCCATTGAACGTTTAAAAAGCCTGTATGGTGCAGACTTTGCCAATGTTCAGCCTCACTCGGGTTCGCAAGCCAATAACGCAGTATTTTTAGCGCTTATTAAGGGCGGAGACACTGTGTTGGGGATGAGTCTTGCCGATGGCGGTCACCTAACTCACGGTGCTAAGCCAAATTTCTCCGGCAAGCTCTACAATGCGGTGCAATACGGCCTTAATGCTGACACTGGCCTTATTGACTATGAGCAGGTTGAAGCACTTGCTCTAGAGCATAAGCCGGCAATGATAATTGCAGGTTTCTCTGCATACTCCGGTATTATGGATTGGGCACGTTTCCGAGAGATAGCCGATAAGGTTGGCGCCTATCTGTTGGTCGATATGGCTCATGTTTCTGGCCTAGTGGCGGCTGGGGTTTATCCAAGTCCAATACCCCATGCCCATGTTGTAACTTCAACAACTCACAAGACATTGCGCGGTCCTCGTGGCGGCTTTGTTCTGACCAATGATGAAGATATCGCCAAAAAAGTAAACTCAGCAGTATTCCCTGGCAGTCAGGGTGGTCCGCTTTGTCATGTTATTGCGGCAAAAGCTATTGCTTTTAAAGAGGCTGCAAGCGATGAGTTTGTTGAATACCAAAAGCAAGTAGTTGCAAATGCTCAAGCAATGGCTAAGACCTTTATTGAGCGCGGCATCAAGATTGTATCTAATGGCACAGAAAATCACCTTATGCTGGTCGATCTTATTGGTAAAGAGTACACAGGTACCGATGCTGATCGCGCTATGGGAGAAGCCTTTATTACCGTAAACAAAAACGCGGTTCCTAATGACCCTCGCTCACCCTTTGTTACTTCCGGTTTGCGAGTAGGTACACCAGCTATTACTACAAGAGGTTTTGGTGTCGAAGAGTCAGTGCAATTGACGCATTGGATGTGCGATATCTTAGATGGTCTAGAAAATGGCAATTCAGAGCAAATAATTGCCGAAGTAAAAGCCAAGGTACTAGATATCTGCGAGCGTTTTCCAGTTTACAAATAAACTCAGTGAAATGCGTATTTAAAAGCCCCATTTTATGGGGCTTTTTTATCGCCCAAGATAAAGCCAAAAAAGACCAAACTTAACCCTGATTCAAGCTTCTAATGCAATACACTCAAACCAGAATGTATGTTGTGTTAGAATAGTCGATCAAATAAAGGTATAGCACTATGTTTTGTCCATTTTGTAATGCTGATGATACAAAAGTTATAGATTCGCGTTTAGTGGCCAACGGAGGTCAGGTACGTCGACGCAGAGAGTGCGGAGCCTGTGGTGAACGCTTTACTACCTATGAGCTTGCAGAGCTAGTCATGCCGAGGGTGATTAAGACCGATGGCACCAGACAGTCATTTGATGAAGATAAATTGCGCGCAGGTCTCCAGCGGGCATTAGAAAAGCGTCCGGTATCCATCGAGCAAATAGAAGTTGCCATATCTGAAATAAAACATTTCCTGCAGGTCACAGGAGAGCGAGAAATACCCTCAAAAATTATTGGTGAAGAGGTTATGCGCCAACTGCGAGAACTTGATGCAGTGGCCTATGTTAGATTTGCTTCTGTCTATCGCAGCTTCCAAGATATTAGCGAATTCCAAGCAGAGCTAAATAAACTCAATGCAGATCACAGCGATTCAACTGATTAATTTATGACATTTACAGCTCAAGATCACAGTATGATGGGGCGAGCCCTTCAGCTGGCAGCAAAGGCCCGTTTTACCACCGCACCCAATCCAGCGGTGGGCTGTGTTGTGGTTGCAGAAAAGCAAATTATCGGCGAGGGCTTTACTCGCCCAGCGGGTGGTAATCATGCAGAAATCGAAGCCTTACAAATGGCAGGTGAGGCATCCGGTAGCACCCTATATGTAACTCTCGAGCCCTGTAGTCATCAAGGTAAAACTGGCCCCTGTGTGCAGGCGCTAATCAAAGCCAAAGTGGCACGGGTAGTTATTGCTTGCGAAGATCCAAATCCAAAAGTATCTGGTGCTGGTATAAAACAGCTTCAAGAAGCTGGAATAGAGGTTCAGCTTGGGCTTATGGAGGCTCAGGCAAGAGAATTGAATAAGGGCTTTTTTAAACGTTATACCGAGGGTACACCTTGGGTATTGGTAAAAATGGCAGCTAGTTTAGATGGCCGAACGGCTATGGCAAGCGGTCAAAGTCAATGGATTACATCGCCGGCGGCACGTCTTGATGTTCAACGCCTGAGAGCAGGCAGTAGTGCCATTATTACTGGTATAGGCACTCAAGAGATGGATAATCCATCCCTTACTTTGCGTATAACAGAACAGGAGCTTGGAGTAGAGGATTCTTTACAACAGCCAATTCGCGTGGTGGTTGATGCGCATATGAGAATGGCTGCTGACGCCAGACTGTTACAAGCGCCAGGACCCTGCATGGTTGCAACCTTAGATCAGCCGCAACAAAGAGAGCAATCAAAAGCCTTGGTTGCTGCGGGTGCTGAGGTTATATTTCTGCCAGCACAAGGTGAGCACGTTGATCTTCAGGCGCTGCTTGAGGCCTTGGCACAGCGTGAATGCAATCAAGTAATGGTCGAGGCTGGTGCTGGTCTTGCCGGTGCTTTTATTGCCGAGGGTTTGCTCGACGAATTGGTCTGTTACTGGGCACCAAAACTTTTCGGTAGCGAGGCTAGACCCATGTTTGATCTGCCGATTGAAACTATTGATGCGCACCTAGCATTATCGGTAAAGGATATGCGTATGGTGGGTGAAGATATAAAGATAACCATGCAACCCGATAAAGATTATTAGACTTTAAGGCTAGATAAATTATGTTTACAGGAATTGTTAGCGCTATAGGTAAAATTGCCGAGCTAGAGCATCGACAAGGCGATGTTCGAATTTCTATTCATGCCCCAGAGTTGGGTTTTGATGACGTACGATTGGGCGACAGTATTGCTTGTAATGGCGTATGCCTAACGGCGGTTGAATTGATCGACCAAGGGTTTATTGCTGATGTTTCTGTCGAGACCTTAAGCCTGACGACGATTGAGCACTGGCAGCTGAATACTAGAATAAACCTAGAAAAAGCCATGCAAGCCAGTGATCGATTTGGCGGACATATTGTGTCTGGCCATGTGGATGGTATTGGTGAGGTGGTCTCGCTACATGAAGATGCGCGTTCATGGCGTTTCACTATCAAGGCACCAGCCAATCTAGCCAAATATATTGCACAAAAAGGCTCCATTACCGTCGATGGCACAAGTTTAACCGTCAATGCGGTTAAAGGTTCAGAGTTTGAATTAAATATAGTGCCACACACCATGATTCACACGGTTATCAGCGATTACCAAATAGGCACCAAAGTAAATTTAGAAGTTGATTTAATCGCCAGATATTTAGAGCGATTAACCTCTGCTGATAACCATAGCTAAGGTCAGACAATGAAATTAAATACCGTGGAAGAGTTAATCGAAGATATTCGTCAGGGCAAGATGGTTATTCTGATGGATGACGAAGATCGTGAAAATGAAGGCGATCTAGTCATGGCTGCGCCGATGGTTAGGCCCGAAGATATTAATTTTATGGCCACTAATGCACGCGGCTTAATTTGTCTGCCATTAAGCGAAGACCGCTGCCAGCAACTTAATTTAGGTCTTATGGTAGCTAGCGATAGCAATAGCTCAAGCCATGCCACGCCCTTCACCTTGTCGATTGAAGCTGCAGAGGGTGTTACCACAGGTATATCAGCTGCTGATCGCGCGCGCACTGTTCAGGCTGCGGTAGCAAGTAATGCTCGCCCGGAAGATATTGTTCAGCCTGGACATATATTTCCGCTAAAAGCCCAGCCGGGTGGCGTATTAAGTCGAGCGGGGCACACTGAAGCCGGATGTGATCTAGCAAGGCTAGCGGGGTTTGAATCTGCCGCGGTAATTGTCGAAATCATGAATGAAGATGGCACCATGGCAAGGCGTGATGACTTAGAGCGTTTTGCTAAAAAACATGATTTAAAAATTGGCACCATTGCCGATTTAATTCACTATCGTTTGGTAACAGAAAAAACCACTCAATGTATCAGTGAGCGCATCGTGAATACTCACTATGGTGAATTTACCCTCAAAACCTATTTGGACCATGCGCGCGATGAGAAGCATTTTGCCATGATTATGGGTGATGTCAGCGGGGGTGATGCACCACTGGTGAGAGTGCATATCAACCGATCAGCCAGAGATTTATTAGCCATAGAATCGAGAGAGGGTTTTAAATCTTGGTCCACCCATACAGCACTTGAAGCTATTGCCAAAGAAGGGCGCGGTGTTTTGGTGTTGCTGGTTTATCCAGAAACTGCGGAAGATATGGATCGAAATATTGATGAAATGCTTAATATCAGTACTGATAAAACCCCGCCCGCCAATGAAGTAGTGTACTTTCAGATAGGTACTGGCTCGCAGATTCTAATGGATTTAGGTATTAGTAAAATGCGCCTTATGAGTGCGCCATTCAAATTTAGTGGTATTTCTGGTTTTGATTTAGAGGTCGTGGAATACGTTGATTATCAAGAGTAAGGGATATAACCATGGGTGAATTTAGGCCTCAAGAAGGCAATTTTTCTATTAAAGATGCGCGAATCGCAGTCATCACAGCACGCTGGAACGCTCAGGTAACCGATGGTTTGCGAGATGGAGCACTGCGAGCCTTGGCGCGTCATAATATTCAAGCCGTGGAAGATTTTTACGTGCCGGGTGCATTTGAATTACCCTTGGCCGCACAGCGTGCAGCCAAAACAGGGCGCTTTGATGCGGTTATAACACTGGGTTGTGTTATTCGTGGAGACACACCACATTTTGACTATGTTTGCGCAGAGACCACCAGAGGAATAGGTGAAGTAAGCCTTCATCATGATATTCCAGTGGCCTTTGGTCTATTAACCACTGATAACCTTCAGCAGGCCTTAGATCGCGCTGGAGATAATAATGAAAATAAAGGCGAAGAAGCCGCACTCACTGTGCTCGAAATGCTTGAGCTGTTTAAAACTATGCAGGTAGCTGAATAAATGTCGAAAACCAAAGCCAAGCAAAAGGCGCGCAAGTTATCAGTCCAAGCACTTTATTCTTGGGAGTTAGGGGGGATTGACTTGCAGACTATCGAAGTCAATTTTCATATTGAGAATGATATGAGTAAAGTAGATACAGATCTATTTAAAACACTGCTCTACGAAGTGCCAAAGAATCTTGCCAAAATTGATGAAGCCTACCAGCCTCATTTAGACCGTGAGCAGGATCAGTTAGATCCAGTTTCACGATCTATATTGAGAATTACTACCTATGAGCTATTATTTAGTATTGAAGTACCTTACAAAGTAGCCATTAATGAAGGTGTTAATCTAGCCAAAACATTTGGACCAACTGATGCTTATAAATTTATTAATGGTGTTTTAGATCGCGTAGCAGCCCAAGCCAGAGCTGTGGAAATAGCCGCCAATAAAGGGTAATAACTATATTCAAGTATGAATCAACCAATTGACGAATTCTCACTGATCTCTGAATACTTTCAAGACTTAACATGCCAGCAAGATGTTGAAGTTGGCATTGGTGATGATGCGGCGATAATTAACCCAACAAAAGAACATCAGATTGCGGTAGCGACAGACACCTTAGTTGCTTCAGTACATTTTCCTGAGGATGCATCGGCCGAAGACATTGCCACCCGAGCACTCTGTGTTAATCTCAGCGATATGGCGGCGATGGGAGCAGCGCCAAAATGCTTTACTCTAGCCCTATCCATACCTAAACAATTGGTATCATCAGCTTGGCTTAAAGGGTTTAGCCAAGGTCTAGCGAAAGTGGCAGATCAGTATAATGTTAGTCTTATCGGTGGCGATACAACCGCGGGTCCACTCACTGTCAGCATTACCGTTCTAGGTGATATTCCAATAGGACAAGGGCTTTGTCGCAATGGCGCAAATCCAGGAGATATTATCTATGTCAGTGGCACATTGGGTGATGGCGCGGCAGCACTGCACCAGTTAACTAATAAAGAGATACCCGATAATAATCGTCTTACTGAAAGATTTTATCAACCACAGCCTCAAATAGATCTTGGTCTTGGTCTTAGAAAATATGCCAGTGCCTGTATTGATATTTCAGATGGATTACTAGCAGATCTTGGGCATATTTCAAAAGCCAGTGGTGTTAGCGCCTCAATCAATAGCCAGTCACTCCCAATTCATACTGATCTAAAGCAGCAATATTCAAAACAAATTGCAGAGTGGGCACTCAGTGGTGGCGATGATTATCAGCTGTGTTTTACCGTGCCTGTAGCTCAGCAAAAAGAGTTTGAACACTGGGCGCGCAATAATAATTTTATTGTCACTGCGATTGGCAATACGCTCCCTTTGGATCATAATCAGAATTATGTAAAAGTAGATAATCAAACGCCATCAAATTCAGCAGGAGGGTATTCCCATTTCAGATAAAAATCCTGTGTTTATCGATTTACTGCGATCGCCGACACTTTTGCTTGCCTTTGGTTTTGGAAGTGGGTTGTCGCCCAAAGCGCCAGGCACTGTGGGTAGCCTAGTGGCTATTCCATTGTGGCTTCTTCTCTGCCAGTTACCCGTGGCGCTCTATTGGTTGGTTGTTTTGGCAGCCACCCTATTGGGTGTCTATATCTGTGGCAGAGCGGCTGAAAAACTGGGTGTGCATGATCACTCTGGTATTGTATGGGATGAATTTGTCGGCCTATGGATTGCCATGGCATTCTTATCGCCTACACTAGGCTCAATTATTTGCGGATTTGTTTTATTTCGCTTTTTCGATATCGTAAAACCATGGCCTATTGGCTGGTTAGATAAAAAGATGCAAGGTGGAATGGGCATAATGATTGACGATATAGTGGCAGGAATCTTCGCTGCCGCTATAGCTGGATGCATGAGTTACCTAGGCTATTTGTAAAGCAATTACGTAGAATATTTAAACTGCTAAATTAGCAAAAATAATTGCCATAGAGGGCAAAAAATTGAAAACAAAATTATTACCACTCATTGTTATCGTCGCAGCTTTTCTGATTGCTGCTTTGATGAGTCTTGCCAAGCCAGATTCACTTGAACTCGAGTCACCCACCCGCGAGGTTGCAGTAAAGACAGCGGTGCTAGAAAAGTCGCAAGTGCAGTTAAAGGTCAAATCTCAGGGCACCTTAGAGCCACTAACCAGTACCATGTTAGTTTCAGAAGTATCGGGTATGGTAATGGAGTTAGCGCCACAATTTGAGGTTGGCGGTACTTTCGCCAAAGGTGATGTATTAATTAAATTAGACGCATCAGACTATCAGGTAGCTAAACAGAGAGCGGATGCCCAATTGCAGAGCGCAAAGGCACAGCTTCTATCGGAGCAAGCTAGATCTTCACAGGCGCAAAAAGAATGGGAAATGACTGGGCGTCCCTTGAATGAAGCGCCAGTGCTAGCACTACGCACGCCATTCCTTGCCGAGGCTCAGTCACGCTTATTACAGGCAGAAGCAGAAGTCAGACAGGCCGAATTAAAATTACAGAGAACTATTATTCGCGCACCCTATGCCGGTATGGTCTCCGCCACTATGGTTGATGTTGGCCAGTACGTCACCATAGGCGCAAGGCTAGGTGAAACCTTTGCAATCGACTTTGCGGAAATACGATTGCCTATGACTGGTAAAGACCTATCTAAGCTAGGTTGGAACGCAGCTTCTTCAAAGCAGTCAATTTTTAATCAAAATAAGGTGCAACTTCAGGCGTCAGTCAATGGTATAAATGCCACTTGGCCAGCAGTTCTTGTTCGCTCTGAAGGGACCATTGAACAGAGCAGTAGAGTGCAGTATCTGGTAGCTCAGGTCGCTGACCCCTACAATATTAAAGCTATTCCTGATCGCCCGCGATTACTGATGGGTAGTTTTGTTGAAGCAATAGTGGCTGGCAAAATAATTGATGATGTTTACTCTTTGCCCCGCCATGCACTGCGATCAAACAAACGTGTAGCAACCGTGGATGTCGATCAGCGTTTAAAATTAATAGATGTCGACTATATCTATGAAGATCAAACTAATTATTACATCAATCGTGGATTAGAGGGTTCGGTTGAAATTGTGACCAGCGGCATGGGAATTATGGTTGATGGTATGAAGCTCAAGCCCTTTAAATTTCCAGATGCGGTGATATTGCCATGAATGATCCTCAATCCTATGGATTGATTGGTTGGTTTGCCAAAAATCCTGTGGCGGCAAATTTACTAATGCTATTTATTGTAGTAGCAGGGGCAATTTCAGCCCTTACCATCAGCAAAGACATGTTCCCAAGAATGGATAGAAACTCTATCCAAGTCACTGCAATTTATCCCGGTGCGGCGCCCGTGGAAGTAGAGAAAGGAGTTATTTTACCCATAGAATCAGCCTTGCAGGGATTAAGTGGAGTTAAACAAATACGCTCCACAGCAAATCGCGATAATGCCAGAATTGAATTGGATATTGAGCCCAGTCAAGATATCAATGAAATGCTCGCTAGGGTTGAAGATCGTATCAATGGCATCCTAAATTTTCCTGATGGTCTAGAAAAACCCAGTGTTAGCAAATTTGAAAATATGGCGTGGGTATCTGGTGTCGCTGTATCTGGTCCTCTTGATGAATTTCAAAGAAAAAGTCTGGGTCAGCAAATCAGAGACGAATTGCTAGAACTGCCAGAAGTAAAAAAAGTTATTCTTTGGGGTGTGGATGACTATGAAATTGCCATTGAAGTTAAAGAAGATCGCCTAAGAGAATTAAATATGACCTTGGGAGAAGTGGCTCAAGTGCTGCGGGAGTCATCGCTAGATCTACCCGCAGGAATGATTCGATCTTCCACTGGCAATATCTTAGTGCGCACCCAAGGTAAAGCCTACTCTGGGGAAGAATTTGAAAATATAGTATTGCGCAGCAATCCGGATGGCTCTCAATTATTGGTCTCCGATGTAGCAGTGGTTAAAGATTCTTTTAAAGAATCCAGTACCTTTGTCCACTTCGATAAAGAATCGGCAATCACTTTGGGGATTTTTTCCCTAGAAAATCAAAATTTACTGGCTATAGATGAGGCGGTTAAAGATTATATTGAAGAAAAATCTAATTCTTTAGTAGAGGGTCTAACAATAGAGCAATTTGAGCCCCTATCATTTCACCTGCGTGGTCGACTGGATATGATGCTATCCAATCTTGCTATGGGTGCAATTCTAGTTGCAGTGGTTCTAACGCTGTTTCTTAATATTCAGGTTGGCTTTTGGGTGTTACTCGGTATTCCCGTTAGTTTCTTGGGGGCGTTTTGGCTTATGCCAGTCAATCCCTATCCGGTAACAGTCAATGTTTTAAGTTTATTTGCTTTTATTATGGTACTGGGGATAGTGGTCGACGACGCCATTGTTATAGGTGAGAGTATTTACACCGAGGCGCAACAACAGTCAGAAAAAGCAAATTTAGAGGGTAAAGAAGGCATATTTAAAGCCTCTTTAGAACATGTTATAGCCGGGGCGCAAAAGGTGGCCATACCTTCAACCATTGGTGTTTTAACCACCATGGCTGCCTTTGCTCCAATGCTGTTTATTGGTGGCGTGGTGGCAGGCTTTCAAGAAGCTATCGCAGTGGTGGTTATACTCTGCCTAATTTTCTCGTTAATAGAATCTAAGCTAATTTTACCTGCGCACCTGGTAGGGTTGAAAATAGGCGCAAAGCCAAAATCGCGGTTTCAGTTTATTGGTAAATGGCAAAGCCAAATTGACCAAACTCTAAGGTCATTTATTGTTGAAAAATACCAACCATTTCTCGCATATTGCCTAAAGCAAAGATACCTAACAGTTTCATTCTTTATTGCACTTTTAATTATTGCCGCCGGCGCTGTTAATAGTGGGATTGCCAGATTCGAATTTTTCCCCAATGTTCCCAGCGATACCGTGCGTGCTGAAGTTATTGTCTATGATGGAACATCATCGCAGGATATGGCCGATATACTGATCACTATCGAAGAAGCTGCCTATAAAGTAGATGAAAATTACCGCCAGCAGAATCCCGATGGAAAGGGTCTAGTTAAACATCTGCTGTTTTATGCTGGGTCTGATACCAGCGGCACATTTATAGTGTCGCTGGTGCCATCTGAACACAGAAAAATTTCATCTTTAGAATTTGAACGACTATGGCGTCAGCAGGTGGGAGAATTACCCAACGTAAGAAAACAGCGATATTTTGCCAGCACCAATGCGGGTGGTGGAGCAAAGATTAATTTACAACTTAGTGGCGCAGATCCCGATCAGTTAGCACTGGCAAGTAACCAGCTGCAAAATAAATTAGCCCAATACAATGGAGTATTTGATATCTATAACTCACAGGGTACTGGCGGACAAGAAATTCAAATTAGCCTTAAACCCTATGCTAGCCAATTAGGTATAAGCCTAGCCGATGTGGGTAGACAGGTGCGACAGGCATTTTTTGGAGAGGAAGTTCAACGTATCCAAAGAGGTGTCGATCAGGTAAAAGTGATGGTTCGCTATTCATCGGATGAGCGAGGTTCGGTAGCCAATTTAGAAAACCTAATGATTAGAACTAAAACAGGTCAGGCAATTCGTATAGGACAAGTGGCTAATATTGAGTTGGGTGAGGGCCTGTCTAGTATTACCAGAACCGATAGAAAACGAACCGTAAATGTCACAGCAGACATTGATCCAAATAAAATTCAAACTGGCATAGTGGTATCGGATATCACCGATAATTATATTCCACAGCTACTGCAGCAGTATCCCGATGTAGAGTTTGATGTAGGCGGCTCAACCAAAGAAGAAAATACGCTATTGATGCGCACCTTAATTGGTTTTGGCGCCGCGCTATTTTTAATCTATGGTTTACTCGCGGTTCCGCTAAGATCCTATGTTCAGCCATTGGTTATTATGTCGGTAATTCCCTTTGGTTTTATCGGTGCCGTTGTAGGGCATATTCTGTTTGATATTTCACTTAACATGTTATCCATACTTGGGTTAGTAGCACTCGCCGGGGTGGTGGTCAATGACAGTCTAATACTGGTTGAATTCGCTAATAGGCGTCGAACCGATGGTATGTCGATTGATGATTCTTTAATGTCTGCCGGTCAGCAGAGGTTTCGTGCCATTGTTTTAACTACATTAACCACTTTTGTAGGGTTATTGCCGATGCTTTTTGAAACCAGTATGCAGGCGCAATTTGTGATTCCAATGGCTATATCACTGAGCTTTGGGATTGTTTTTGCAACCACTATGACATTAATTTTAGTACCCTGTTGTTATCGTATTGTCTACGATCTAAAGGATTCCATGCTGTCACGTTTAGCCTGTGTTAAAACTAAACTAGCCAGTGATTGAAAAAACTGAATAAACTTCTGCCATTAGTTACAATATCAGACCTAAAGATTAATTTTGGAGCTTCCATTGGTTCTACGTTTTATTGAATCTTCGACATTGCCCACCAAATGGGGCACTTTTGATATTCATGGTTTTGAAGATCCATTCAAAGGTAAAGAGCATATTGCCATCACCATTGGTGAATGCTCAATCAACGAGCCCTTAGCGGTCAGAATCCACTCAGAATGTCTTACTGGTGATGCTCTGGGTAGTCTGCGTTGTGACTGTGGTGAGCAATTACAGGAAGCCTTGCGTAATATTGCCGAAATAGGTCGCGGAGCAATCTTATACCTTCGACAAGAGGGGAGAGGAATAGGGCTGGTAAATAAAATTCGCGCCTATAATCTGCAAGATCAAGGAGCAGATACGGTAGAAGCTAATGAACGATTAGGGTTCGGCGCGGATATGCGCGACTATTCAATATGTGCACCAATGTTACAGCACTTAGGGGCTAAAAAAATACAGTTGATGACCAATAACCCTCGCAAGATTAACGCACTTAAAGAGTTGGGCTTTGACGTTGTTGAACGTATACCTCATCAGGCGGATAGCAATCCACATAATGTAAAATATCTAGCCACAAAAGCGGGAAAATTAGGCCACTTATTTAAACATAACAGCGAGTGATCACAGTATGTCAAAAGGTTTAGCAAAAAGACTGATACCCTGCCTTGATGTTGATAAGGGCCGAGTAGTCAAAGGTGTACAGTTTATAGATATCCGCGATGCTGGCGATCCAGTAGAGGTGGCGCGGCGCTACAATGAACAGGGTGCCGACGAAATAACCTTCCTAGATATTACAGCCAGCCACGAGGATCGAGATACCACCTTGCATACAGTTGAACGTATGGCAGGGGAGGTATTTATCCCTCTTACCGTTGGTGGTGGTGTACGTGAGTTATCCGATATTCGCAACCTTTTAAATGCTGGTGCAGATAAAGTGGCTATCAATTCAGCGGCCATTAAAAATCCGCAATTTGTTAAACAGGCTGCAGAAAAGTTTGGCTCTCAGTGTATTGTAGTGGCTATTGATGCCAAGCAAACCGATAAAACAGACAATCCCCGATGGGAAATTTTCACCCATGGCGGACGCAAATCCACCGGTATCTGTGCCATAGAGTGGGCGATGAAAATGGCGAGTTATGGTGCTGGAGAAATACTTTTAACCAGTATGGACCGTGATGGTACCAAAAATGGGTTTGATCTAGAGCTTACATCAAGAATAAGTGACGCAATTCAAGTGCCAGTTATTGCCTCTGGCGGTGTGGGAAATTTGCAACATTTAGTCGATGGTGTTCAAAAGGGTGGTGCAGATGCCGTTTTGGCCGCTAGCATTTTTCACTTTGGGGAACATAGTATCCCTGAAGCCAAAGAGTTTATGGCTCAGCAGGGCGTATTAGTTAGATAATTAAAAAACCCAAAAAAAGACCGCGTAAACGCGGTCAAAGTCTTATGATGCTAAGGGAAATCAAAACTAAGAAGGTCTTATTCTAAGCCAAGGGTTTAGGAAAAACCCTAACAAGCTAGTTAATCGGATTGGTGCTTCTTGAGCTGAGAGACAAATACATTCGCCATTCTTTGCACCCATGGGCTGGTGAACATCACCAGGTTTTCTCACAATAAAGTCGCCCTCCGTATAAACAGATTTCTCATCGGAAAAACTGCCTTTAAGAACAACGGTATATTCCATACCGCGGTGATCATGCTTGGGTGTTACGCCACCAGCACAGATTTTGTGCAGAGCTACTTCAAATTTGCTTTGCCCAGTAAAGAGTTTTGCCTCTTCCATGGATTTTGAAAGCTTTTTCCACACAGGGGTTTTGGAAGCATTATTTATCAACTTATTCACATGAGCTGGAAAACCGCTAATGCCTGGTTTCTGTAATGGAGCAGATTCAGTGATAGGCTGTGGTTGGTCAATCTTTGCCATAACCTTGTCAAAAAGACCATCGTCAATGACCTCAGGTGAAGAAATCGCCATCAGCTGTGAACCGACCTCATCAAGGCGGGCAACTTCATCGCGACAGCACTTACAGAAATGCAAATGGGCTGAGACACAAATTGATGTTGCGGTATCTAGGGTTCCAGCTGAAAACTCTACAAGCATTTCTCTTGAAGGGTGATGATTTAAAACTTTAGTCATTTACTAACTCTTCTCTGAATTCTGGAGCAACAAGTATTTGCAGTTTTTGCAAACCTAATCTTACTCTCGATTTTACGGTTCCTAAAGGGAGGTCTAGTTCTTGCGATGCTTCTGCATGAGACTTTCCTTCAAGATAAACTTTTCTTAGGATTTCATCCTGTTCTCGGGGCAACTGTCCGAGTGTAACCCTGACATGTTCCTCGGTTCTTTTTTGTCTGAGCAGAGACACCGGTGTATCTTCATCTGGCTCATGCCAAAAATCTTCATTTTCTAAGGGCAAGTGCTGGGTATTACACTTTCTGCGCAACATATCAATTCTACAGTTACGTGCGACAGTGTAGATCCAGGTGGTAGCGGAGGCCTTTTGTGGGTTATAGCCACCGGCTTTTTGCCAAACCTTGATCATTACTTCCTGAACTAAATCTTCGGCAAGGCCGGGAAACCAACCTTCTTGGCGACTGGCTTGGGCGAAACTTTTAAGCAAAGGAGCAAAATGTGCGAACAGCTCAGCAAAGGCACGACGATCCTGTGATTCACCAACCTCAACCAGGAGGGTGCTCCATTTGTCGTCGCGCTTTTCAATGCTCTTAAGGAAAGCTACTTTTGGCGCACTTTGGTCTTTGTTGTCCACAGCGGCTCTAACTTTATCCATTTTTATGTAGTATGTAGTTAAGTTTATCAATTTTACGTTATAAACACTAACTAAGATCACTTTAAGGATGCATGTTTTGAATTAATCCCTAAGTATTAGTTTAAAGATGCTGTATATAATGTTTTGGCAAGAATCAACTTGGATTATGCTATGGTAGCCAGTCGATAGCTTTAAAGCGTTGTCTAATCGCAAATAACAGGATTTATGTATGAGCCTAACCCAGCGAATTGTAATTGCTATGTTACTTGGCCTTCTATTTGGTACCTTATTGAATGCCATCATCTCTTTAGGTGTTTTACCCGCATTGATTGCGGACAATATTCAAATTTTCTTAGTCAATGGCCTTTTTGATACCTTGGGGCAGATATTTGTGCGTTCGCTTAAATTACTTGTTGTGCCCCTAGTTTTTGTCTCCTTAGTCTGTGGTGTTTCATCATTGGGTAATAATTCTCGAATGGGAGCGGTAGCCTCTAAAACCGTTGTTTTGTATATGATTACAACTGCGATTGCTATTGGTTTGGCGATTATGACGGCAGTTGTGGTTCAGCCGGGTGTAGGTATTGATCTCGCTATGGCAACCGAGTTTGTTGCCAAAGAGGCTCCACCGCTCAAGCAAACAATCATTAATATATTCCCCAGCAACCCAATTCAGTCAATGGCAAATGGATCCATTCTCCAAGTAATAGTTTTTGCCCTTTTAGTTGGTTTTGCCATATCTAAAGCAGAAGATCAGGGCAAGAGAATTAATGACTTTTTTAATGATTTAAATGCCATCATTATGAAAATGGTAATGATGCTTATGAAGCTAGCTCCCTACGGTATATTTTGTCTTTTGGCTAAGCTATTTGCCGATGTAGGTATTGGAATGATAATGAATCTCGCCAAATACTTCTTCACCGTACTTTTCGTGCTCTTACTCCATAGCTTGGGGGTTTACTCAGCGCTGTTAAAATGCTTTACCGGTCTCAAAATAAGAACCTTTCTTGGCAAGTTACGACCGGCATTAGCCCTAGCATTCAGTACAGCATCTAGCGGCGCCACCATGCCAGTTACTATGAGAACAGTTGAGCAGCGAATGGGCGTGAACAAAAGTGTTTCATCTTTTACTATACCTTTAGGTGCAACTATCAATATGGACGGTACTGCCATTATGCAAGGTGTAGCCACCGTGTTTATTGCTCAAGCCTACAATATCGGATTAGGTATAGAGGGCTATTTAACCGTAGTATTAACTGCCACCCTAGCCTCAATCGGAACAGCTGCAGTTCCAGGGGTAGGTTTGGTTATGTTGGTTATGGTGCTTAACCAAGTCGGGCTGCCAGTTGAGGGTATTGGTTTAATTATTGGTGTTGATAGATTGTTAGATATGACGAGAACCGCCACCAATATAACCGGTGATGCCATGGTTACTACCGTAGTGGCAAAAAGTGAGGGTCTGTTAGATACAAATATCTTCAATGACCCGCAAACAGCATCTAAAGAAACCGTATAATTCAGCCTGTGAAAAAGCTATATAAATCTGATATCTCTGAATTATTTCAACAACATATTGTTGAAAAGGTCGCTAGATTCCAGCTTATCCTCGAAAAGCTAGGTTGGGATGAGATTGTAATCGGCTCCGGTGGCGGGAAAATCCAGTTCCAGGATGATATGGCCTATCCTTTTAAGGTCAATCCATACTTTCGAGAATGGATACCGTTGGATAAACGTCATAACTGCTATTTACGTATACAGCGCAACTCGGATACACCCATATTATATTTGTCCTGTATTGAGGACATTTGGCATTCTGCGCCACAAACATTATCCGATAATTACTCCCAGCACCTTGAAATTATCGAATATGCTAGCGTTGATGAGCTAAAAAAGTACTTGGGTAAAAACCAACAAGTTCTAATTAATGAAACCAATGATTTAGAAATTTCCCCTGAACAATGGAATCCGCAGCAAGTACTCCATGCGATTGATTTTCAGCGCCGCAATAAGACAGCTTATGAGCATGCCTGTGTTCGTCAGGCCACTTATCAGGCGGTGCCGGCGCATAGGGCGGCGGAACAAGCATTTAGAGCAGGAGCATCAGAGTTAGAGATTGCCAGCGCTTATCTATCAGCTTGCAAATGCAGTGAAAATGAAATGCCCTATGCGATTATTGCGGGTATAAATGAAAATGCCGCTGTGCTTCATCACCATCAATTAAATAACCAAGCAGTAAAACCTCGCAGCTTTCTTATTGATGCGGGTGTTCAGTTCAATAACTATGCGTCGGATATCACTCGTACCTATGCGTTTGATAAAGGGAGTGATTTTTCAGCGATGATTGACAGCTTAGATACTGTTCAGCAACAGTTAGTATCCTCTGGCGCTATTGGAAAGAGCCCAATGGATTTACAGGTTCTAGCGCAACAAAAAATTGCCCAGATTTTAATAGATTTTAAATTACTCAATGTTTCCATCGAACAGGCGCTAGAGAAAAAAATTATCAATACATTCTTTCCCCATGGTCTCGGACATCATTTAGGCTCTAATGTTCATGATAAAGGCAGTCGCTTAGCGAATGCTGGGGGTGAATTGATTGCTTCATCAAAAAAATATCCTAATCTACGCGCAAGCGCTCCGATGGTAGCAAATCAAATATATACCGTGGAGCCAGGTATATATTTTATTCCAACGCTATTGGAAAAATTGCGTAGTAAAGAGCCATCAAGCGTTAATTGGAGAGAAATTGAAAATTGGATCCCTTTTGGCGGAATCAGAATAGAGGATAATATTATCCTGCATGAGAATAATGAGCTAGAGAATATTACTCGACAAGCATTTACATTATAAAAGTCTAGAAACCCCAAAAAATACACGTTCGAGTACTTCACTCGGACGAAATCAATTTACTGTCTATGTAATTTGATACTTATATGCTTCTTTTGATAAAAGAAATATTACTCAAATATATAAATTATGATTATTTGAATCATAGTCGACAAAGTAACCATAGGTTGCGATTAAAACGCCGATAAATCTTTTGTTCATATTGAATGCATTCATTTACGGCACTAATCTAGGTACAACGAAAACTATAATTAAATTGGGGGTTCATATGGCAGGTTCAATGCCAACTGGTTCATCAGCACAAGCATCTGGTGAGCAACAAAAAACACAGACATTTGCATTTATTGCAATGACATGTCTTTTCTTCTTTTGGGGATTTATCACTGTACTCAATGATATTTTAATCCCTTTTCTTAAGGACTCCTTTGACCTTAACTATACTCAGGCAATGCTAGTGCAATTTTGCTTTTTTGGCGCTTATTTTATTATTTCACCATTTGCAGGAAAGTTAATTGATAAGGTTGGCTACCAGCAGGGTATTGTTCTTGGTTTATTAACTACAGCAATAGGGTGTTTTCTGTTCTACCCATCAGCGGACTTACATGTTTATGAGTTGTTCTTATTTGCATTCTTTGTTCTAGCCAGTGGTGTGACCATACTTCAGGTTGCGGCAAATCCCTATGTTGCTGCATTAGGGCCAGATAAAACTGCAGCTAGTCGACTTAATTTAGCCCAGGCAGCAAATTCATTAGGCACTACCGTAGGTCCGTTAGTTGGAGCTGCGCTAATCTTAGGTGCAGTAGCTGCAGATTCTTCAGCGGTTCAGGGACCCTATTTAATTTTGGGGTCACTGTTGGTTCTAGTTGCGGTTATGTTCCGCTTTATAAAACTACCCAGAATTACCAGCGTTGAAAGTGATGAAGCGAGTAGTGATGAAAATATATGGGATCGGCGCTCACTCGTTTTAGGTGCCTTAGCTATATTCTTATATGTAGGTGGTGAGGTGTCTATCGGTAGCTTCCTGGTTAACTATTTTGCCGAAAGCTCAATTGGTGGGTTAAGTCATGCTGAGGCTGGCGAGATGGTAGCCTACTATTGGGGTGCAGCAATGATTGGCCGCCTTGTTGGTGCTGCAGCAATGAATTACATTGCTCCAACCAAATATCTATCTATCAATGCATTGATTGCAATTATCATGATTGTTGTCAGCATGAATAGCTCTGGAAGTACAGCTATGTGGTCTATTCTTGCGGTAGGCTTCTTTAACTCAATTATGTTCCCAACGATCTTTACCCTAGCGGTGAAAGGTTTAGGATCACTAACCAGTAAGGGTTCAGGCTTAGTTTGTCAGGCAATTGTTGGTGGCGCATTGATTCCGCTAATTCAAGGTGTAGCTGCAGATACTATTGGTATACAGTTGAGCTTTATAGTGCCGATGCTCTGTTATATCTATATCGGCTGGTATGCTCTAAGAGGGGCAGACCAAAGTTAACTAATACGATTTAAATTGCAATGCTCAAAAAGCCTTAACCCAATGTTAAGGTTTTTTTTTGTAGCTAGCAGAAAATACAACAATTATATTTTATGTGATCTAGTTCACATCGTAAAAAACTAACCTAGATTATAATTATTAGCAGAATGTATTTATCACCTTGGGGTTTCACCATTTTAATGGTGGGGAGTTCTTCTGAATAAAATACCTGATTACAGGAAATAAGAAGAGCAGTCCCAAGGCTGTTACTACCATTCCCCGCCACCATTATAAATCTAGGTTATTTTTATTATTTTTTGGTTCGTGCAAGTTGCCTCTCAACTTATCCTATAAAACCTACAAATTAACGATTATAAATTGCATAGCCGGTTCGATATTGTAAATTGTGCCTCTTGCAGGAAAATAATAAATATTTACCTAAACTCAACTATAAAATAGAGAAAAAATAATGTTTAAATTAAACGTCCAATTACTATTAATCTCGTTTTTTATCATTCTAGGAGCTCCAGTGAACGCTGATTATGATGAAGCTAAAATGGCCAAAAAGATTGACCAATTAGTGTCAAAATTGACGCTAGAAGAAAAAGCGCTTCTAACATCTGGAAGAGATGCTTGGAGTACACAGCCTATAGAGCGATTAGATATTCCCTATATCTGGATGGCAGACGGTCCTCATGGTCTTCGTCGAGCACCAACAACAGATACATGGGGCTATGGTAATCAGGCGCCTGCAACATGCTTCCCAACAGCTTCAGCATTATCCGCGTCTTGGGATATGGAGCTAGTAGAAGAAGTGGGAGCAGCACTGGGTGTAGAGTCCAATGCACTAGGCGTAGACCTACTATTAGGGCCGGGTATCAATATTAAGCGCTCACCCTTAGCTGGAAGAAACTTTGAATATTTCTCAGAGGATCCATTACTTTCAGGTAAATTGGGTGTTGCCTACATTAACGGCGTACAGGGTGAGGGTGTTGGTGCAACAGTAAAACACTATGTTGCCAACAATGTAGAAACCCAACGTATGTGGGCAAATTCAAATCTTGATGATCGCACTCTAAATGAAATTTATATGACGCCCTTTGAGATAACTGTAAAAGAAGCGCAACCATGGTCAGTTATGGCTTGTTATAACAGAGTACAGGGTGTTTATGGCACAGAGTCATTACAACTACTGACTGATAAGTTAAAAAATGACTGGGGCTTTAAAGGCTTTGTAGTATCAGATTGGGATGCAGTGGTTGACCGTGTACAAGGCATTCGAGCAGGAATGCATCTTGAGATGCCCGGCAAGCCGGCTAGAATAACCAATAAAATGGTTGTTGATGCGGTTAAAAATAATGAATTAGATGAAAAGCAATTAGATGCAGTTGTAAAGGATCTACTACGTATTGTCTTTATGGGCCAAAATACCGAAGACAAGTTTGGCGATCAAAATATTGAGCAGCATCATCAGCTCGCGCGCAAAGTAGCAGCTGAAGCCATAACCCTATTAAAAAATACTAAAAAATTGCTGCCTGTTGATACCGCAAAGTATAAGAAAATCGCTGTGCTTGGAGAGTTTGCAGTTAATCCACGTTATCAGGGCAATGGAAGTTCACAAGTTAAACCTACCAAGCTCGATAAATTTATTGATATTGTTCGTCAAGAATATGGTCAGGACGTAGAATTTGTCTATTCAGCAGGTTACAGCCTGGCAAATGATGACGATCTCAGTTTAGTTGATGCCGCAGTTGAAGTTGCAGCTGATGCTGATTTAGCGTTAGTTATGGCGGGATTACCACTTAGCTATGAATCAGAAGGTATTGATCGCAAGCATATTGATCTACCACCATCCCACAATAAATTGATCAGCGCTGTTGCAAAAGCTCAACCTAATACAGCGATAATTCTGACCAATGGCAGTGCAATTGCAATGCCTTGGGTCAATGAAGTTACAGCGATTCTTGAAACATGGCTTGGTGGTCAAGCCGGAGCCGGTGCTATTGCTGACGCGGTATTTGGCAAGGTAAATCCATCGGGTAAATTAGCCGAAACATTTCCCGTTCGTCTAGAAGATAGTCCGGCTTTCCTAAACTTCCCCGGGGAAGATGGTCAGGTTATTTACGGTGAGCGTATGTTCGTTGGTTACAGATATTATGATAAGCGCAATATCGAGCCCCTGTTCCCATTTGGGCATGGCCTATCCTATACAGACTTTAGTTATAGCCATTTAAAACTATCATCCACGGATATTACTGATAAGGATCAACTCCAAGTCAGTTTAACTGTAACCAATACTGGCAAGGTAAAAGGCAAAGAGGTCATACAGCTGTATGTTGCCGATAAAGAGTCCACTGTTCAGCGACCCGTTAAAGAGTTAAAGGCCTTTGATAAAATAGAACTGGAGCCGGGTGAAAGCAAAGAGGTTAGCTTCACTTTAAACAATAGAGATTTTTCCTACTACAGTAAAGTTTACGACCGCTGGCTAGCAGAAAGTGGTGAATTCGATATTCTTGTGGGTTCATCTTCTCGTGATATTCGACTTAAGGTTAGCTTAAACCTAAGCAATACCGAAAAATTAAATTATAAGATGACGGTGTTTAGTTTCTTCTCTGAGTATTGGGAAAATCCTCAGCTTAAGCCATTATTAATAGACTTTATGCCAAAATGGATTAAGGCCATGACCCCAGAGGGCAAGCCAGTTGAAGAGGCAAAAATTGAAGACTTTTTGCAACAACAACCACTGATTAAATTCCCTTATTTCACCGGTGGAGAGGTTGATGAGCAATCCATCAAAGCCTTTGTTGAGAAAACCAATAACTTGACCTTCAACCCATAATATTGCGGGCAACAATGTACTGATAAGTTCATTGTTGCCCAT
>JBMZEV010000015.1:0-22317 GCA_049615065.1 Porticoccaceae bacterium | reverse complement strand
TTAGCCAATTTTCGTCAAAAAGGACTATTTAATCGACCGATAAACTGGCGAAATTAAAATAGTGCCCTTAGAATAGCCGACTTTTGAGTTTTACCAAAAAGTGTATATCAGCATTTAAAAGTCTAAATGAGACAAAAGGATTTGCTAGAGGGCATCCATTTACCAGGATTCCAGTACATACTTTCAACAAGATAATTAGTTAGGTTACAAATGACTCATAAGCAAATTCACCTAGGTCAGCAACTTCGTCAAACCAATAATGTTGAGGTTGGCGGCAAATATGTCAATATAGAAGGTGAGACTTTCTATCAAATTGAAAACTACGAGCAGATGAAGGACTTCTTTATCAGCGTAGTGAGCGATTCTGACCACTGGATGTTTATTTCCACACGAGGCGGACTAACCGCGGGCAGAATTAATTCAGAAAATGCGCTTTTCCCTTATTATACAGACGATAAAGTCAGTGATGGTTCTCCCTATACCGGTAGCAGAACCATAGCTCTTGCAACTATTGGCGACAAGACTTCTCTCTGGGAACCGTTCTCTGAACAATACAATGGTATCTATAACACCACGCGCAATCTGTATAAGAATGTATTTGGCGACAAGTTAATTTTTGAAGAAATTAACCATGATCTAGCTTTGACATTCCGCTATGCATGGCGCACCTCAGATAAGTTTGGCTTTGTTAAAACCTCAACTATGATCAACACGGGTGATTCCTCTGCACAGGTCGAGATTGTTGACGGTATTGAGAATTTGATTCCTTATGGTGTTGAGACTGATGTGCAGGGCGGCCTGAGTTGTTTGGTCGATGCTTATAAAAAGAATGAACTTGATGCAGATAGTGGACTGGGTCTTTACAGTATGAGTTCCATTCTTGTGGATCGTGCAGAGCCAAGTGAAGCACTGTCTACAACCACCGTTTGGTCAGTAGGCCTATCAGAGTCAAAAAAATTGGTTTCATCGCTTCAGCTCGATAGTTTCCGCCTAGGCGAGCCGGTTGAGCAGGAGCTCGATGTTCGTGGTCGACGAGGTGCTTATTTTATTAATGATTGTCTTACACTAGCGCCATCATCTGAAAAAAGTTGGAGCATAGTCGCTGAAATTAATCAGGGCCCTGCAAAAGTAAAAGACTTAATTGCTTACTTAAAAGCAGATAAGAATATCGCTGAAGATATTGAAGCTGATATCGCCTTGGGTTCTGAAAATCTTGCGCGTATTGTGGGTATTTCAGATGGTCTTCAGGTAACGGAAGACAAGCTAAGCGCCAACCATCATTTTGCCAATGTTTTATTTAATGTTATGCGTGGGGGTCTATTTGTAGATAACTATGCAGTGCCAAAAGCAGATTTAATCAGCTTTGTTAAAGGCTTTAACCTTGGTGTGTATGAAAAATTTGAACAGTTCTTTGAAGGTCTGGATGAAACTTTCCACTACAGTGATCTTATCAAAGCGGCCTCCAAGCAAAATGATGCTAGCGTTCAGAGACTGTGTTTTGAATACTTGCCGTTATCATTTAGCCGTCGTCATGGCGATCCGTCTAGACCATGGAATAAGTTTAATATTAAGGTTAAGCAAGAAGATGGCTCACAGCTGCTTAATTTTGAGGGCAACTGGCGAGATATCTTCCAAAACTGGGAAGCTCTAAGTTACTCCATACCTAATTATATCGAAAGCATGATCTGTAAGTTTGTGAATGCTTCGACAGCCGATGGTTATAACCCTTACCGTATTACCAAAGCCGGTATTGATTGGGAAAAACCAGATCCGCATGATCCTTGGGCAAATATCGGATACTGGGGTGACCACCAGATTATTTATCTGTTGAAATTCCTAGAATTCTCCAATGATCATCACCCAGGTACTCTGCGGGACTTCTTAACCCGTGATCTATTTTGTTATGCCAACGTACCCTACAAAATTAAAGGCTATCAAGATCTATTAAAGGATCCGCACAATACCATCGACTTTGATGAGGCGGCTGATGAGCTTATCGAGCAGCGCGTATCACAGGTTGGCGCTGATGGTCGACTAATTTGGGATAAAAATGGCTCGGTTTACTATGTCAATTTAACCGAGAAACTTCTTGCAACCATGCTGTCTAAATTATCGAACTTTATTCCTGAGGGCGGTATTTGGATGAATACCCAGCGTCCAGAGTGGAATGATGCCAATAATGCATTGGTGGGTTATGGCGTATCCATGGTTACGTTATATTACACCCGTCGTTATCAGCAGTACCTTCTGGATTTATTCGCTAATACTGAACTTGAAGAAGTGGCAATTTCAGAGGAAATTGAGGCGCTACTAAGATCAATTAACCGTACCTTTGAAGATAACAAGCAACTTTTGGCAGGAAAAATTAATAATGCTGACAGAAAGCGTGTAGTTGATGCGCTTGGTGAAGCTGGTAGTGATTTCCGCAGTGGCGTTTATGCTAACGACTTTAGCGGCAATCGCGTTATGCTAAAAACAGCTGATCTCATTGCATTTTTGAAGTTATCTCTAGAATATATTGATCATACTATCGAGGCTAATCGCCGCGAAGATGGTTTGTATCATGCATATAATCTAATGACTGCAACCGAAGATTCTGTAGAGGTAAGCTATCTTTATGAAATGTTAGAGGGTCAGGTTGCGGTATTAAGTTCTGGTTATTTAAGCCCAGAACAGGCGCTTGAAGTTCTGACCTCATTAAGAAACTCTGCAGTCTACACTGCCCGTCAACATTCTTATCTACTATATCCAGATCGTGAACTGACGCGCTTTGTGGATAAAAATATTATTCCAGAAGCGCAGGTAAAGGGCTCTAAACTACTGACAACTTTGGTTGCTTCTGGCGATACTTCATTAGTAGAGAAAGATTCTCAGGGTGGATATCACTTCAATGGCGCTTTCAATAATGTTGATAGTGCAAAAGCAGTATTGGCCTCATTGAAAGAAAATGGCTATCAAGACTTGGTTGAGCAAGAGCAGCCACTGATTGAAGAGATTTTTGAAGCTGTATTTAATCATCGTCAATTTACGGGTCGCTCAGGTGGAATGTACGCCTATGAAGGTTTGGGTTCAATCTATTGGCATATGGTTTCTAAACTATTGCTTGCAGCACTTGAAAACTTCCGCAAAGCACTAGAGCAGGGCTCTGATGCCGTCACTGTGGGCAAATTAGCGGATTGCTATTTTGATATACGTGCAGGTATTGGCTTTAATAAATCGCCGGATAACTACGGCGCATTCCCAACGGATCCATACTCGCACACACCAGGCTTTGCTGGTGCTAAACAGCCAGGTATGACGGGCCAAGTAAAAGAAGAGGTGATTACGCGTCTTATGGAGCTAGGTCTATCAGTATCTGATGGTGCTATTTGCTTTAAGCCATTTATTCTTAGAAAGTCTGAATTCCTTTCTTCGGCCGATAGCCTCAGCTATTTTGATATTGCGGGTGATCAACAGTCAGTTGACTTACAGGAAGGCCAACTTGGCTTTACCTATTGTCAGGTGCCGGTGGTTTATAGCCTTGCAGCTGAAACATCGATAGTGGTTAGTTTTGCCGATGGCAGTGAAAAATCAATATCAGGTGACACCATAGATGCTGAAACATCATTGGCAATCTTTGATAAGACTGGCGAGGTAGTCAAGATCAATGTTGCATTACAGCCGGGTCTAGAATAAGCCTAGATTTAACTATCTAAGCCAATAAAAAAGCCGTCTATTTAGACGGCTTTTTTATTGTTGCGAATTATTCGATCGACCTTATCGTGCCTCTAATTGGTTACGAATGTCCTGAGATCGCTGTTCATCAAGATCGTAGTTGCGCATGGCAAAAATGGCTATTAGAGTGCCGGCGCAAGGGATAAGGATATAGCTGAGTCTTAACATTGTCAGTGTTTCTTCACTCTGAATAGCAACCGACTGATCGAAGCCAATAAAGCTTAAGATAAGACCACTTGCAGCGCCAGCAAAGGCGCCACCAAATTTAACCATCCACCAATAGATAGCGCCAAAAGTACCTTCGCGTCTTTCATTGGTTTCTAGTTCATCAAGGTCACAGACATCAGCCGTCATCGACATCATAATAGTAAATAGACCGCCAATACCGAAGGCAAACAACGGCAATGGAATAAACATCATCCATGGATTTTCTGGTGAAAAGCCCCACCAGAAAAGCACATAGCCCACCAGTGAAACAGCTTGTGAGTATAGAAAAGTAGTCTTCTTGCCAAATTTTTGTGCGCAGTAATTGACGATAGGGATAACCATAAATGTAGTGAATAGGGCGCCTATAGAGCCAAATAATGTTGGCCAAACACCCGCTGCTGCTGGGTCGCCATCATTCATATAATAAACAACAATAAACCATGAAAATGCCGCAACAACTTGGAATGCATTAAAAATAAAGAAGGTGGCAATGCAGATTTTTTGGAATGGTTTATTACGCAGGGTAACAACAATACCACGACCAAAATCGCATATAGTTTCTTTTAATGACTTGCCATCATCTTCATGTTGCCTCGCTGAGGCAGGGGTTGTATGAGTACAAAATATAGCAGGCACCAATGCCATAATCATACAGCCGCCGCCAACCCATAGAGATAGGGTTCTAGCCCCTTCAGCTGCTGATTCATACCAGTCGGGATCATACAGAATAATCCAGAACCAAGGAGCGATTACCCATGCCCACTGTCCAATCCATTGAGCTACTGCCATGATGCGGGTGCGTTCGTGAAAGTCAGTGCTCATCTCGTAACCCATTGCCACATAGGGTACGCCAAAGATAGTCATTCCAATCCAAAATACGCAGACCCAGAAAAGGAAATAGTAAAAGTTATACATTTCTGTGTTGCTAGCATATAGCTGCCACATCATCATAAACGATAAGCCTGAGATAATAGCGCCGACAAATACATAGGGACGACGTTTGCCCCATCTTGAGTTAGTGTGGTCAGAGATATAGCCCATCAATGGATCAGTAATCGCATCGATGAGTTTAGGAATAAAGAAAATGAGTGCCCAGAGAACAGGGCTCATACCTAAGCCTTGAACTAGAATTACCATAAATATACCCAGTGCAGCAGGGAACATTTGATTGGCTAGCATGCCAATACCGAAAGCGACTTTTTGGCTGAAGGGTACCTGATTGGTTGGTGATACGTTTTGTATGTTATCCATAATCCAAATCTTCTACTGTTATTTTAATTTTAAGTGACGGTCGCACTCACTAATGACGTGAGCAGAGTTTAGCATTTAAGTATTAATCGATTGAGTATAAGTTAGCTTTGAGCCTCATTGATCTATGATTCGATCAAGATAGGGATATTTGCGGTAGCAGAGCCACCATAGCAGTCATCTACATAGACAAAAAGCCGAAATTCACCAATTTTTGGTGGCGAAAACTCTATTTCTGATGATGCGTTTGAATTAGATTGCTGCCACACAATTTCTGGTGTTGGTTCAAAGTCGCCACCATCGCTTTCAAGTGCTCGGTCGACCTCCTCCATTAGCTCCCAGCGATAACGAAGGTTTTTATTGGGCTGTTCGACCACTATTTTTGCGCTGTAGGGTTGGTGTTGTTGTAAGCTAACATTTTCCTCGGCAACCAGACCGTTAACGGTTAATTTGCCGATTTTTGGAATTCTATGTTCAGCCCATTTTCCGGTCCAGAGATACTGCATCACTTGGGCGGCCTCGGTACTGTTATTGTTGTCTAAAAATAACCCATACCAAGTAGGTGTTCTCTCTTGCTTTTGTCCCCATAAAAAAACAAATGAACCAATACATTGTTTGCTATCTGCAGCAATATAGTCGATGAACCTAGATTGATAGTCATTGGCTTTTTTGGTGCTATTTGCCTCTATAGGTCTATCCCAGGATGTGTTTTCACATTCCCAGTGACCGGTGGCACCCCATTCGGTAATCATGTAGGCACCCTGATAGTTGCTTTGTTGTAAAAAGCTAGGCAACTTATCTATGGCGCCATATATTTGGAAGGATAGTAGATCTAAATCTGGACATTTTTCTGCAACCTGCATGATAACGTCTGGTTCTGCACCTGCTAGCATAGTGGTGGTAGGGTGGTTGGGATCTACTTGGTGAATCATTTTTGATAAATCATTAACCGCATCCCATACCCTAGGGTTTTTATGGCGAAGATTTAGCTCATTACCAATGCCCCACATTAACAGTGCTGGGTGATCCTTAAGTGCAAGGATATCCTGTTTAATCTCAGCCATTTGTTTTGCAACTGCGACATCATCGTCATAATCAAAACCATGACGTTCGCGTTCAACCTCCAGCCCCATACACACCATTAGACCGTATTGATGGGCTTCATCGAGAATTTCACGTCCGGTTTTTTCACCATTGTTAACTCGCCAGGTGCGAAAGGCATTGCCACCATACTCTGCAAGACGTTTGATGCTGCCAAAATCAACGCCAGCACCATTAATGTAAAAAGGTTGGTTGTTGACAGTGAGTTGGAATTTATTATCGCGGTAATTTAGCTCAACCTTGGTAGGTTTCATGAATGGCGCCTTGGGTAAAATTAGGCCGATCATTCTATTTCTGTAGGTAATACAACACAAGTGCTATTGATATCATGCAATATTAATCAATGGGTAATATAATTGCCGACTTTTCTATGATCGAATAATAGGCTAAATAAGTGAAAAATGTATTTAAGTATCTCGTTCTTGTGTTATTGGTTTGCAGTGTTTCCAGTTGCGATAAGTCAAGCATAAATCCCTCAGACAGTCAGGCTTATGGACTTTCAGCTAAGGAAATATTAGGTAACCCAGATTACCCAGCAATCTCCTATGGTGGTTATCGCGAAAAGACCCGTGATGATGTGCCCACAGTTGAGGATTTAAAGGAGGATATGCAAATACTATATGCTATGGGTGTTAGAGTCCTTCGCACCTACAACACATCACAATTTCCTCAGGCAGAAAGAATCCTTGAGGCGATTAAACAGCTAAAGCAAGCAGATTCTACTTTTGAAATGTACGTTATGCTTGGCGCATGGATTGATTGTAAAAATGCCTGGACCGATATCCCGCCAATTCACGAGGAAGAAAGCGAAGAAAATAATCAAGCCGAAATAGATATGGCAGTAACGTTGGCGAATAAATATCCTGACATTGTTAAAGTCATCGCTGTGGGTAATGAGGCAATGGTGCAGTGGGCGGTAAAGTACTTTGTTTATCCAAAAACTATTCTGCGATGGGTTAATTACTTACAGGACTTAAAGAAAACTGGACAATTATCAAATGATGTCTGGGTAACCAGTTCAGATAACTACGAATCCTGGGGTGGTGGGGATAAGGGATACCACACGCCAGATTTAGAGGCGTTAATCAAAGCGGTAGATTTTCTTTCGGTACATACCTACCCATTTCATGACTCTCATTATAACCCAGAGTATTGGGGTGTTTTTGAGGATGAAGAAAACCTATCAAAACTGCAAATGATTGAAGCAGCTATGTTGCGCGCCAAGTATTATGCAATTTCTCAATATCAGGGTGTTGCTGACTATGTCGAAAGTCTTGGTTTGGAAAAACCTATCCATATTGGTGAGACAGGTTGGTCTTCTGTTGCCGCAACTGCCTATGGTGCCACTGGTTCAAAAGCGGCTGATGAGCTTAAACAGGCCCTTTTTTACAAGCATATGCGCAAATGGGAAAAGGATTCTGGTATGTCAGTGTTTTATTTTGAGGCATTTGATGAGCAGTGGAAAGACCCATATGACAAAAATGGTTCAGAAAATCACTTTGGTCTTATTGGGCTGGATAATAAGGTTAAATATGCACTTTGGGACTTGGTGGATGACAATGTCTTTGAGGGTCTAAAGCGCGGTGGAAAACCATTGGGTAAAAGTTATAACGGTGACCAAGGTACCCTTATTCAAGAGGTTTTGTTGCCGCCATTTAAAAGCCGTATGGGTATTCGTAAGCTGACTACGGTTAATGAAAATGCTACTGCTGGCGTTCCGGTTGAGGCTGAAACGTACGTTGTTGTTAATCCTTCACTGATTCCGGCTGATAGTAATAATATGACCTATCCAAGCGATCAAATTAAGTTAAATCCATGGGAAGGCACTATGAATATTCAGATGACCGATAACAGTGTTATCGAGGTGACTACAAGAATAGGTGCTTGGTGGGGGGGTGCGCTCGAATTGCAAGGCGATTTGGGTGAAGACCTATCTAATTTTAAATCGGGTTACCTTAATTTCGATATTCGAGGAGATCAATCTTTAACCTTTAATATTGGTTTTCAAACAGGTATTTTTTTGGCCGGCACTCAGGTAAATAATTTTGTATCATTCAAGCCCAATTCAGATAAACAGCTCAAAGATAATTGGGTTACCTACAAGATACCCTTGGCTGAATTAGATCGTGGCGCGGATTTAACTGATGTAAGAGGCGCGCTGTATGTTTGGAGTGATATACCAGCGGATAATAAACGTTTAGACATTAAAAATATTTATTATTCTGCTAACTAAAGTTAACAAATCAAAATAGGGGGCTTGGCTAGCCCCCTTACCTATGTTCTATCACTGGTCCAGAATGGCTTCCATCTGATCCATAATATTATTCATGCGTTCAATTAAAGCCCGGTAGGGTGCTGCAGTTGACATATCAATACCGGCATTTTTCATTAATCTGTAGGGATAGTCCGAGCCCCCAGCTTTCAATAGATTAATGAAATCTTCCTGTGCCTGTTGATCACCGCTGCGAATCTTTTTGGCAAAATCACTGGCTGCTGCAATTGATGTCGCGTATTGGAAAACATAAAAGTCATAGTAGAAATGCGGAATATAGGCCCACTCAATACCATAAAGCTCATCTATAGTGATTACGCCTTGATCATGACCGTGATAACGTTTTAAAAGTTGCAAATACATGCTGGTTAATTTGGAGCCTGTAAGTACATTGCCAGATTCAACCTCTTCATTAATGCTTAATTCAAATTCGGCAAACATCGTTTGTCTAAAAAAGGTTCCTCTGAGAGCCTCTAAGCCAATGCCTAAATAGAATAGTTTTTCCTCATCTGTTGTTGCCTCTGCTATCACCATATCTTGAAGAAGCATCTCATTCATAATAGACGCAGTTTCGGCAATAAAAGTAGAGTAGCCCGCCGTTTCCCAGGGTTGTGCGGCATTTGAAAGTACCGAGTGGACCGCATGCCCATATTCATGCGCAAAGGTAGAGGCGCTTTCAAAATCATTGTTATGGTTGAGTAGAACGTAAGGGTGAACATCATAGGCTCCCCCTGACATATAGGCTCCTGAGCGCTTTCCAGGCGAAGGAAAAACATGCATCCAGCGATTTTTGACGCCAAGGTCATAGGCCGCAATATATTCTGGTCCTAGCGGCTCTAGTGCACGGCGGGTAATGGCGATTGAATCCTCAATGGTGTAGGTTTTATCGAGATTAACTAGGGGTGGATATATGTCGTAGTAGTGCATATCACCCTCAATGTCGAGCATTTTCTTGCGTAATCTAAAGTAACGATGCAACGTTGGCAGTGCCTGATTGACCTCAGTTACAAGAGTGCGATAAACCTCTGGTGGCATATTGTCATCAAACAAAGCTCGCCCCATCGAGCTCTGGTAATTGCGCGTTTTGGTTTTAAAGGCAAGTCCTTGAATTTGTGAATTCATAATTGCCCCAAGCGTGGCTTCATAGTTTTGCCAAACCGACCAAAATTTATTGAAAACCAGTTTTCTATCTTCGCGATTGGGAGCCTGTCTACCTAATGAATAACCAGCCTGACTTAAGCGTATTTCTCGGCCATCGGACAGAGTTATCTGTGGCCAGGGCAAGTTTGCATTGGCAAACACGGAGTAAATTGAGTTGGGTGCGCTTGTAAGCTGCCCAGTTTTTGCCAATAGGGTTTCAAGTTCTTTCTCAAGGGTATGGGGCGCGCGACGTAAATTGTCATAAATATTGAATCGGTGTTTTGTTAGTTGCGGCTCTTGAAGTAGAAACTGATTTAATTTTTCTTCACCTATGGCTAAAAGTTCCGGGCTATACCAGCTGGTGGCTGCACTTAAATCAGTAAATAAGTTTCTTGCCAGTTGACTGCGCTCTTCATTCTCAGCATTGCGCGTATCCACGTCAGCCCTTAGATTGGCATAAATATAGATTCGAACAACATCCTTATAAACAGCCGATATTTTGTCTGAGGCATTGAGTAAAGATTCAGCACTTTCTCCTAAGGTGCCCTGAAGTTTTGATAGTTCTTTAACTTGTTCGGCAACAGTTAGTCGAGCATCTTCCCATGCCGCCAAATCAGAGTATAGGTCGCTTAGATCCCATTGGTATTGACTGTTATCAGGGGTGAGGTCTTGTTTAAGGTCTAACTTTTCTGGCCCATTGGCACAGGCAGTCAAAAACAAACTAAGGCTGATAATGACATATAATTTTAAAAGGAGATTCATTTGCTACCTGCTATTTGGTTGATATTGCAATTAAAACGTTTTTTTGTCTTATTAAGTTTAAATTATCATGCTTAACTTATCTGTTAATCAATGAGTTTTGGTGATTTTTGTGCTGGTTACTTGTTTTTAAATTCTATTTAAAATTAAATAGATAATCTTATTTTTATAATATTAGCCGATTAACTGCGCAATGGAGATGAAAAGTGTCGCGTCTGTTTATTATTTTATTGATCGTTTCTTTGCCATCCTATGCTGAAAAATTACCTGTAGAAGCTTTTGGTGCCTTGCCGGCTGTTTCAGCAGTTATACTATCGCCCAACGGTAAAAAAATCGCCTACAAGGGAACAGCAGAGGATTATGTGTTTATTGCTAGTGTTGATTTGGAAACAAGCAAAAAAAACTATCTTGTGCACACTGATAATCAAAGATTTAAGTTAGGTTGGTTTAGATGGGCAAATAATGACACTATTTTATTAAGTGCACATTATCCAAACGAGCGGGGTGCATTTAAATATGGTGAAAGTCGGCTGCTTAAAGTGCCAGCTAATGGAAGTACGGCTGCTAAACCAGTATTTAAACCGCGCAAAAATGACCTTGTTCCTCAATTTCAATCAAGAGTTATCGATTTTCTACCCGATGATCCAGATCATATTCTTATGGCGTTGAATCTGGAAAATTGGCAGTTCCCAAATATCTACAAAATTAATATTACCAGTAAAAGGGGAAAGCGCGAGTTAATTAAAAGATGGCATCCCTACACCGAAGGCTGGATAACTGATCGTCAAAATAGGCTGAGAATGGGCTTTGGAATAAAAGAGGGTAGAGGCTTTTACCGGCTGTTAGATTTGAAAACTAATCAATGGCGGCGAATTTGGGATTTTGAAGTTCTTGGTGAGCCAAGTATTGTGCCGCTAGGTTTTGCTGCGGACCCTAATCAGCTCTATATACGTGCTGATCACAATGGTCGCTTTGCTATTTTTGTAGTAGATGTATCTAAATCGGATTTGCCTCGAGAGTTAGTTTTTTCAGATCCTGATTATGACGTTGAGGGCAGCCTAATTTACTCGCAAAAAACCAATGATGTGGTGGGTGTTTTTCACGGTGAAGCGGATGGGGCTAAAGTTTATTTTGATAAAAAACATAAAGCATTCCAGCAAAGCTTAGATAAGGCAATTCCAGATGCATATAATCAGATAGTAAATATTTCTGATGATGGAAAAAAATATATTCTTTTTACCAGCAGCTCGAGGGAACCAGGTGCTTTTTATCTGGGGGATAGAGATAAAAAAAGTCTAAACTTTTTGCTGGAACAATACCCACTGCTTTACAATCAAACATTATCTGGAAAGCAGAAAATTCAATACCAAGCCAGAGATAAGACCGTTATTGAAGCCTACCTAACCCTCCCGCATGGAGGGATTAAACAAAATAATCCTGCTATTGTTATTCCTCATGGTGGTCCAATGGTTAGAGATTATGATGGTTTTGACTGGTTTGTGGAGTTTTTTGCTAGTCGTGGTTATGCGGTATTGCAGCCAAACTTTCGCGGTTCCTCAGGTTATGGATTTGAGTTTGCCCTTAAATCAATTGGTGACTGGGGTGGTGCCATGCAAGACGATCTTGCCGACGCTGCAAAGTGGCTCGTAAAGAATTACCCTGTGGACAAAAAATCTGTTTGCATTATTGGTGGTAGCTATGGTGGTTATGCAGCAATGATGGGTGCGGCTAAACAGCAGGATACATTTAGTTGTGCAGCAAGCTTTGCCGGGGTCGCTGATCTAAATCTACTGCTTACTAAGAGGCTTAAATTTACTAATTATGATATCGTGGAAAAACAAATTGGCTCCAATGCTACCAAGCGTAAAAATCGATCGCCTATAACCTTTGCTAAAAGCATAGAGATACCATTGATGCTAATTCATGGTGACAAAGATCTAATAGTGCATGTTGATCAAAGTCGGAAAATGTATAAGGCGATGCAGAAAAATAATAAAAATATTGAGTATATAGAGCTTGAAAATGGAAACCATCATATGTCATTGGAAGTTAATCGTTTAAAAGTTCTCTCATCTCTAGAGCGCTTTTTAAATACGCACATCCCGATTGTTAAAAACTAGTGTTTTAAAACTAATCAAATGTTGAGACTTGTTATTCTTTTATCTCTGTTTTTGTGCTCTTCGCCAGTAACTGCGTGGTGGGGAAAGGAGCATGAAATAATCGCGCTAATTGCGGAAAAAAACCTATCCAAACAAGCAATGGCAAAGATTAATATTCTACTAGAGGGAGATACGCTATCTGAAGTAGCTAATTGGGCAGATAGCGTTAAGTCTCAATCGAAGTGGTCTCACAGCAAACGATGGCATTATGTCAATATTGATAAAGATGAAACTATTGATCAATATCAGGTCTCAGTAGGGGGTGATATTTTATGGGCGCTAGATTACTTTTACTGGCAGATTGGCGAAACTACTAGATCAGCCAAACAAAGACGACAGGCATTAATGTTTTTTGTCCACCTGGTGGCAGATATTCATCAGCCACTGCATGTGGGGGTTTCAGGTGATGCTGGAGGGAATAAAAAGATGGTTATCTGGAAAAAACAGAATCGCATCGTTAATTTGCACAAGGTTTGGGATGGATTGCTAAGTAATCCTACTATCAATTCTTATGAATATGCAGAAAAAATTAATAATAGCGCAATAAAAAATAGACAATTATGGCTAAATTCGTCATTTAAAGATTGGGCTGAAGAATCTATGAAATTACACAGTGTTGTGTATAAATTTGATAACCAAGAGCAACAAAAAAAATCATTATATCTCGGCGCTAATTATCAAAATGAAAATTGGCCAATTGCAGAGATGCGTATACTGCAAGCCGGTGTTCGTTTGGCGCATTATTTGAACAAGGTATTCGAATAAAATACTCGAGCTGTTTATTTTAGTAGTAATTAATTCAATGCTCCATACAAAATACGCATTTTTATTGCAAATTTTTACCCTAGATTAATGCCCATTTTGCCGCAAAAAAAATGCCTTTTATCGCAGTTAAAATTTGTGCTTAGTGAGTGAGTCCCTGTTATCGCATATCTGGCTATTTCGTCTCAAAAACGATGTCTTTACTGGCAGGACGTTGTACTTTAGGAGCTTGATCTAGGCTGGCTAAAAATCTAAAGGTCTCCAGTCTGACGTTTTAAAGTTTAATTTAGGGGGTTTAACAACATGTTATTCAAGAAGAAAGTTCTTTCTAGCAGTGTAGCACTAGCCTTAGCTGGCTCAACTATGCCTGCATTTGCTCAGGATGAAGGGCTAGAGATCGAAGAGGTTATTGTAGAGGGTGGTATTCGTGCCAGTCTTCAAAAATCAATGGACATTAAGCGTGACACCGCAGGTGTCGCAGATGCAATCTCCGCTGAAGATATGGGTAAATTCCCTGATACTAACCTCGCGGAAGCACTGCAGCGTGTTACCGGTGTTTCTATTAGCAGAGAGCGCGGTGAGGGTAGCAAAGTAACTGTTCGTGGTTTCGGTCCAGAATATAACATGGTAACCCTAAACGGCCGTCAGATGCCTACCCACAGTGGCACAAGCCGTGCCTATGATTTTGCAGATATCGCATCAGAAGGTATATCTGCTGTGGTCGTCAATAAAACCGGTGACGCAACTGCTCCATCAGGTGGTATTGGTTCAACCATTAATATTCTAACTACTAAACCTCTTGAAGCTGGTACAGTAAGATCACTAGGGGTTAAATCAGCTGTAGACACCTCGGTTGAAACTGGCGATAAAATATCTCCAGAGATTGCAGGCCTTTTTTCAGAAACATTTGCTGATGATACTGTGGGCGTTTCATTGAGTTTCTCGGCTCAAGAGCGAAATAGTGCTCAAAGAAATGCAGATACCGGCGGTTGGAGAAGCCATTTTGCCACTGCTGATTTAGGTTCATATGGAACTGACTGGGATACTCCTGATGAGTTAAATAGGCACCTTAACCGACCGTTTCTTGCGTCCTATGCTGATGCACAGCTTGCAGACGCTATTGCTGTTGTGCAGGCTAATGATAAATTTAGCGATGAAAAGAAGGAGTCAGAGATCGCCCTTCTCAAGGAAGCGCGCGCCAAACACCCAGCTGAAAATGTCAATATACACGAAGAATATGTTGATATTGATTGTGATACTAATACAGAAATATGTAGACATGCGTCAATATCTCTACCGCAAAAAATGGGTTACAGGCTTTCCGAATATTCATCAAGCCGCCTAAATGGTCAGTTAACTTTGCAATATAGCCCTGTTGATTCCGTGACGGCTACCGTTGACTATACTTATTCTGAGTTAGACGTTGAAAATAGCTATAACGACCTGTCAGCATGGTTTGCTCATCAGGGAGCATTGTCGCAAACATCAGAATGGGATAATCATCATATTTCAACTCCCTTGGTTTATCGTGAAGAAAGTGCAAACTCTGACTTTGCTATGGGGCTAGGTAATGAAGGCTTCACTAATAAAAATAATTCTCTGGGATTGAATCTTGATGTCTTTGTAAATGATCAGTTGCGACTTAATTTTGATACTCATCATTCTGAAGCAAGAACTGGAGACAATAACCCTTACGGCAAGCTTGCGCTAATAACTATGGCAAGCTATAACCGATCAGTCTCTAAGGTCTATTTTACTGATGACTTGCCCATTTTAGAGCTTGGGTTAGATGACGCGGCTAAGCTAGATCCTATTACCCAGAGTTCAGTACCAGCTAATGCAATTACAGTAAATGAGTCTGGTGATCCAGAATATCAAGGCAGAGTGCTTTATCCGAATGATATGATTCTCACCGGAAGCCGATTTGCTACCGATAAATCTCTAATGGAAATTGACCAAAGTCGTATTACGGGTACCTATGATTTTTCTGATATTGCCAGTATCGATTTTGGTATTGAAACATCAGAGGTATCTAACAGATCAGTTGGAAGTAATGTCCAGCGTGATACATGGAGTGGTATTTCAGTTCCTGGAGACCTGAGTGATCTATTTATTGATGACATGAACACTCCTGAAGACCCAAGTGATGATGAGATAATTTACGTTAATATGACAGATGCCTTCGATAATATTTCGGGCGGAAGTAGTGATCTTCGTCAAATGGAATCATTCAGAGCTGATTTTGATGGTATTGTTGACACGGCTAGATCTTTAGATGCTGATTATTGGACTGATCCAGTTGATATGCAGGGAACCTGTGATGTTGACGATCCCGAATTTACTCAAGATTCAGCGGGTGAGCCAGTTAAAATCAATTGGTACTGTGCTGCTGACGGTGACAAGGTCGCTGGCCATTGGGACTCAGACCTAAGAACAACAGAAAAAACTGATTCTGTGTTTATGCAGTTTAGTCAAGAAGATGATTTTACTAGTCTAAGAGCTGGTTTCCGCTGGGAACAAACAGTTGTTGAATCTGAGGCCTTAACGCCTAAATACATACGTACTTTATGGAAAGGCGGTAACGAGTTTGGCCTAGAACAAGAAAAAGATGACGATGGCAATGGAGTCAGTGTTTTTAGTCCGCAAACCGGTAAATACAGTGTCTTCTTGCCAAATCTTGATATTAAAATGAATATTACTGATGACCTTGTTGGTAGGGTCTCTGCTAGCAAGACCATTACCAGACCAAGCTATGAACAGATCAAAAGTGGTGTCTCAGCAGCTGTCTCTTATAAATATGGGAATCTTGGTGCAAGTACAGGCTCGCCAGATTTGCTGCCCATAATATCAAATAATCTTGATTTATCGGCAGAGTGGTACTATGACGATGCCAGTTATTTATCAGTGGGATGGTTTAAAAAAGATACGTCAAACTTTATTGGAACAAGCAGAAAAGAAACGACGCTTGAAGACGTTTTCCCTGGGCTGACCTCTGTCTATAACACAGGCAAAGATTGTAGAGAGCCAGGAAGCGAATGTGTCGGAAATGGAGGTGCATGGCAGATAGCTTTCGAAACAGCAAATGCAGTTGATTCGACTGTTGCTTATGATGATGCAAGTAAAATCAAGAAATATCTCGAAACTGAACCAACTCCAGAAGCACCTTTATATTCAGATAGTTCGAATGAAGTCCAGGTATTCAATCTAACCTCGCCAGTAAATGAAAAAGATGCAAATGTATATGGTTGGGAATTCAACCTTCAGCATAACTTTGGTGAAAGTGGATTTGGTGTAATTGCCAACTATACCAATGCCTGGTCTGATGTTGGCTATGTAGCCACGCCAACTACTCAACCCTGTGAATCACAGGCTGATCGTGATCTTGGCAAGGTTTGTATGCTGACTCAGTTTGCCCTTCCAGGTCTAAGTGATTCTGCAAACTTGATTGCCTTCTATGATAAGGATGGCTTAAATGCACGTGTTGCTTATAATTGGCGTGATGACTTTTTCGCTGGAGATGGGCAAGATGCAGGTGCATTCTATAATAATGCCACTGGTCAAATCGGTAATAATCCAACCTTTGTTAAGGATTATGCCCAGGTAGATATCAGTGCTAGCTATGAATTTAGCGATAACTTAACTGTATTTATTGATGGTATTAATATTACAGATGAAAGCTATAAAACTTACGGTCGTACAGAGCGTCAAGTAATTCAAGTTGGAAACACTGGTCCACGCTATAATCTAGGCCTGCGTTATGACTTTTAGTAACGCTATAAAATTTTAATCTAGCCTAGAGTTAAAGAAGCCGCTTTTTTAAGCGGCTTCTTTGTTTTTAGCGTATAACAAGACTAAACACAGAAAGCATAGAAATCTGTATACTATCTCGCAGATTAGATTTAACTTTAGCGACAACATAGCACTCAATTTTTGATATGAAAAATACTATTAATCGAATCGTAATTGTTGGTGGAGGCACTGCAGGATGGCTTTCAGCTGGAATAATCGCTGCTGAGCACTATCTGGGGGAAAGTTTATCTTCAGGTGATAATAATTTCCATTTGGTTTTAATAGAATCCCCTAATATACCAACCATTGGCGTTGGAGAAGGCACCTGGCCCTCAATGCGTTCAACCCTGAAGAAGATTGGTATTTCAGAAACAGATTTCTTTCGTCAATGCAGTGCTAGCTTTAAACAGGGAACAGAATTTCACAATTGGTCCAATGGAAAAAAGGGTAAAGATGACACCTACACCCATCCTTTTACCGTGCCGCATAATTTTCATGAGGCTAACTTGGCACCTCATTGGCAGCAAATTAGTGACAAGGTTAACTTCGCCAAAGCTGTGAATCCTCAAAGTGCATTATTTGATAATCAGCTTGCGCCAAAAAATATTGCCACCCCTGAATATGCGTTTCATGTGAATTATGGCTACCATTTAGATGCTGGTAAATTTGCAGAACTATTGCGCCAACATTGTGTTGATAAACTCGGTGTTGAGCATGTAAGTGCAAATATGACTGCTATAAATTCAGAGGATGATGGCGATATAGCCTCTATTTCAACAGATACTCATGGCGATATAGTGGGCGACCTATTTATTGACTGCAGTGGCTCAAAAGCACTGTTATTAGGTGAGCACTATGGCATACCACTGGTTAGTAAAAGTCAGTATCTGTTTAATAATTCTGCTCTTGCTGCTCAGGTTCCCTATCAAAACCCAGAGGACCCTATTCAATCTGCAACCCTATCCACAGCGCAAACTGCTGGCTGGATATGGGATATAGGGCTACCAACCCGAAGGGGTATCGGGCATATTTATTCCAGTGATTACACCACTGAAGAAAAAGCCCGATCTGAATTGATTAACTACATTGCTGAAACGGCGGGCAAAGATGCCGCTGCTGATGCAACAATTCGAAAAATAACCTTTGATCCCGGTCACCGAGAAAAATTTTGGCATAATAATTGTGTAGCAATTGGTATGTCCTCCGGTTTTATTGAGCCACTTGAAGCTTCAGCGCTTGTATTGGTCGAATTATCTGCAGCTATGATTGCAGAACAGCTCCCTGCGAACCGAGCGGTGATGGATATTTTAGCTAAGCGCTTTAATGATAAGTTCTTGTATCGCTGGGATCGTATCGTTGATTTTTTAAAGCTACACTATGTATTAACCAAGAGAACCGATACTCAGTACTGGATAGATAATTGTCAGCCATCATCTATTCCGCAAAGTCTTCAAGAATTGTTACAAATTTGGCAGCACCAACCACCTTGGCATCGAGATACGCAGCACGCCGATGAGATGTTCCCATCGGCAAGTTTTCAGTACATTCTCTATGGTATGAATTTTAAAACAGACCTAGATCCCAGCTTCAAGCGCACTGATCGCGAAACAGCCCAAAGAGCTGTGGGTTTATTCACTGAAAATGCCAAGCGCACTGAGCAGTTGATGAATTCGATGCCAACCAATAGAGAATTAATTAATAAAATTTATAAATATGGATTTCAAAAAATCTAGTTTTTAAGCACGATTGAAAGTCTTATGGAGAAAAAATTGAGTAACTACAGTATTTTAAACCCAGAGGTACACAAGAATACCCGCATAGTAACTGAGCGTGGAGAGGCTATGGGAGACGATATACAGTATTCGTTAACCTATCCGCTTGAATTTAGAAATATACAATCCTGCTACCCGATCTTCTTTTCAAAAAGCGGTGAAACAGGTGAATTTTTTCCGATTGCGCTGTTTGGTTTTGAAAAAAATGAGAATCTTTTTCTAGATGAATCTGGTTGGAATGCCTCTTATATTCCAATGATGGTTGAGCGCGAACCTTTTCTAATTGGTTATCAGGGTGCATCTGAGGATGATTTAAAGCCTATAGTCTCTATTGATATGGAAAGCCCAAAAATCAGTGAAGAAAAAGGCCAGTCCCTTTTTGATGATAACTCGCAGCCCACAGATTTCCTGAAGTCCATAATGAGTACGCTGGAATCACTGCATCAAGGCCATGAGCATAACAAGGGGTTTATCAGTGCATTAACAGAGGCAGAGCTATTAGAGCCATTCACTCTTGATATTACATTGGATAATGGCTCCAGAAACCAACTAATTGGTTTTTACACCATTAATGAAGACAAGTTATTAGAGTTAGATGGCTCAATCCTAGAAGATTTTAATAAAAAAGGATTCCTTCAGCCTATCTATATGGCAGTAGCATCCTATGCGCGTATTAGAGCGCTAATTGATAAAAAGAACGTAATTGAAAATACCAAGAAGGTCGCAGACTATTTATAAAATTTTTATCAGCTAGATATTAAGTATATGAGGATATAGACGTGTCAAATCAACCAGTTAAAAAAGTGGTAATCGTAGGTGGCGGAACTGCCGGTTGGATGGCGGCTGCGTCTATTTCTAAATTAATTGGCAAAAATATAGATGTCACGTTGATTGAGTCTGATGCTATTGGCACCGTTGGCGTAGGCGAGGCCACAATTCCTACTATGATAACTCTTCATCGATTATTAAAAATTGATGAACGCGAGTTTATGAAGGCCGTTCAGGGGACATTTAAACTTGGTATATCCTTTGAAAATTGGAAAAATGTTAATGAAAACTATATTCATTCCTTCGGTTTTACCGGAAAGGATTGCTGGGCAGCAGGATTCCAACATTTTTGGCTAAAAGGCAAGGAGCAGGGTATAAGTTCGGAGTTTGGCGATTACTGCAATGAACTACAGGCGGCAAAACAGAATAAATTCGCAGTTATACCGCAAAATGGTCTTAACTATGCCTTTCATATGGATGCTGGGCTGTATGCCAACTACTTGCGCAAAATTGCAGAGCATAATCGCTGCAAGCGCATAGAGGGCATGATCACTGAGGTTGTGACTGATCCTCAAACTGGCAATATTAGCCAGGTTAATCTGAAATCTGGTCAATCTGTAACAGGCGATCTATTTATTGATTGCAGTGGCTTTATGGGATTGCTAATCGACAAAGCATTAGATACGGGTTATGACGACTGGTCGCATTATTTACCCTGCGATAGTGCAGTGGCAGTTCAAACTAAATCGGTGGCAGAGCCAATACCATATACTAGATCTATCGCCAGAGATGCCGGTTGGCAATGGCGAATTCCACTCCAGCATCGGGTGGGTAATGGTTTGGTTTTCTGTAGTCAGTATTGGTCAGATGAGCAGGCAACTGAAACGCTACTGAATAATATTGACGGTGAGCCTTTAACCAAGCCTCGAGTGATAAAATTCCGCACCGGTCAGCGTCAAAAGCACTGGAATAAAAACTGTGTAGCCCTAGGTCTTGCCGCTGGCTTTTTAGAACCTTTAGAATCAACCAGTATCCATCTTATTCAACGAGGTATTATCAGACTATTGCAGCTTTTCCCAACCCAAGGCATCAGTGAAACCGATGTAGCTGAATTTAATATCCAGATGCGAGAAGAGTTCTTAAATGTTAGAGACTTTATTGTGTTGCACTATCATGTGACTGAGCGAGAAGATACGCCGTTCTGGCATAATTGTAAGACCATGGAAATACCTGAAACCCTCAAGCATAGAATTGAACTGTTTAAACAATCGGGGCGCATTTTCCAAAAGGATAATGATATTTTTGCTGAAAACTCATGGTCCCAGGTAATGTTGGGGCAAGGCTTAATGCCAGAACAATACCACCCCATTGTTAATATGATGGGCGATAAAGAGTTAGAAAATTTTCTCAACGGCATCAAAGGTGCAGTGAATAATTTGGTCGATCAATTGCCTAGCCATCAACAGTTTATCGATAAATACTGCAAAGCCTCTCCAATGTAATGAGCGCAGCTTATTTAAGTTTTTCAGCTAAGAAATTGCGCACCTCTACCTGCTGTGCCGGGCTTAAATTAGTCACTACATCTTTTAGATCAGTTGGTAGGTGTTCCGAGGGGCTATCCATAGTCTTAAAGACATAGTAGTTAAAGAAATGCTGCCATGCCTTGCGCTTTTCTTGATCCAAATTAGCAATACTCATCATACTGTGGAGCAGGCTGTCATTAGGTGAAAGATCGCCTTGATTGTTACCTCCCCACCAATAGTTGACTAAGATATTAAAGGTCTTCAAAGACTCTACGCCGTGCCACCACAAAGCGGGAATATAAACTGCATCCCCAGGCTCCAATGTGGCTTGAAAACCAGCTTTAACAGCCTCTTTGTATCTGGGGAAGCAGTTATAATCAGGATTTTTTATATCCACCATACTAATCGGTACGCCGGCGGGGGTTCTTAAAGTAGGGCCGGGGTAAAGGTTATTAATTTGCTCCGGTGGAAATAGCGTGAATTCTCTTTGACCGGCGACCACGCATGCTAGATTGTCATGTATATCGTAATGTGGCGCTACGGTGGCTTGATTGCCGACCCACATTGTTGGCTCAGCAGAGCTATCTAGTAGCGGCTGTGGGTGGGCGGCCTTATATTCAGGCATCACTTGACGCAGTTGAATGGCCTGCAAAGCAATAGCGTGTGGCTCCGACCTATCTTTGATCGCTAATAGTCGCTCTAAGCCAATGGTGAGGGTTACTTCGGTGCGCTGAAAATTATGCTGTGTTAAATCGTCAGAATAGAAAAAACGACCCTTTATATCTGGCGTTCCGACTAATGCTGGAACTACGGTATTGGTATCAAGGGGTTTTAAATAGTCGACCACAGCTTGAGGCGATTTTTTCGCCGCTGTCACTGTCGGCCAATCAGAAACTATGGATCTGATAACCGCCGGTTGATTTAAAGGGATGATCTCGTTTTGAAAACGCTCATAATCGACATTGTCCCAAACTCTAATTTCCTGCAAAGCTACCACCTAATCAGGTTAATTCACTACTTAATCAGCTTTGGATTATGGCAGAATTTATACAAAATTTGTGTATTTATTGTTGTTCTTGGTCGAGCAACCAAATTTTTAAGTT
>JBMZEV010000014.1:0-24165 GCA_049615065.1 Porticoccaceae bacterium | reverse complement strand
CGCTCTCGCAATGAATTGGTGTAGCCCTCTTCAATAATTAATGGCATATCGGGCGCACTTTTTTGCAGAGGTGAAACAAAGTTTGGAAATAAGTAGGGCCCTATAGTAAATATAGCGCCAATACGAAGGGGCGAACACAGTCTTTCACCCTCATTGACCGCAATATCCTTTATGATTGCGAGCTCATCAAGTACTTTGTGACATTGAGTAATAATTTTTTCACCCATGCGTGTTAGCAAAACATCGGTGGCTGTGCGTTCAAATATTTCAACACCCAACTCAGATTCTAATTTTTTTATTGCTATACTGAGGGTTGGTTGGCTGACATTGCACTGTTTCGCAGCAAGCCCAAAGTGCTGAGTGGTGGCCAGAGCGGTCGCATAGTGTAGTTCAGTTAATGTCATATTGTTTCTCCCTGAAACAATAGAGTTATTATTTTTATTATTTGATCATAGATAAAATATACTAAAAATATACAGGAATAAAGTTTGAAAATACTTTTTATTGGATGTGGTGATATAGCTCAACGAGCCGCGGGCCTGATTAAGGGAGGCCAGCAATGCTATGGGCTAAGGCGCAGTTCTAAAGGCTTGCCGAGGTATATTACGCCAATTACAGCGGATGCGGCAGATCCCAAGCAGCTACTGTCTATTGCTACTGACGGTTTTGATATATGGATTGTAACCATGACGCCTGGGGAGTTTACAAGGCAAGCTTATGAGCAATCATATTTAGCTGTAGCGCATGCTGTTGCTGAAACAGTTGCCGCTGTGTCCAATCCTCCTGAATTCATTATTTGGGTATCCAGCACCAGCGTTTATGGCAACTGCGCTGGAGAATGGGTCGACGAAACCACAAAGCCTAATCCGGTCACATTCTCTGGTGAAATACTACTTCAAGCGGAGCAGGTTATTAAAGAGTTAACCTGCTGCAACACTATAGTTAGGTTTTCCGGTATTTATGGCCCGGGTCGAACTAGGCTTATCGATCAGGTTAGGTCTGGTAAGGGGCGACCACAAACGCCACAACAATGGAGTAACCGTATTCATGCTGACGACTGTGGCGCTGTTTTGGCGCATCTAATTAACTTATTTGCGTCTGGCAAGCCCATTGAGCAGGTTTATCTGGCATCAGATTCTCAGCCTGTCACTCAGCATGAAATTCGCCAATGGCTTGCGAAGCGATTATCGGTAGATCTTATCGAGGAGTCTGTTGCTACTGGGCCAGTAAGGCGGTGCAGCAACCGCCTTCTGCTAGAATCTGGCTTCAGCTTTAGATACCCTTCTTACAAACAGGGGTACGCTGCACTGTTAGAGAATCACGAAAGTAGCTAATTAGGTAACTACAATGCCGTCCATTTCAATTTCTGCGCCCTTAGGTAATTCTTTAACCCCAATAGCTGCTCGTGCTGGATAGGGTTGCTCAAATAATTCTTCCATAACTTCATTAACAGCGGCAAAATTGCTTAAGTCAGTAAGAAAAATATTGAGTTTAACAATGCCACTTAGATCTGAGCCTGCAGCCTCACAAACCGCCTTTAAATTGGCGAAAACCTGTCGTGCCTGTACCTGTATATCCCCTGTAATTAATGTCATAGATTGAGGATCTAATGGAATTTGCCCTGACAGGTAAACAGTGTTGGTAACTTTCACTGCTTGGCTATAGGGGCCAATAGCGGCAGGCGCTTTTTCTGTGAAGATATGTGCTTTATTAGACATAATATCAGTCCTTAAATAACTATTTATTTTTTACTCGATAAACTCTGCGAACCGGGGTTAGGCTTTTTACACGACGAATAATATCAGCCAAATGAACCCGGTTTCTTACAGTCATTACTACATCGACCACCGTGGTAAAGGCATCTTTCTCGGTAGCACTTATATTTTCTATAGTAGCATCTTCATCGGTTATTCTTGAGGCAAGTGCAGCAATAAAGCCGCGCTCAGGGGTTATTTCTACTTTGACCTCAACGGGAAACTCCCCTTCTACCACTTTAGACCAGCTTAGAGGCATACATTTTTCAGGATGATTGCGAATTTCTTTTAGGTTGTGACAGGATTCAAGATGAATAACTAAACCCTTACCTGGTGATACGTGACCAAGAATAGGATCGCCAGGAATAGGATGGCAGCATCGGGCATAATGAAGAATTAGGCTTTCAGAAGTATCCACAACCACTGGTAGCGATGGTTTGCGCTTGTCCTCTGGAATATTTCGCTTTGAAGGAGGCACTAAAATATTGGCTACAGCAAAAGGCACCTGATTCCCTAGGCCAATTTGCTGAAGAACATATTCAAAGGTGGGTGCAGAGGTTTCTTTAAGTAATCGCTTAATCTGTGATTTTCGCAGTTTGTTGTAGGCAGTGCCGTAATTTGCCAAGGCCTTATCCAACAGTCGTTTGCCTAGATTGACAGATTCGTCATGCTGCTGATTTTTCAAGAAGTGACGGATAGCGCTTCGCGCCTTCGCAGTGACTACAAAGTTAAGCCAGTTGGGATTTGGCTGGGCACCTTGGGTGCTGATAATTTCAATTTTCTGTCCACTTTGCAGCTGTTCGGATAGGGGTGTTAATTCGCTATCTACTCTGCACGCGATACAGCTGTTACCCAGATCGGTATGTACCGAATAAGCAAAGTCAACCGCAGTTGCTCCTGAGGGCAGTTCAATAATTCGTCCTTTGGGAGTAAAGACATAGATTTCATCCGGGAATAGATCAGTCTTAACATGTTCCAAAAACTCTAATGAATCCCCCGCTTGCTGTTGCATTTCAAGCAGTCCTTGAACCCAGCGCGTGGCTCGACGTTGGCTAGCATCGACATTGCCTTCTGAGATTTTGTATTCCCAGTGAGCAGCGATACCGTAGTTGGCCATGGTTTCCATCTCTTTGGTGCGAATTTGGACTTCAATAAATACCCCATGCATACCAACCAAAACCGTGTGCAGTGACTGATAGCCATTGGCTTTGGGTATGGCGATATAATCCTTAAATTCACCCGGAACGGGCTTAAAGATATTGTGCATTACGCCAAGGGTGCGATAGCAATCATCCACCGAATCAACAATTAAGCGAAAGGCAAATACATCCATAATGTCGCGAAAGGATTTTTGCTTGTCGCGCATTTTTTTATAGATACTCCACACATGCTTTTCTCGACCCTTAACAATGGCGGGGAAAGATTCTTTCTCGAGGCGCACATCGATCGCTTGATGAATTTCAGAAACAATTTCTTTGCGATTTTTGCTGGCTGCTTTGAGCGCTTCCCGTAAACGCCTGTGGCGCAAAGGGTACATGGTGGCAAAGCCAAGGTCTTCAAATTCTATTCGTACGTCATTGATGCCAAGTCGCTGAGCAATTGGCGCATAAATATCCAGAGTCTCTCGGGCGATGCGGCGTCGCTTTTCCGGCGAAAGCACACCCAAGGTACGCATGTTGTGAAGCCGGTCAGCAAGCTTAACTAGAACAACGCGAATATCTTTTGACATGGCGAGGGTCATTTTTTGAAAGCTTTCGGCTTGCAGTTGAGCCTTAGTTTCGAATTCAATTTCGCTTAATTTGCTAACGCCATCGACCAGATCGGCCACCGTGCGACCAAAGCGCCGACTAATTTGGCCTTTGGTAACACCGGTATCTTCAATAACATCGTGCAGTAAGGCTGCCATTAGACTTTCGTGGTCTAAACGCATATCGGCTAAGATATTGGCAACTGCTAACGGGTGGGTGATATAGGGATCTCCACTCTGACGTAGCTGGCCAGAGTGGCATTGTTCGGCGTACCTGTAGGCACGCTCGATTTTTTTAACCTCTTTTTGATCGAGGTAGTGGGAAAGCTTTTCGGTTAGTACTGAAAGCACCTGTGATTAGCCCCCTACCTCGCTAAAAGCGCTGCTTTAAACGGCTTCTTGCGGAGTATCTTCGGAAGCTTCTTCTGCATCAACAATTTCATAGTCACGTTCGACTTCCTGCAGAAATTCTGGAGTGATCAAGCCCTGCTCAATTTCACGAAGAGCGATAACTGTGGGTTTATCGTTTTCAACATCGATAAGTGGGGCGCGGCCGTCGACAGCTATTTGACGGGCTCGCTTAGAGCCGACCATCACTAATTCAAAACGGTTATCAACAAAATTCAAACAATCTTCTACTGTAATACGAGCCATATTTAATCCATTGGATAAAAATTATTGGATTTGGCGGCGTTTTGCCACCGAGGACCGGTGATTTTACCTAATCTAAGTGCCTACGACAATAAATCAATCAATAGTTTTTCATATCTTTGGTTGTTTATCTCGCATCGAGCTGCTTGAATAATGCTTTGCAGCTGCTTGCAGGCGAGGTCGAATTTGTCATTTATAACCAAATAATCAGCCTCATTGTAGTGGCTCATCTCTTCATTTGCAGCTGCGACGCGCTGTTGGATAACGGTATCTGAATCCTGTCCACGACCCTTTAAGCGTTCATATAATGCCTGTTTGCTAGGTGGCAGAATAAAAATACTTTTACTGCTAGGGAATTTTTTTCGAACCTGATTTGCACCCTGCCAATCTATTTCTAGAATAACGTCAACACCCTCATTGAGAGTGCTTTTGAGCCATTCTTGGGATGTGCCATAGTAGTTGCTGTGCACCTTTGCATGTTCAACGAATTGCTGCTGTTTAACCATGGTTGCAAATTGCTGATGAGAAACAAAGTGATAATCCAGGCCATCGGTCTCTCCAGAACGACTGGGACGAGTGGTATGAGAAATAGAAACCCGAATATTGTCGAGGCGATCAAGCAACTCAGCCACTAAGCTGGTTTTGCCGGCCCCAGAGGGAGCTGAAATAATAAATAAAGTGCCCAAAGTCATAATAAAACTAAATATCCGATTAAGAATAGCGCGGTTAAGCGAGTTAGATTAGCAGAAAATAAATCTATGATCGATAATCTGCCACATCTTATTCAATATTTTGGATTTGTTCGCGCATCTGTTCAATCAGTACTTTAAGCTCAACGGAAGCTTGAGTGGTAATATTAGAAATAGATTTAGACCCCAATGTATTCGCTTCTCGATTGAGTTCCTGCATTAAAAAATCCAATCTTCGGCCGATTGAGGCCTTATCGCCTAGCACTCTGCGAATCTCAATTACATGAGCTTCTAAGCGATCGAGCTCCTCATCAACATCAGCGCGATTGCTAATAATAACCATCTCCTGTTCCAGTCGTTGTTCATCGAGTTGGTCTTTTAGCTCGGCAAGCTTTTCATGCAGACGATTGCGTTGCTGTGCAAGAATATCTGGTAGATGTTTGCGTACCTGGGCTATTTGGGTCTCGATACCCAAGAGCCTTTGTTCAATCATATCTGCCAGCTTCTCACCTTCCCTAGCGCGACCTTCAAGCATTTGATCGAGAGCTAAATCAAAGGCCTGAATGCCCGCTTTGCTTAGCTGTTTGGTATCTATGGTGGAGTCTTTGAGCACCCCGGGTAATTTCATGATATCTAAAGCAGAAATGGCCCCGGGTTGGCTTATTGTAGCGGCGATAGATTCTGCAATTTTGATATGCTCGCGAGCTGTTTCAAGATCTAGTTCTGAAGACTTATTTGAATAATTAAAGGCAATCTGTACAGAGCAATCGATTTTGCCGCGGCCTAGTTTTTTTCGCGCCATATCTCGAAGTGTGGTCTCAGCTTCGCGCAGGGATTCGGGCATTCTAAAGCCGACCTCTAAAAATCGATGGTTAACCGATTTGAGTTCACAGCTAATTGATCCCCAGGTGTATTCTTCAGTAATTCTGGCATATGCGGTCATGCTGCGTGGCATAGTAACTCCATAAAATTTTATTTAACGGTATTCTAACAAAGGCAGTTAAAGAGGGGTAAGATTTGTTACAATTGATACTTCAAGTATAAGAATCTGTAATAAGGCATTAATCATGACAAGACCAAGTGGGCGTCGTCCAGAGCAGTTGCGCCAAGTTAAAATTACCAGAAACTACACACAGCATGCTGAGGGCTCAGTTCTCGTCGAGTTTGGCAATACCAAGGTTATCTGTAATGCCAGCGTTGAAAATACTGTGCCGCGATTTTTACGCGGCAAGGGTCAGGGTTGGGTAACGGCTGAATATGGCATGCTTCCCCGCTCAACCAATAGCCGTATGGGGCGCGAAGCTGCACGGGGAAAACAGTCTGGACGCACCCAAGAAATACAGAGACTTATTGGCCGCTCATTGCGTGCGGCAGTAGATTTAAAACAATTGGGTGAAAATACCATATATATTGATTGTGATGTTATTCAGGCTGATGGCGGAACGAGAACAGCGGCAATAACTGGTGGTTGTGTGGCGTTGGTTGATGCTATTCGTCATTTGCAGAGAGAAAAACTGATTCAAACTGATCCCCTGTTGCATATGATCGCTGCTGTTTCCGTAGGTGTTTACAAGGGTACGCCCGTGCTAGATTTGGATTATCCGGAAGACTCTAATGCAGAAACTGATATGAATATCGTTATGGATGCCAATGGCGGCTATATCGAAATTCAGGGTACAGCTGAAGAGGCGCCGTTTTCTGGTGAGGCTTTAACCGAAATGTTGCAACTGGCCAATCAAGGTATTGCTGATCTCGTTAGGGTGCAAAATATGGCGTTGGCGCAATAGGGTTGAAACTGATCTATTCTTTAATAAATGGAAAAAGATTTATAGCAAATGAAAACATACAAAGTAGAATTTATTGATAATGCAATCAACAGCGGCGCGTTAAAATTTGGCCAGTTTGAGCTTAAGTCTGGTCGTACCTCACCGCATTTCTTTAATGCCGGTGAATTTTATACAGGTAGTGCGCTTGCGGCACTGGGGCGTTGCTATGCATCATCAATTGTGGAATCTGGCATAGCCTTTGATGTTCTTTTTGGCCCAGCTTACAAAGGTATCACCTTGGCGGCGGCAACTTCTGTAGCGCTGGCAGAGCATCATGGTATTGATGTGCCTTACTGTTTTAATCGCAAAGAGGCAAAAGCCCACGGCGAAGGAGGCACTCTGGTAGGTGCTCCTCTTAAGGGCAAAGTATTAATTATCGATGATGTGATTACTGCAGGCACGGCTATTAGAGAAGTGATGTCCATAGTTGAACAGGTGGGGGCTCAAGCCGCGGGCGTGGTTATTGGTTTGGATCGCAAAGAGCGCGGAAAAACAGAAAAATCTGCCATTCAAGAGGTCGAACAGGAATTTAAAATTCCAGTGGCGAGTATTATTGATATAGATGATATTTTGCAGTATTTGAAAGCTAAGCCTGAGCATAATGACTTGGTTGCTGAGATAGATAAATACCGACAGGACTATGGTGTTTAGTTAACCTGCCAGACTAGACGGGGTTAAACAGTTGTTCAGCCACTAATGGCCACTGCTCTTGCCAGAATTGCGTTGGACGCTGTTTAAATTCACTGCGAACAAACTGACTAATTTTCCCCTCGATTAAGGCAATCATCAAGTCCACGGCTATTGCCGGTGTTGGATTGATAACAAGGCCTTGATTAAGCTCCGCTTCCCTAAGAATCTGTTTAAGCTGAGATTCTAGCCGGCTAAAAAACTGCGCGATCCGCTGGTGTAGTCGTTCAGTTTCTCCCGTCAGTGCATCGCCATGAAGCAGTCGGCTTATGCCAGCATTTTTTTCCGCAAATGTTAGAGTTAAGCTTAGGATTCTGTGACACTGATTGACCGCATCTGGTTCATCATTAATGATATTTGTTACCCGCGCGAAAATGGTTTCTTCAATAAAGTCGATTAAACCCTCATACATCTTGGTTTTGCTGGGGAAGTGTCGATACAGTGCGGCTTCAGAGCAGCCAAGTTCAGAGGCTAAAGCTGCGGTGGTGATACGCGCGCCGCGCGACGACTCCAGCATAAGAGCTAAAGCTTGAAGAATATCCTGAGCTTTGGCGTTGCGTTTAGCCACCATCAGAAATCTCCGCTTAATTCTGGTTGGTAATTAAAGTGCCTACACCTTCATCGGTGAATAACTCAAGCATAACAGCATGATCTACTCGGCCATCGATGATATGAGAGGCAGCCACACCTGCATTAACTGCATCCAGTGCACATTGGATTTTAGGCAACATGCCACCGTAAATGGTGCCATCTTCAATTAATTCATTCACAAGATTTACCGTCAGCCCAGTTAGAATTTCACCCTGCTTATCCTGTAGACCGGCTACATTGGTCAAAAGCATTAACTTTTCTGCATTTAACACCGAGGCTACCCTGCCGGCAACCAAATCAGCATTGATATTGTAAGAAGCGCCATCAGCGCCAACACCTATGGGTGCAATCACAGGAATATAGTCACTTTTCAGCAGCATATCGATAACCGTCTTATCGATAGATTCAACATCACCTACATGGCCAATATCAATAATTTCAGGCACGGACATCTCGGGGGTCTTTTGCGACACCACAAGTTTTTTGGCCTTGATTAAACGCCCATCTTTGCCAGTAACGCCAAAGGCCCTGCCGCCAGCACTGCTAATAAGGTTAACAATTTCTTTGTTAATCGTGCCGCCCAGCACCATTTCAACAGCGTCCATAGTCTTGCTGTCAGTCACTCTCATACCATTAACAAATTTAGTTTCAATGGAAAGCTGATCGAGCAGTTGGCCAATTTGTGGGCCTCCACCATGCACTACCACAGGGTTAATGCCCACGGCTTTCATTAAAACGATATCGCGAGCAAAACTTTGCTTAAGGCGATCATCTACCATAGCATTTCCGCCATATTTAATGACCACAGTTTTGCCGGCAAAGCGCTGTATATAGGGCAATGCTCTAGATATAACTTTTGCTGTGTTTTCAGCTTCTTCTCGATTTAATGACATAGTTACAAATACTGATCCATTTGGTTAATAAAAGGTGCTAGCGCGCGGCTAAACAACTTTTTAATTCGCGCTAATTCATCATGGTTTTCGGCTTCAAAGCGCATGGTTAGGTTGGCTGAGGTGTTTGATGCTCTAATTAAGCCCCATCCAAGTGGGTATTCTACCCTTAGTCCATCAATAGTGTTAATTATTGCATCCTTAAAGTTGCAATTAGATATCAATTCTTCCATAAGAGCGAATTTTTCCGATTCAGCGACTGGGATCAATATTTCTGGGGTATAGGCGCTGGGTTTAAAGTCAGCAATCATTTTTTCCAGCGCTAGCTTGGGTTCCAAATCGCTATTGGCCAGTATTTCAAGAAGCCGAACACTGGCATAGAGGCCATCATCAAAACCATGCCAGCGGTCATTAAAGAAGATATGGCCACTAAATTCACCGCCGACAAGAGCGCCGGTTTGCTCAACCGCTTTTCTGACGTGCGAGTGCCCCGTTTTACATATTACTGGGGTTCCCGATAACTCAGTCACAAGTTGTTTTAGGCGAAAACTACTCTTAACATCGAATACAATCTCTGTATTTGGCTTTGTCTTTAAAATATCACGCGCAAAGATCATCATTAGCTGATCTGGCCATACAATTTTGCCATTACCGGAAATAACCACTAGCCTATCTCCATCACCGTCAAAAGCTAGACCAAGATCCGCTTTGTGCGATAGAACTGCGGCTTGAAGTTGCTGTAAGTTGTTTTCATCGGATGGATTGGGGTCATGGTTTGGGAAATTGCCATCTGGCTCGCAAAAAAGTGGAATAACCTCATAGTTGAGCCGTTGAAATAGCTCTAATGCCAGGGGTCCAACAATACTGTTGCCGCAATCAATCGCGATTTTGAAATTTTTCTTAGGTCTACAATTAGCCATTATGGCTTTTAGGTAGTGAGGTGTTATATCAGAGCTAGTAATTTGGCCAGGTTGGTGCGTACTCGGGGTATCAGTAAGCATTTTCTGCTTAACAGTTTGTAGCATTTCTCCGGCGATTACTCGGTCGCGAACAACAATTTTAAAGCCGTTGTATTCTTTAGCATTATGACTTGCAGTCACCATAATTCCACAGTCAGCATTGCCATCACAGTGAGCGGCATAATTCAGTATGGGGGTACTAACTACGCCAATATCAATAACATCTATACCATATTGGGCTAGCCCCTGAGCTAGGGATTTAGCTAATTCGGGCGAGCTAAGCCTGCCATCTCGGCCTAGATAGATGGCCGAATACTGTTGTTCTAGAAGCGCGATGGCAAGTGTGGCGCCAAGCTTATAAGCAAATTTAGGGGTAATTTGAGAGTGGGCAAAGCCGCGAATATCATAGTTGCGAAATACCTCATTAGGCAGCTCGTCAGCTGTGTAAGAAATGCCAAGATTTATAGCGTTTGCATTGTTCAAAATACGATGCTCTCAGTTTGCACAGGTTGTGGCTATTGCTAGCTTGTCATCTTATCAGCAATGATGGCAGCAATTTCCCTGGCAAGTTGTGTTTTACTCTTTTTGCTCAGAGGCGTACAGCTGTTTGCGTCAATCCATAAAGCTTCATTGTCATCGGCGTTAAAGCCAATGTCGCCACGAGAAACATCATTGGCAATAATTGCATTTAGTTTCTTTTTATCAAGTTTTTCTCTGGCATGAGTTTCAACCTGATCAGTTTCTGCGGCAAAACCAACAACAAACATATTAGGGTAATTTTTTGATATTATCCCTACAATATCGGGTGTTTTCGATACATTTATCGACATTTTTTCGGATTTTTTCTTTATCTTGTGGTGCGCGACATCATCCACATAATAGTCTGCAACTGCCGCCGCAGAAATAAAAATGTCCGCTGTTTTGGCGGCACTTGAGGCTGCCTCGAGCATGTCTTTAGCAGATATGATGGGTATCGTCCTACAGCGCTCTGGGCTTTTGAGTGCTACTGGGCCAGAGATAAGAGTCACTGATGCCCCAGCATCAATCATCGCGCTAGCAAGAGCATAGCCCATTTTTCCAGAGCTATGATTGCTGATATAGCGTACCGGGTCTATAGCCTCTCTGGTGGGCCCGGCGGTAATAACAACCTGTTTTCCAGTGAGTGCATTTGAGTCAAAAATTTTGCTAAATTGATCGATTATTGCATCCGGCTGTTGAAGTCTACCAGGACCGATATCGCCACAGGCTTGAATGCCATTATCGGGCTCATAAATGGTAATGCCTCGCTGTTTTAGGCGTTCGATATTTTCCTGGGATGCTGGCTGAGACCACATAGCTTGGTTCATCGCCGGGGCAACAACAATCTTGCCGCTGGCGGCTAGGCAAACCGTGGTCAGTAAGTCATTGGCGATGCCTTGGCCTAATGCAGCAATAAAGTTTGCCGTTGCTGGTGCAATTAATATGGCATCAGCCCAGCGAGCCAGCTCAATGTGTCCCATAGCCGCCTCGGCTTTTGGGTCGAGCAGGTCAGTGTGAACAGCTTTGCCGGTTAGGGCTTGAAGTGTAAGTGGGCGAATAAATTCTTGGGCAGATTCAGTCATTATAACGCGCACTTCAGCGCCCTGATCTTGCAGGCGGCGGGCAATTTCGGCGCTTTTGTAGGCGGCAATACCGCCAGTAATGCCAAGAATGATGCGTTTATGTGACAGACTACTCATTAATATCCCGATAACACTGTTCTAATCGACTAAGATAACACTTCAGAAGGGAATTCTATAGTTAAAAATAAGGACTCATTATGTCTATAAGTGAATGGCCAATCGATGATAGGCCGAGAGAAAAGCTATTGGCCAAAGGATCTAAAGCACTTACAGACGCTGAATTACTGGCAATTTTTCTTCGTGTTGGACGAAAGGGGGTAAATGCCAAGCAAATGGCGCAGGAGTTGATTGATGGTTTTGGTGGCTTGGGACCCCTGCTAAAAGCTGACCTAAAAGTATTCTGCGCGACTAAAGGTTTAGGCGAGGCGAAATTTTGTCAGTTACAGGCTGCACTAGAGCTAACGCGGCGCTATTTAGATGAGCAGCTGCGCTGTCAAGATGTTTTTACAAGCCCACAGCAAGTAATGGATTATCTTGCTATCCAGATGCGGGATAATGATCGTGAAGTATTTGCTGTAATGCTCTTGGATACTCGCCACAGACTGATTGAGTTGCTGGAATTATTTTTTGGCACGGTTAACTCAGCTAGTGTTCACCCTCGAGAGGTGGCGAAGGTTGCTTTAGAAAAAATGCATCTTCTGTTATTGTCGCACACAATCATCCCAGCGGAAGTGCTGAGCCAAGCAGAGCGGATATTCAAATTACCAAGCGGCTAAAAGCTACCCTAGAAATCATAGATATAAAGCTTCTGGATCATTTTATTATTGGTAAAGGTGAAATTGTTTCCTTAGCGGGAATAGGAAAGCTTTAGCTACAAATTTTACTAAAACCGCAGCAATATAAAAAAACCATGGTTTTACGGGTTAATTATCGCTTTTTGTTTGCTTCAAGATAGCGATTCTGGTATAAAACGCGCCTCCTTAAAAGATGGCCTTTGAAGAAGGTTGTTCGGGAAACAAAATTCAGTAGGCTTTGGGTTACTTCCCAGAGCGTAAATTGCAAACAAGAGGCAGCAATAATGTCTAAAGTATGTCAGGTTACGGGTAAACGCCCAATGGCTGGAAACAATGTATCTCACGCGAAGAATAGAACTCGTCGTCGTTTTGAGCCTAATCTTCACACGCACCGTTTTTGGATCGAGTCTGAAAAGCGTTTTGTGAAATTGCGCGTTTCTACCAAAGGAATGCGAATTATTGATAAAAATGGTATTGAAAATGTTCTCGCTAGCCTTCGCGCTAATGGCGAGAAAATCTAGAGGATTATAAAATGGCTAAGTCAGCTCGAGAAAAAATCCGTTTAGTGTCTAGCGCAGGAACTGGGCACTTCTACACAACGGACAAGAATAAGCGCAACATGCCTGAAAAGATGGAGATCAAGAAATATGATCCTACCATCCGCAAGCACGTCATCTACAAAGAAGCCAAGATTAAGTAGTCCTCGGCAAACCAAGTCTTTGCTTAAAAGCTATACTCTCTGAAAAAAATAAAGGCCCTGACAATTCTGCCAGGGCCTTACAAGAACTTTTTTCACTACCCTAAGGTAGTCAAATAACCTTAGTCGGCTACTACGTTCTCGGCTTGAAGGCCTTTCTGGCTCTCAGCTACTTCCATAGTTACAGCCTGACCTTCTTTTAAAGATTTGAATCCTTCAGCTTGAATCGCGCTGTGATGAACAAATACATCGCTTCCGCCTTCCTGCTCGATAAAACCAAAACCTTTACTATCATTGAACCACTTTACAGTGCCAGCAACTCTTTCCCCTGACATAACAACCTCACTTAAATACAACCACGCCCATAATGGGCACTTAAAACACCAGCCTCTATTGAGGCTGAATTAACACTTTAACCAAATTAACATATAAGACTAAAGATCCCCACTGAAATATATGCCTTTAAGGCAAAAATAATAATTCAGAAGGAAGCAGTGTATTGTTTTTTTTTGGGTTTGGCTAATTTTCAGTGAATTTTAGTTAAAATTAATTAGATTTTGATGTGTTTTATGTGTTTTTGGTGGGTTGAAGCTCAAAATTTGTGTTTATCTGGACAGATGCAAAAAAATCACATATTCATGCCAAATAACTTTTAAGCCTGTATTTTGCAGGGGTGTGTTAGAGTTATATCCTTCTAATTTAAGGGTTTTGTTGAATCTTACAATTAGACCAACTACGTAATCTCAAGTGAAAGCGGGTTAAATGGTGAATATATTGCAAGGCATATACAAACATTTTAAAGGCAACAGATATCAGGTCATTGGTGTGGCCAAACATAGTGAAGGTGAGCCTGATATGGTGGTTTACCGGCCGCTTTATGGTGATCGCAAATTGTGGGTGCGACCCTTATCTATGTTCTTGGAGTCGGTTGAGATCGATGGTCAGTTGGTTCCTCGCTTTGAATTGATAGATCAGGTTGCTGAATGATTTATCTCTCCCAGTCAATTTCGTTGCCTTTGGAAGAAGTTGAGTTGACGGCCATAAGGGCTAGCGGCCCTGGTGGACAAAATGTCAACAAAGTCTCCTCTGCAGTGCATTTGAGATTTAATATTTATCAATCATCTCTTCCAGAGTTTTATCAGCAGCGTTTAATGGCGCTTAGCGATCAACGAATCACGAAAGAGGGCATCATTATTATTAAGGCTCAACAATTTCGCAGCTGGGAAAAAAATCGCGCTGATGCCATTCAAAGGCTTAAATCATTGTTGCAATCAGTAGCAACCCTGCCAAAGGCTCGCAAGGCAACAAGGCCTACCAGAAGTTCGCAGACAAAGCGCCTGGATAAAAAGAATCAACATGGGCAAAAAAAAGCCATGCGATCCAAGCGAATATTCGATTAATAGGTGTGAGTAATTTACATGACAGAATCTGAAGCTCAAACCTTTGAGCGACTAACCCCAGATATGATTATGGATGCGGTAGAAAGTTGTGGTTATATCAGTGATGGGAGGTTGTTGGCATTAAACAGCTATGAAAACCGCGTGTATCAGGTTGGCATTGAAGATGCACAGCCATTTATTGCTAAATTTTATCGACCTAATCGCTGGAGCAGCGAGCAAATAAATGAGGAGCACCAGTTTTGCTTTCAGCTTAAAGCGCAGGAGCTACCGGTTGTTTGCCCGCTAGTCAACGAGCTCGGAGAGTCGCTTCATAGCTACAATGGATTTCAGTTCTCGCTTTATCCTCGCCGCGGCGGACATGCGCCGGAATTGGATAACCTGGACAATCTTTTTATTCTTGGGCGGCTTTTAGGTCGATTCCATGCTGTGGGTTCAGTCAGCAAATTTAAATCGCGGCCAAAATTAGATATAGAGACATTTGGTTGGCAAGCTTATCGCTATATAAGCGAGCACTTTATTCCCGCCGAATTAAGTCCTGTATACGACAGTCTATTGCCAGATATTCTCAATAAGTGCCAAAGAATCCTGGATGATTTTGGTGAGATTGACTGGATAAGGGTCCATGGCGACTGTCATTCTGGCAATATTCTATGGCGCGATGATAACCCGCATTTTGTTGATTTTGATGATGCGCGAATGGCACCAGCGGTGCAGGACATATGGATGTTACTGTCTGGCGACGGTCATGAACAAAAAGCTCAAATAGCCGAGTTGGTGGAGGGTTACAACGAATTCAATGATTTTAATCCGCGGGAGTTGGCATTAATCGAAGTGCTTCGGACCCTTCGTATTATTCATCACAGCGCTTGGATCGGTCGCAGATGGAGTGACCCTGCTTTCCCGCGGGCGTTCCCCTGGTTTGATTCACCGCGTTATTGGAGTGACCAAATATTAACTTTACGAGAGCAATTTTCGGCTCTTGATGAACCTCCACTGGAAATTATGCCGTAAGTTGTCTAATTTTCTATACATAAGTGAAGTTATTGATTGCTGAATGAAAATAACTTTAACTTTGCTTAAATTGAGCAGTAAAATAAACGTTTACTGGAAATACATTTTAAAGTTTTAAATAGAGGTGCGGTGTGAGTGATTTTCCTACAGAGTTAAAATATGCAAATAGCCATGAATGGGCGAGATTAGAGGGTGGCGGGAAGGTCGTTGTTGGTATAACCGACCATGCTCAAGATGCCTTGGGTGATATAGTTTTTATTGAGCTTCCAGAGTCTGGGGCTGAAGTTGATGCTGGTGCTGAAATAGCGGTTGTAGAATCGGTTAAGGCGGCGTCTGATATTTATTCGCCAGTTGCCGGAGAAATTGTTGAGGTAAATTCTGCACTTGAGGATGAGCCTGAATTAGTTAATGCTAGTCCCTATGAGGACGGCTGGTTATTTGTTGTTAGTCTGAGTGAAGGTGAGGATTTGAGTAATCTTCTTGATGTCGAGGGCTACCAGGCTTTAGTTGAAGCCGAATAAAGACCAGCTAATTCCTTAAGGAAATTATTTCCCAGCTTCTTGATTCAGCCTCCATGCGGAGAGCTGGATCAGGGTCTACGGCAATTGGATAGGCTACTTGCATAAGCATTGGCATATCGTTGATGGAGTCAGAGTAAAAGTAGCTTTCGTTGTCGCTTTCTTTTTGTTGCTTTAGCCATTGATTAAACCGCTCTACCTTTCCCTCTTTAAAAGTGGGGGTGCCCATAACTTTACCCGTGTATTTATTGTCAATGATCTCTAAATCAGTCGCAATTATTTCGTTAATGCCGAGAGATTTGCAGATAGGTTCCACAATAAAACGGTTGGTTGATGTAATTACCAGCAGACGATCACCTGCTTGACGATGACGATTTATTAAATCATTCGCCTTATCGAGTTTCATTGGGTCGATGACTTCGCGCATAAATTGTTGATGCAGTGACTGCAGTTTTTCCAGTGGTAATCTGGTCAGCGGTTCTACCGAGAATTCAAGATAAGCAAAGATATCCAAACAGCCCGATTCGTAATCGGCATAGAATTTATCATTCATCTTTTTGTAATATTGGCGGTCGACTATGTTTTGATCGACTAAAAATTCTCCCCAGCTGTGATCGCTGTCTCCAGCGATAAGGGTGTTGTCCAAGTCAAAGATGGCAAGTGCCATAAGGAAATTCCAGTCAAATTGGTTGTAGGCTGTTAGGTTGCTAAGGATAGCGGTGATGTCAAAATGGCTCAAGAGAAAATTGCCGACTACACGTTACTGTGGAACAATGGGGTTCTTTAATCTATAAATTTTATTGGGATATTTAAATTGGTCGATCAGGATGGATATCGTTCTAATGTAGCTATGGTGATTAGCAATGGTCATGGACAGGTTTTTTGGGCCAAAAGAGTGGGTCAAAAGGCTTGGCAGTTTCCTCAGGGAGGAATTGATCAGGGTGAGACGGCAGAGCAGGCGCTATATCGTGAATTATATGAGGAAGTAGGTTTGAAGCCTGAGGATGTAAAAATCATTCAGCAAACCAAGCGTTGGCTTCGATACAATATTCCAGAAAAAATGCAACGCAAGCATTCGAAGCCACGCTGTATCGGTCAAAAGCAGCGGTGGTTCTTTTTGCAGTTAGTCGGCGATCAAAAGAAGATTAGTTTTGATGCCACCGGTCACCCTGAGTTTGATGCTTGGGAGTGGGTAAGTTATTGGCATCCAATTAATCAAGTGGTTTCATTTAAGCAAAATGTTTATCGACAGGCTCTGGTGGAGTTTTCCCAGACTAATACGCGGTTGCAAAAACGGAGAAAGCGTAGATAAATGAATATCCTCGACTCCCTAAGAACAATATTTCAAGAAGTTAATACTGCCCGTAGTCTTCCGGAAGTATTGACTATTATTGTGACAGAAGTTCATGCCGCAATGGGAGCAGAGGTGTGTTCAGTCTATTTGTTTGACGAAACTGATCAACATTATGTATTGATGGCAACCAAGGGTTTGCACCAACAAAGTATTGGCAAAGTTCGCCTAGCTATGGGTCAAGGGCTAGTTGGTTTGGTTGCAGCAAAAGAAGAGCCGCTCAATTTGCAGGATGCCGATAAGCATCCTAATTTTGCCTACTTTGAGGAGATTGGAGAGGAAATTTATCACTCTTTTTTGGGCGTCCCAATTATTCATCACCGCAAAGTTCTTGGTGTACTGGTGCTTCAGCAACAGGCTGAACGACGTTTCGCGACTGAAGAAGAAGCCTTTATGGTTACCGTTTGCGCGCAGTTGTCAGGTGCTATTGCCCACGCCGAGGCGACAGGTGCCTTAAGTAAACTAGCATCGGCAGGTCGCGGCAAAAGCAAAGAAGCAATATTTCATGGTATTGCCAGTTCTCCAGGTGTTGGCATCGGGCGTGTTGTATTAGCACAGCAAACTATGGATCTGGCATCCGTTCCAGAGCGACATACATCAAATCCAGATGCTGAGTTACAGATATTTCGTCAAGCTTTAAAGTCAGTAAAACAGGATATGCGCAATCTCGGTGTCGGTCTTGAAGGTAAGTTGAGTTCAGAAGAGTTAGCCCTATTTAATGTTTATATCAGCATGCTAGACGATGATTCTCTGGGTGGCGAGGTTATTGAAACAATTAAAGCGGGCCAAACCGCACAGAGCGCATGGAGCTCAGTTATTTTCAAGCATGTGCGGACTTTTCGGCATATGGAAGACCCCTACCTGCGAGAGCGAGCATCAGATGTTGAGGGCTTGGGTAAGCGAGTACTTGGCTACTTACAGCAGAGAGGTGAAAAGCAAAAGCCACTGCCAAGACGCATTGTTTTAGTGGGTGAAAATCTTTCTGCTACTGAGCTGGCGGACATTCCGGTAGATCGCTTGGTGGGGATAGTCTCGCTTAAAGGGGCTAGTAATTCGCATATGGCCATTGTGGGTAGAGCATTAGGCATCCCAACGGTAATGGGTGCTTTGGATATGCCCTGTGCGGAGCTTGAGGGAGAGGAGCTCATTGTCGATGGGTTTACCGGAGATGTTGTTAGTCATGCGACTAGAACATTAAAGCGCGCCTACGTTCAGAGGCAGCGAGAAGAGCAGATATTAATTAAAGACCTGCAAAAAATCCGCGATGTCCCCTGTCAAACTACCGATGGCTTTGATTTTTCTTTATGGGTTAACACCGGTTTGCGGCATGACAATATTCCATCGCTTCGCAGTGGCGCTGATGCAGTGGGCTTATTTCGAACTGAAATTCCTTTCTTATTGCGCTCTAGCTTTCCAACTGAAGATGAGCAAGTTGAGGTATATCGAGAACATTTGGAAACTTTTGCGCCTCGTCCAGTAACAATGAGAACCCTAGATATAGGCGGCGATAAGGATCTTCCTTACTTTCCAATCGAGGAAGAAAATCCGTTTTTGGGCTGGCGAGGCATAAGAATTTCTCTCGATCACCCAGAAATTTTTTTGGTGCAGATCAGAGCATTGCTTCGGGCCAGTGAGGGGCTAAATAATCTTCGTATTATGCTGCCTATGATTAGTAATTTGGCAGAACTTGATAGTGGTCTGGCATTAATTAGACGAGCCTATAAAGAGTTAACAGAGGAAGAGGGATTTCAGCTTCAGATGCCCGCGCTTGGCGCCATGATCGAAGTTCCTGCAGCGGTTTACCAGGTTAAAGAAATTGGTCGTCGAGTCGACTTTATGTCTGTGGGTACAAATGACTTAACCCAGTATCTTCTGGCTGTAGACCGCAATAATCCAAGAGTTGCAGATCTTTATGATGCGCTGCATCCCAGTGTGCTCAGGGCTCTAAAAAGCATTTATGATCAAGCTGCAACCGTCAATTGTCAGCTGAGCGTTTGTGGTGAGATGGCCGGTGATCCGATTAGCGCAGTGGTTCTTTTAGGGCTAGGCTATGAGAATTTTTCCATGAGTGCTAGCTCACTTTTAAGGGTTAAGTCGCTTATGCTAAAAGTCAGTCGCGAGATGGCAAACGATTTAGTTAAGCAAGCACTCTATTTGTCAGATGGCGCTGAGGTTGTGGACTATATGTCGAAGGCATTAGAGCCCTACAGATATAAAAGCAAGAAGTCCCTGTCAGGGTAATTCTAGGGCTTTGAAATATTTCAACTATCTAGCATAGAACAGGCAGGTATAAACCGCTATTATCTGCGCTGAATTTAAATTTAGGTTGTCGACATGATATTGCACCCAAATATAGACCCTGTAGCTGTAAGTCTCGGGCCTCTGAATATTCACTGGTACAGCCTGATGTATATTCTTGCCTTTGCTTGTGCTTGGGTAATAGCCATGCGGGCATGTAAACGGCCTTGGTCGCCAATAAAACATCATCAGGTGGAAGACCTCATTGTTTATGGCGCTTGGGGCGTTATCTTGGGCGGACGCTTAGGCTATATGTTCTTTTACAGCTTTGATAAGTGGGTTGAGGACCCTGCCATGATTATTAGATTATGGGAAGGGGGTATGTCTTTCCATGGCGGTCTTATAGGGGTGATTATTGCAATCTATTTGTACGCACGTAAACACCAAATACCTTTTCTTGCAGTTGGCGACTTTGTTGCTCCAATGGTCCCTACTGGGCTATTTTTTGGACGCATAGGGAATTTTATTGGACAAGAGCTATATGGTCGCGCGACAGATGGGCCATGGGCCATGCTTTTCCCTTCAGACCCACTTCAGCTTGGGCGTCATCCATCGCAGCTGTATGAGGCGCTGCTAGAGGGGTTGGTATTATTTGCTATGATTTGCTGGTTTGCCCGAAAGCCGAGATTATTTGGTCAGGTGGGCGGCCTATTTTTAATTGGTTATGGGGTGTTTCGCTTTATTGTTGAGTTTGTACGTGAGCCCGATGCACAGTTTTCAGGCCAAACAGCGGTTTTTGAGGTATTCAGTTGGATGACTCGCGGGCAAGCCTTATGTGTGCCAATGATCTTATTGGGTCTTTGGTTGATGAGAAAGTCGCTACCATTTGTAAGTTCAAAAATTAAATAATGGGTTCAAGAAGTCATTACCCTAAGAGATAAAATAACAATGAAACAATATTTAGATTTAATTAAACATATTAAGGATCATGGGGTCTTTAAAGGTGATCGAACCGGCACCGGAACTCTAAGTGTATTTGGTTACCAAATGCGCTTTGATTTGCAGCAAGGATTTCCACTGGTGACGACAAAAAAAGTTCACCTTAAATCTATCCTGCATGAATTACTTTGGTTTGTGAAAGGCGATACTAATATTCGTTATCTGGTGGAGAATGGTGTGGGTATCTGGAATGAATGGCCCTATCAGAGCTGGCTGCGACAAACAGGTGCCGATAAACAGTATGAAATGCATTCTGATGAATGGAAAATCGGACTTAAAGGTTTTGTTGAACGCATTAAAACTGATGATGAATTTGCTAAGCAGTATGGAGATTTAGGCCCAGTTTATGGGCGGCAATGGCGAAATTTTGAAGGTGTGGATCAGTTGGCTGGGGTGATAGATGATATTAAATCAAACCCAGACTCAAGGCGTCTGATTGTATCGGCTTGGAACCCGAAGGATATACCAGTAATGGCAAAATCTGGTCTGCCGCCCTGCCACAGCCTGTTTCAGTTTTACGTCTCTGAAGGCAAACTCTCTTGTCAGCTTTATCAGAGAAGTGCAGATGTTTTTTTGGGGGTGCCTTTTAATATTGCTTCTTATGCGGCGTTAACCATGATGGTTGCTCAGGTAACTGGTTTAGAGTTGGGCGACTTTGTGCATAGTTTTGGAGATGCTCATTTATACACCAATCATATGCAGCAAATTGAGGAGCAACTGAGTAGAGAAACATTACCTCTGCCAACACTAAAGATTAATCCTGCGATAAATAATATTTTTGATTTTGTATATGACGATTTTGAGCTTCAAGGCTACGAGTCACATAGTGCTATTTCAGCGCCAGTAGCGGTTTAGGAGAATTTAATGAAAGTTGCACTTATCGTAGCGGTCAGTCAAAACAATGTTATTGGTCGCGATAATCAGTTGCCTTGGCACTTGCCCGAAGATTTGCAGTATTTTAAGTCCATAACGATGGGTAAGCCGATTTTAATGGGCAGAAAAACCTATGATTCTATAGGCAGGCCTCTACCTGGGCGCACCAATATTGTCATTACTCGAGATCCAAACTGGACAGCTGAGGGCGTTGAGGTGGTGAATAGTGTTGAGGCTGCAATGACCGCAGGAGCTGAAGCCTGCAATGCAGTCGAGAGTGACGAAATAATGGTGATAGGCGGCGCACAAATATACCGTGACTGCTTGCCAATGGCTGATAAGTTATATTTAACTAAGGTTGATGCTGATATCCAAGGCGATGCCTTTTTCCCAGAAATTGATACTAATCAATGGCAAAAAACATCTGAAAAAACACCCGCAGCAGTGGATAAGCACCCATACCGCTTCCTAATTCTTGAGCGAATTTAAATTTAGCATGAAAAAGACTCAAAATTCGCTATATAGTTGTGATAGTATTGCCCGATTATTATGACTTTGAGTATTAGTACTAAAGTTATGTTGATTTTTGGCGGTGAGCTGAAGTTAGTCACCTCCAAAAAATAATAAGCGCTTATCTGATCATCTGATCATCGATAAGGTAGAAATAAGTAACCAATCTGATAGACCCAAATTGAGGGAACTATGAAAAAGCAATCACTGAAAGCATTGGCTCCAATGGCCATTTTTGCTATCGCTTTGACTGCTGTGGCTGAAGAGCCAGCAGTAGAAGAGCGTACGGCAGAAGTTAGCGAAATTTTAAATGCTGGAGCTGAAAAGGTTCAGGCTGCCAAAAAATCTCAAATTAAAGTTGATAGAATTGCCGACCAAACTGACGGTTTGCTGCAGGAATTCAAACAGGTCAACAAGCAAATTGAATCACTCAGAGTTTATAACTCACAGTTAGAGCGTCAAATCGTCAGCCAGAAAAGAATGATGGTTGAGCTTGAAGAATCTATTGAAAACGCAACTGTGATCGAGCGAGGCATTTCGCCATTAATGGCTAATATGCTCAATGCGCTAGAAGACTTTGTAAATCTTGATATGCCATTTAAGAAAGAGCGCCGCCAACAGGCTGTTGCTGACCTCTATGTCAATTTAGATAGTGCCAAGTTCTCTGCAGCGGAAAAATTCCGTCAAGTCTTAGAAGTGTATGATATTGAGTCCGATTACAGCCTTTCAATGGAATCCTATACCGATCAGATTGATATTGAGGGTGATGGTTCTTTGGTTGAAGTTCAAATGCTTAGAATTGGTCGAGTTGCATTGGTTTACCAAAGCAAAGACAAGTCTAAGGTTGGCGTTTGGGATAAGTCTACTAATAGCTGGCAGCCACTAGATTCTGGTTACCGCCGCGCAGTGGATCAAGCGATCCGTATTGCTGTGAAGCTTGCACCACAAGATGTTATTGAAATTCCGATTACAGCTCCGGAGACAGCACAATGAAAAATAAAATCATGAAAATATTTGTAGCCTTTTTTGCTGTAATCGCGATGTCTAGCCCTGTTGTGGCGAGCGAAGCAAAAAGTCTTGTTGAACTGCTGGATATGATCGAATCAGCAAAAATCTCAGAAACTGCAGAATACCGCCAGCGTGAAGCTGATTTTCTCAAGGATCAGCGCAAGCAATCTCAGCTGTTAAAAGGCGCTGAGAATACCAAGGCGGCTGAAGAGCGTCGCTCCGATCGCCTTGAGCAAATTATTCGCGATAACGATGTCAAGCTTGCGGCTTTGCGTGAACAGCGTGATAAGCGCTTGGGCTCTCTTAAGGAGTTGTTCGGTCACTTGACCGGCACAGCGGGTGACTTAAGAGCTAAAATCGACCAGTCGATTGTTAGCACTCAAATTCCTGGGCGTACGGAATTCCTTGATGATCTTATTGAGAAGATGAGTAGTGATACAAAGCTACCTTCAATCGAAGATATTGAAAAACTATGGTACGAGCAACAGCGTGAAATCGTTGAAAGCGGTCGTGTAGTTAAGTTTAACCGCACAGTGATTTTAGCGAATGGTGAGCCTGCTGAAATGGAAGTGGTTCGCGTGGGTTCCTACAACCTTCTTGCCGATGGGATGTATCTTGAGTACAACCCTGAATCTGGCCTAGTATCTGAGTTGACTCGTCAGCCTTCAGGCTTTAGCGGTGGCGCAGAAGATTTACAAGAAGCTATTTCTGGCTTTACTAAGGTGGGTCTAGATCCAACAGGACCGTTTGGCGGCGGCTTACTAGCTGCATTGATCAATGCGCCAACACTTGTTGAGCGCTGGCACTTTGGCGGCATAGTCGGTTATGTTATTACTGCGGTATTTGTCTTTGCTATCTTCTTAGCAGCTTGGAGATTTGTGGTTCTCTTCGGTATGTCCGGTGCCGTTAAAGCACAGCTGGGATCAAAAACAGCCGATACTGGAAACCCACTAGGTCGAGTATTAAAAATTGCTGGCGATAACCCAGGTTTAGATGCTGAGTCTTTGGAGCTTAAACTTCACGAAGCTGTATTAAAAGAAAGACCAGGCATTGAATCTGGTTTAAACCTGCTAAAAATTATTGCCATGGTGGCACCGTTATTGGGTCTTTTGGGAACGGTAACCGGTATGATTATTACCTTCCAGATGATTACCCTGTTTGGCGCTGGAGATCCTAAGGCTATGGCCGGCGGTATTTCTCAAGCCCTGATAACCACTGTGTTAGGTCTAGTTGTGGCTATTCCTACGGTACTTTTGCACACCTTGGTTAACGGCAAAGCACAGGGCATTCTGCATATTCTCGAAGAGCAGAGCGCTGGTATTGTTGCAGGTTCTCTAGAGGACAAATAAGCATGTTTTTTGTTGATACCTG
>JBMZEV010000013.1:0-24683 GCA_049615065.1 Porticoccaceae bacterium | reverse complement strand
GGTTTTGGGGTTTTAGGAAATACTGGTGCAGGTCTGGTTGAAGATCTTAATCTGGGTGTAGATGAGGTACCCGTCTTGATGGGAACTCTAGGAAAAGCCTTTGGCACCTATGGCGCATTTGTCGCGGGAAGTGAGGCATTGATTGAAACTCTGGTGCAATTTTCTAGAAGTTATATTTACACCACGGCACCACCTCCAGCAGTAGCAGTTGCCACCAGTGCAAGTCTTGAATTGGTTAAAAATGATCAGTGGCGAAGAGATAAGCTCAATCAACTAATTGCTCGATTCCGGGCCGGAGCAGAGCAAATTGGTTTGCGCTTAATGAATTCCAATACCGCTATACAGCCGGTTTTAATGGCATCAGATATCGAGCTTTTACAAACCAATAAAAAATTACTAGAAGCCGGTTTTATGGTCGGCGCTATTAGGCCGCCTACAGTACCTGAGGGCACAGGGAGACTCAGGGTTACGCTCTCAGCTAGCCACAGTGAACAACAGGTTGATGCACTATTGGATGCCCTAGATAAATGCTAGCCGATAATGTCGTAACTACAAATTTTCAAAATCCAATGTCAGATAATAAGTCACTGACATTTTATCCGGCTGTAAATCAAAAATTGCACGCTGATCCGATTGTGTTGATTCATGGCTGGGGTGCCAATAGTGAAATTTGGCAGACACTACCGCATAAATTGAGTGAGTATGCCGATGTATACACCCTTGATTTACCTGGGTTTGGCAATTCAGCCACCATTGCAGGTTACAATGAAAAATCATTAATTAATTGGCTAGATCATCAATTACCCCAGAGCTGTTATCTTATAGGTTTGTCATTGGGTGGAATGCTTTGTCGTGCATTTACAGCACAGTATCCTGACAGAGTGTTAGGTTTGGTCACTATAAGCACCAATCTCAAGTTTGTTGCAGACAAGCAATACTCAACAGCTATGCCCAGCAGGGATTTTAAGCAATTTAGTGCTATATGGCATCAGGACCCATCTGCCTGTCTAAATAGATTTTCTGGTCTTCAAGCACAGCGAGATCAACAGCAACGACAATTGACGCGGCTATTGCGCAGTATGGATTCGCAGGTTGATGCTATAGCTGGTCGTGAATTACTGAGCCTTCTAGCCGATTTAGATGGCACTGAGCATATTAAGCAGATTAGTTGCCCTGCACTGGCTATTTTTGGTGGGCAAGATTGCTTGGTTCCTGTTGCTGCTTCTGAAATGCTCCCTCAGTGGCACCAAACCCTAGTGGTAGATTCTGCTGCACATTTGCCACATTTAAGTGCTCAGTCTCAGGTTTTGGAGCAAATCTGTGGGTTTATTAATCAATCTAAGTATCAATTAGACAAAGACCAGGTTGCTAAGTCTTTTGGGCGAGCAGCCAATACCTATGATAGTGCTGCTCATGTGCAAAGGTGGTCTGGCAATCAATTATTAGAGGGTTTAAATAGCTTATTAAGCCCCGTGTCTATTACCGATATAGGTTGTGGCACTGGCACACAGACGGCTTTATTGAAAAACAAATTCCCAAAAGCTCAGGTAACGGGAGTAGATTTCTCTGCGCCAATGTTGGATTACGCTAAGGCTAATCAAGGGGATAAATCTTTAAAATGGCTTTGTTGTGATGCTGAAGATTTGGCATTTGACGATCAGTCTGAGGATCTAGTTTTTTCAAATTTTGCTTTGCAATGGTGTAATGATCTAAGTCCAAGTTTGGCGGAAATTTATCGGGTGTTAAAGGCCCAGGGGCAGTTTCATTTTGCTATTCCAGGGCCAAAAACACTATGGGAATTACGTCAGGTATGGAGTCAGGTTGATGAGGATATTCATATCAATCGATTTTTGTCCTGCAGTCAGTGGCAGATTGCACTTGAATCGGCTGGATTTACTAATATAAATATAAGCTCTAGAACAAAAATAGAGTATCACCCCAGTGTTAGAGCTCTCTTATGGAATTTAAAAACTGTGGGAGCAACAAATCATAATAGTGGTAAAAGTAAGCGCCTTACAGGTAAAAAACCTATAAAAAGGCTGTATGAAGCCTATGGGCAATTTAAAACTAGCCAGGGTACATTTCCTGCGACTTGGGATATTATTTTTGGCTGTGCGGTGAAATAAATGGCGAAAAAAGTTTTCTTTATAACAGGGACTGATACCGATGTTGGTAAAACCGAGGTGGCAGCGGGATTGCTTGAACGGGCAAATCAAAAAGGTTTGCGTACTGCTGCGATAAAGCCAGTTGCTGCTGGTTGCGAAGATCATGGAGATGGCCCACAAAATGATGATGCGTTAAAGCTGCAATCTCTAACCAGTGTTGAGCTGAGTTATCAGCAAGTTAATCCTGTTGCCTTGGATTTACCCATGGCGCCGCATATTGCGGCACAGGAACAGGGCAAAGCACTTTCGGCAAATAGACTGACTGGTTTTTGTCGCGGAGTAAGTATGTTGCCAATGGATCTTCTAGTTATTGAGGGTGCGGGTGGTTGGCGTGTACCCATTAATAAATATGAAACTATGGCCGATATACCTAAACAGTTGAACGCTGAGGTTATTTTAGTCGTAGGTATAAGACTGGGCTGCATCAATCATGCTCTACTAACTGCTCAAGCCATTCGTTCGGATGGTTTGAAAATTGCCGGATGGGTTGCCAATATTTTGGATACAGAAATGCTTCGCATGAATGAAAATATTGATACACTTAAGCAAATGTTAATTGAACCCTGTCTTGGCGTTATCCCAAGATTGACAGATGTATCGCCACAACAGGTCGCAGCCCATTTAACAATTCCGGAATGACGATAAGAGACATTATGAGCGAACAAAATAATTTATCTAAAGAAGATATGAAGCGGGTTAAAAACTATCTTAATAGTGGTTTCAATGAAACTGAGCGCAAGCCATTCAGGGGTTTGGTGCTGTTGGGTGTCATATGGAGTGTAGTGGCTATATTAGGTGGTATTAGCTGGTATATAGGACAGCAGGCCGGATTCCTCTAGGTCGCTAGAGAAATCAATTAATGCGCATTGTTAATCGAATATTCGATCTCGAAAATTCTAGCTTTTCTCAAGCTACCAGTCCGCTTCTTCAAAGAATCTATCAGGCTCGGGGTCTCCATTCTGATGCCGATCTAAGCCTACAATTATCAAAGCTTCCCAGCCCTAATTTGATGCTAGGAATAGATACTGCTGTGGAGCTCCTAGTTGAAGCACTCGAATCACAGCAGCGTGTAGTCATTGTGGGTGACTTTGATGCTGATGGCGCTACAAGTTCAGCACTTATGCTCCTAGCATTAAGGGCCATGGGCTTTGAATCTGTGGATTTTTTGGTGCCCAATCGATTTGATTATGGCTATGGATTGACGCCTGAAATTGTTGAATTAGCCCAGCAAAAACAACCTCATATGATTATTACTGTAGATAATGGTATCTCCAGTATCGAGGGTGTTGATTATGCCAATACGCTGGGTATAAAAGTGATTGTTACAGACCATCATCTGCCTGGAAAGCAACTTCCAGCTGCTGCCGCTATCCTAAATCCAAATCAGCCAGATTGTCAGTTTCCCTGTAAAAATCTAGCTGGTGTCGCAGTAGCATTCTATCTGCTTACGGCTTTGCGTGCTAAATTACGTGAGCAGGATTGGTTTGTGAAAAATACTATTCAAGAGCCCAATATGGCGCATTATCTAGATTTAGTGGCACTGGGCACAGTGGCGGATGTTGTCCCCCTAGATCAAGTTAACAGAGCCCTAGTTCATCAGGGGTTAATGCGAATTAGAGCGGGTTATGGCCGTCCAGGAATTAATGCCTTGCTTAAAATAGCGGGCAAAAATCCGGCACAGATAGTTGCTTCAGATATGGGTTTTGCAGTGGCGCCCAGATTGAACGCAGCAGGTCGATTAGATGATATATCCTATGGTATTCAATGCCTTATCACAGATGACCCTAGGGAAGCTCTAGAGCGCGCTCAAGAACTGGAACAGTTTAATCAGGATCGCAAAGCTATTGAGCGAGATATGCAAATAGAAGCGTTAAAGATTGTAGAGAATTTAGCTTTGGCCGAGCAAGAACAGCTACCAGCGGCTCTGTGTCTCTATCAAGCCGACTGGCATCAGGGTGTTGTGGGGTTATTGGCCTCCAGAATTAAAGAAAAATTTCATCGTCCTGTGGCGGTGTTTGCCAGAGATGATAGCGGCACTCTAAAAGGTTCGGTTAGATCTATTCCGGGATTGCATATTCGCGATGCCCTCGATGCAGTGGCTACAAAAAATCCTGGCTTAATAACTAAATTTGGTGGGCATGCAATGGCAGCTGGCTTAAGCCTTGTAGAAAGTCAGTTTGATCAGTTCCAAAAGGCCTTAGAACAGCAGGTGGCAACCACTATAGATCCTCACGATTTAGAGGCTACATTGCAAACTGATGGTCAATTAGATGTGCGTGATTTTAGTATGCATACAGCCGCTTTATTGCGCGATGCAGGGCCTTGGGGGCAGGCATTCCCCGAACCCTGTTTTGAGGGTGAGTTTGAGCTTCAATCTCAGCGAATAGTGGGTGAAAATCATCTAAAGGTAACACTTTCTCCAGATGCTCAAAAAGCTGTGGGCATTGATGGCATTTATTTTAATGTTGATAGCCATATATGGCCGACTGCAGCCACTAGAGTACGCTGTGTTTATCGCCTCGATATAAATGAGTTTCGCGGCCGGGAAAGCCTTCAATTACTGATTCAATATATGGAGCCTATCTAGTATTTAGAACCTATTTAGTCGGTAGCTGAATATGGAAGGTGGTGCCATCATTCTCATTGCAGGTAACTGCGATTTGACCCTGATGTTGTTCGCTAATAATAAAATGACAGAATGACAGGTGCATTGCCTTATCAATCGATTCTTTGGGTGAATCCTCTTGATTAAAGGGTTCAAAGAGATTCTTTTGCTCTTCTAAACTAATGCCTTTGCCATTGTGTTGAATACGCAACCAAAGATCATCAAATGCCATAGAAACATCAATGCTTATTACAGGCTTGTGATCCAGTTCCTCAATATTATCCAAGCAATAACAGGAATACCGTAGAATACTCAAAAGTGCCTGCTGTAGTTCGGTCACATAGCAAGGAATATCAGGGATATTCTCGACATATTGGGTTTTAACCTTTACATCGCTAAACCGAAGATTATCCGTTACTGATAAAACATCACTAGCCAACTCCAAACTATTGTTTACAACAGCAACAACACTGCTTTGAGTTTTTTCTCCGCCACCACTAGCAGAAAAATTGAGCAAATTAGTGATAACAGAGCTAGCTTGCTGGCCGCGAATAATGGTTTCTTCTAATAATTCATTAAGACCTTCAGTATCTAAGTCGTCATCAACAACACTTTGCCGAACGGTTTTTATATCCTTAATAATTGCTGTAAGGGGAGTGTTAATATCATGAGCCATAACGGCGGCCATCTCACCCATTGCAGACATTTTATCGCGCTGTATTAACATATTTTCGTTTTTGGCGCGCTGGGTTACGTCATCTAATAAAATGACTACACCAGTTTCTTTTTCACGCTGCAGCGGATAAATGGTTATATCAAACTGATATTGCCCACGCTGACTATATTTAACGGTAATAATTTTATTATCATCCTGAGCCTGCTTGACCTGATCTGGCGTTACTGTAATTGCCGGAAAGGTTTTCCAAAGGTCTGCACCCTGAGCTTCCTTAAAGCTAACCCCACTAATAATTTCCGCACGATTATTCCATTGAGTGATCTGATTTTTTTGATTGAGTCCAATAAGAATCATGGGTAGCGACTGCAAAATACTATTTATATAGGCCTCTGATTTTTGCAGTTGTTGGCTAGTTTTTTTATGTTCAGAAACCTCCTTTTTAAGTAATTTATTCGACTTATCAAGGGTCTTAGTGCGTTCAATAACGCGTTGCTCTAACTGTGATTTAATGTCCTCGAGCTCATAGTTATAGCGACGAGCCTGACGGCGTGTGAAATAAAGTCTTACGCTCAAAATAGCTAGGGCAATAATAAGAATATTACCGACAAAGTTGGCAATATATTGCCAATTTGTAGATCCGTCGGCTTCACGGAATAACCAAAAAATATCTGCTGTAGCAGATTGGCAGACACTAAGTAATAGCCAACTTAATAGGATATGTTTTAACTTCAATCTGTCCACTCCCAGTGGTTTATCCGTTTCCCATCATTATAACCACGAGACTCAGTGGTTTTGTAGTAAAAGCTTAGAACCTCTGGTGTTTTTCCTAAGATGAGCAGCTAACGCTGATGGTGCTGGCCCAATCCGGGGGAAGTCCTTCATATTTTTTTGCTAGCGGATCGGCGATATAGGGGTTATTGAGTATTTTAAGTAATAATTCAACTTCAGAGAAATCGCCAGCTTCGGCAGCTTTTATTGCCGTTTGAGCCATATAATTACGCAATACATACAGTGGATTAACTTGTTGCATAGCCTTGCACCGCTGCTTGTCGGTAAGCTGTTGTGACTCGAGTCTGTGTAAATAATCCACAGCCCAGCTATCAAATTGATCTCGATCAATAAAATAGTCCCGAACAGTTTGATTGGATACGGAAAACTTACATAGCTTGCGAAAAAACAATGTGTAATCAACTTTATCCTTGGCCAACATATTGAGTAGTTGATTAATTAATTGCTCGTCATGCGATTGATACTCCAACAAGCCAATCTTTGTCGCCATAATGCTTCTAAAGTGATGTAAATACTCATTTTCATACTGTTGTAAGCAATCGGTTATTTCATTGGTATCCAACAGCGAACTAAAACAGGTAGCCAGTGCATTGAGATTCCAAAGCGCAACAGAGGGCTGGTTTCTATAGGAGTAGCGTCCTTGGTGATCGGAATGATTGCAAATAAACTCAGGGTCATAATTATCCAAGAAGCCAAAGGGACCATAATCGATAGTATCGCCGAGTATCGACATATTGTCTGTATTCATTACGCCATGACAGAAGCCTACTGATTGCCATTGGGCAATGGTTTTGGCGGTCTTAAGTACACAATTTTGCAATAGCAAATAGTAGCATTTAGGGTCATCTACCCATTCAGGAAAGTGACGATCAATAAGATAATCAGCTAATTCTTTTACCGCCTTGGGGTTATTGGCATAGTGAAAATGCTCAAAGTTTCCAAATCTAATATGACTGCGAGCAACCCGGCAAACAATGGCTGCTGGTTCGATTTGTTCGCGCACTGCGGTGGTTTCACCGGTGCTTAAGCACAGCGCTCGGGTTGTGCCTATGCCCAATCCATGCATAGCCTCAGAGCAGAGATATTCGCGAATACTAGAGCGTAGAACCGCTCGTCCATCGCCAAATCTAGAGTAGGGAGTGGTGCCTGCACCTTTTAATTGAATATCCCAAAGTTCATTATTATCGCCAACAGCGAGTTCCCCTAGAGTAATTGCTCTACCATCACCCAGTTGACCCGCCCAAACACCAAATTGGTGGCCTGAATAAGCCACAGAGAACGAATTTATTTCCTCGCTATTTATTGCGCCACTCATAAGTTGCAAGAAGTTGTTGCTTTTAAATTCATCAGCAGAAATACCCATTTCCTGCGCTAATTGTTTATTGCAACTTACCCAAGAAGGGTTTGTTATAGGCTGAGCGCAAACAGCACTCAAAAATGTGCTATCGGAAACATTAAAGTGATTGTAAAAATGGCTTTTAAGTCGATTTTGCACTGAATTATTGCTCATTTAATGAAAATTCTGCCTCTAAAGTTTGACGGCTAGCTATTTTTAGGGGGGAAATAGCTGATAGCTCGGGTGAACTATTATCTTGAAGCCTATCCGTTGGTTAATCAAGCCCGTTTTTTCTTGGTGTGAACTCGGTGCTAAGGTAGAATGCACGCTTTATATATAGGCACAGATTAACAGTTATGGAAGTAAACCCTTTTTACAATAGCCTTGATGACCTTCAAGCTCGCACAGAGCTGCTCAGGGGGTACCTTTGACTACGTTAATCGCAAAGAGCGCCTTACAGAAGTAGAGCTAGAATTATCCGAACCCGATGTTTGGAATGATCCCGATCGCGCTCAAGAGCTCGGTCGCGAGAGATCATCTCTTGAGGCAGTAGTCAAAACCATCGAAGATTTGGATAGCGGCATTGCCGATACTCGCGAAATTCTGGGTATGGCTGTTGATGAAAATGATGCCGATATGCTCAATGATGTGCAGTCAGAGATCGAATCAATGGAAGCCCAGTTGGCTACTTTGGAATTTCGTAGAATGTTCTCTGGTGAAATGGACGAAAATTCAGCCTTCCTTGATATTCAATCCGGTTCCGGTGGAACCGAAGCCCAAGATTGGGCTGAAATGCTATTGCGCATGTACCTCAGATGGGCTGATGATAAGGGCTTCAAAGCAGAGCTAGTGGAATGTTCAGCTGGAGAGGTAGCAGGTATTAAAAGCGCAACGGTTCAGATTACCGGAGACTATGCTTTTGGTTGGTTGCGAACCGAAATTGGGGTACATAGACTGGTGCGCAAATCGCCATTTGATTCAGGTAATCGCCGGCATACATCCTTTGCCGCTGTCTATGTGTCGCCAGAAATTGATGACAATATAGATATTGAGATAAACCCTGCGGAGGTACGTACAGATACCTATCGAGCTTCTGGTGCTGGTGGTCAGCATGTCAATAAAACTGATTCCGCTGTGCGCTTGACCCACGAGCCCAGTGGTATAGTTGTACAATGTCAGAATCAGCGATCACAGCATCAGAACCGCGATAAATGTTGGCAGATGTTACGCGCGCGACTCTATGAGTTAGAATTGCGCAAGCGCCAAGAAGCGGCGCAAGCCACTGAAGATGGAAAGTCAGATATTGGTTGGGGTAGTCAAATTCGCTCCTATGTTTTAGATGATGCCAGAATTAAAGACTTGCGAACCAGTGTAGAGACCAGAAACACTCAAGCAGTATTGGATGGCAAGTTAGATCAATTTATTGTTGCTTCGCTAAAAGCGGGGCTGTAGTTATTAATTTATAACAGTGAAAATTTATTATGACCGATCAACAAAACGAAAATAAATTAGATGAAAATAAGCTCATAGCTGAGCGCAGAGCCAAGCTAGATAGTTTGCGCGAGCAGGGTGGCGTTGCTTTCCCTAATTCGTTTCGTCCTGCCGATAAAGCAGGTGATCTTCAGGCTGAATTTAGTGAAAAAACTAAAGAACAACTTGAGCAATTAGCGCGACCAACCAGTATAGCGGGACGTGTTATACGCAATCGTGGTGCATTTATTGTTATTCAAGATAGCAGCGGAACCATTCAGCTTTACGTCACCAAAGAAGCGCGCCCTTTTGCTAAATCATTAGATCTTGGCGATATTCTCGGTGTAAGCGGTGCTCTGCATAAGTCGGGCAAGGGTGATCTCTACGTTCAAATGGATGAGTATCAGCTATTGACCAAAGCCCTGCGTCCGCTACCGGATAAATTCCACGGTCTAGCAGACCAAGAGATGCGCTATCGTCAGCGTTATGTTGATCTGATCGTAAATCCTGAGGTTAGAGATACATTTATCACCCGTTCTAAAGTGGTAGATTTTATTCGCAGCTATCTCAACGGTTCTGGTTATCTCGAAGTTGAAACGCCAATGCTGCAAACCATTCCCGGTGGTGCTGTGGCGCGTCCATTTGTGACTCATCACAATGCTCTGGATATAGAGATGTATATGCGTATCGCACCGGAACTGTATCTCAAAAGGTTGGTTGTGGGTGGCTTAGAAAGGGTTTATGAAATTAACAGAAACTTTAGAAATGAAGGTCTATCTACAAGACATAACCCAGAATTTACCATGTTGGAGTTCTATCAGGCATACGCCGACTTCAATGACCTGATGGATCTAACCGAAGATATGCTGCGCAAGCTTTCACAGCAAGTGTTAGGAACCACAGAGATAACCAATACCGTCAAAGACGCTGATGGCGAAGTGCAGTCCGAAATCACCTTTGATTTCGCCAAACCTTTCACGCGCTTATCTGTATTTGATTCTATTTTGGCCTATAACCCAGATATTGCAGCCGAAGATCTAAGTGATGAGCAGGGAGCGCGAAAAATCGCTACAGATCTTGGTATTCCACTAAAAGACCTGTGGGGTTTAGGCAAGGTGCAAATTGAGATCTTTGAAAAAACTGTTGAGCATAGACTAGAGCAGCCGACCTTTATTACCCGCTATCCAACCGAGGTCTCACCGTTGGCGAGACGCAATGACGAAGACCCATTTGTCACCGATCGCTTTGAGTTTTTTGTCGGTGGCAGAGAAATTGCCAATGGCTTCTCCGAGCTTAATGATGCAGAAGATCAAGCGGCTCGATTCAAACAGCAGGTGGCAGAAAAAGATGCTGGAGACGACGAAGCTATGCACTTTGATGCAGATTATATTCGCGCTCTTGAATATGGTATGCCACCAACAGCAGGCGAGGGTATTGGTATAGATCGCTTGGTTATGTTGTTAACCGATTCACCCTCGATAAGAGATGTCCTTCTATTCCCTCATATGAGACCGGAATAAGTTGGCTCTTCCGTGGGGGTAAGCCCCACGGAAATTCCCAAAAAAACTTATTTTAAGTTAGCGTAATAGGCCGCTAAGTTGGCTATGTCTGCATCGCTGAGATTTTTAGCCATTGCAGACATCATGGCATTTTTACGACGACCATCGCGGTACATTTGCAGAGAGCTCGCCAGATAGGCTTGTTTTTGCCCAGCAAGGTTCGGCCACATAGGGTTATTGCTAATACCATTGGTGCCATGACAGCCGGCACAGGTCATTGATTTAGCCTTACCTGCCGCTGCATCACCAGCAAAGCTAGTAGAAGCTAGAGTAGATAAGAGAATAGCAGCAGTTAGATTTAAAACGTTCTTCATTGGAAATCTCCAAATATTTAATGTCAAAATTATGATTTATTAACCAGCGAGTGGCTAACAAATAATGTTGCGGTCAAAAGCGCCACAGCGCCAATTTGGTGAGCAGCAGCAATGGCAACAGGCACATAAAAAATGATTGTGCTAATGCCAAGGGTAATTTGTACTACTAATAAAAATAGCATGCTATAGATACCAATGCGTGCCTTGGGCGATATATTTTTCCTTAGGGCAACAACGGCAAAGCCAGCCATCAGCGCCGCGATAATATAGGCGAAGATCCTGTGATTAAACTGGATAGTGGTGATATCCTCAAAAGCCGACAACCAAATGGGACTCATGCTATACAGTCCAGCAGGGATAAAACTATCGCCCATTAGTGGCCATGTTGAATAGGCATAACCGGCGCGTGTTCCAGCCACCAAGCCGCCTGATAAAATCATTACAAAGATCAAACCGCTAAGTATGCATGCAAACCTGCCTAGACCGCTGGGTTGGTCAGTGGTTTTGTTGATTAAACCCAGTGCTGTCCAGATAATAAATGCATAAATAACTATAGCTAACCCAAGGTGAGCGGTGAGTCTGTATTGGCTGACATGAGGTACATCAACCAGACCGCTTTTAACCATATACCAGCCCATAAGACCCTGACAGCCCCCCAAAAAAAGCATCAACAACAGCTTGGGCAACAGTTGCGGCGAAATACGCCGTGTAAAGTAAAAATACACAAAAGGTATAAAAAACAACAGGCCTATAAGTCTGCCCAATACGCGGTGTAAATACTCATACATAAAAATGACTTTAAATTCACCTAATGTCATTCCTAGATTAATTTTTTGATACTCAGGGAACTGCTGATATTTTAAAAAAAGCGCCTGCCAATCTTGCTGGCTAAGCGGAGGGATCACTCCCATCAAAGGGCGCCATTCGACCATGGATAAACCAGAGTCGGTCAGTCGGGTAACACCGCCGAGAAGTATCATGCCAAAGATTACCACAGCACAGGTTAACAGCCAGCGAGCAATTAATTTATTGTTCACTTCAAGGGTGGGATTTGTTTGAATCATTAAATATCCTGAAAGCCAATGTTATAAAAGCTTCTAAATTACTCAATTAATACGTGATTTCATGCTAACTAGACTAAAAATATCGGCTTATTTTGCATGAATTTAAGAGATCTAAATGTCTTTTGGCTAATTATTCCAAGCTCGTACACAAACTGTGGAAAGCATCTACAATGAACTCTATTATAACATGAAGGTAGTTCAGGTTGTTAGATGAGAAGACTAATATGAGTAGCCCCAGAGAAATTAAACTTCACTCCCAGTGGCGCCAGGTCATAGGTGAAGAATTTGAAAAAGACTATATGCAATCCCTGCGCGAATTTTTACTACAGCGTAAACAGCAGGGTGCGGTGATATATCCTCCGTCTGATCAGTGGTTCTCTGCTCTAAATAACACGCCCTTTGAGCAAGTTCGCGTGGTGATCCTGGGCCAGGACCCCTATCATGGTGCCGGCCAAGCACATGGGCTGTGTTTTTCTGTAACACCCGATATTAAAGTGCCACCATCGTTGGCGAATATCTACAAAGAAATGAAATCAGACCTCGGCATTGATCAGCCTAATCACGGGTGTTTGATGAGCTGGGCACAGCAGGGCGTATTGCTTTTAAATGCCACGTTAACGGTTGAGGATGGCATTGCAGGGGCTCATCAAGGCAAAGGTTGGGAGCGTTTCACTGATCAGGTCATAAAAGCTGTGAATCAGCAACTTGAGGGTGTCGTGTTTATGCTTTGGGGTAGCTATGCTCAGAAAAAATCAGCAATGATTGACTCATCGCGTCACCTTGTTCTTAAGTCCGTGCACCCATCGCCACTATCAGCCTACAGAGGTTTCTTTGGCTGTGGTCACTTTTCAGCGACTAATCATTATTTACAGGAAAAGGGCTTAGAGCCAATCAATTGGCAGTTGCCACAGCGAGAAGTTGCCTTAAAGCCATTACAGTAAAGCGCAATAATTTAGGTTAGCTGCCCATATTAAGAGGTGGTTTTTTAGCTTTTTTTCTCAGCCAATTAATGCCCTTTAAAACTACTGGTGTTTTGACTAGCTTTCTTTCTAAGATATATTTTTTTGGGTAGTCGATTAGAATAAGACCCATAAAGATAGTTAATAAACCCTGTCCTGGAATAAATAGCATCAAAAATCCACCGGCTAGTAAAACAAGCCCCAGACAATTTTTAATGAGTATAAAAAATAATTGAAAGATAGGGTGGGTATTAGACAACCAGACCCATGTTTTACGATTATTAGATAAAAAATAGTCTTCAGGAATCCTAGCGGCAATCCACGGCAAAGATACAAGACTCACAATAAAAACTGATGCTGAAACACCACCAATTAGGGGTAAAATCGAAGCATAAGTGTAAATGAATTCGATCATCCTATAACCCAGTTAGCCAAGTTGGTAAGGTAATTCGAGTAGCTTCACAGAAATTTCAGTCTGATCTATAGCAATCTGATTAATTGCCGTATTAGACGTAGATAGAACAGCTAAAACTTCAACCTGTCCCTGCGCACTAGACTGCGCATTAATTATAGTCCCTATTTGCTTGCCTTCAGTATCCAATAGGGCGCTGCCAGATGCAGGCACTAAATCAGTGGATAACGCCAAAAGATACATTCTACGTTTTACCGCCCCCAAATAATGTGCTCTAGCCACAACTTCTTGGCCAGTGTAACAACCCTTTTTAAAGCTAATAAAATCCAGCAAATCAAGATTCAGCATCTGTGGGATAAATTGATCAGTGGTTTCTAATGTAATATCCGCTATGCCGGCTTTGATTCGTTGTAGGCTGTTTAACTTAGTTTCGATAATTAGGTCTTGACCACTGATATCATTAATTTCAGTCTTTGAGAATACCGCATATTTTTTAAGGCTGGCAATCGCTGTGCCGACAATAGAGGGGTGAGTTTCTAGCACAATTCGGTCGTCATCGACTAAACTCGCAGCAAAAACAAAAATAACTCTTCCCTTAGGGGTGCAGTGACAGCCGCGAATAGCTTTATCCGCACTAAGTTGATTAAGATCACAAGTCACTTGCCCTTGAAGAAACTTAACACTGTCTTGTCCGCGCAGTTCAATTAAGCCACGATGTGTATTGCTCATAAATAATCCAGTCAAACGTATAGATAAAAAGTAGGTTGATAGTTTAGCCTATTTTACTTTAGTTCCCTATAATATCTGCTTTAAATCAAAGGTGTAATTATGCAAAAAAATCGTCTTATGTGGGCAAGTCGGCGCGGCATGTTGGAATTAGATCTTCTGTTGCAACCATTTGTTGAAAATCATTACGATCTTCTTGCAGACGATGATAAGCAGCAATTTCATCTATTCTTAGAGTTGGAAGATCAGCAATTGTTTCAGTGGTTGATTCATAAAGAGCAAGCGTCCGACAGCAATATGCAAAGGATTGTCGATATTATTCATGAGAGTCGAAAACAGCCCCAATAGATTTATTATTTCCCCAGCAAAATCCATTGTCATTTTTGATCTTTGCGTGGCTCTAACAGTACTTGCCACATTGATAGCAAGTCCAATCATTATCAGCGCTAAAATAATTGTTACAGGTCTTCTAGTCTGCTACAGCTTGGTAACAGTTCGCCAGCATAAAAGGGCTATTGCGAGTGAAATACAATACTTACCCCTTGCAAAGCAATGGCTTCATAACGGCACATTGGTTAGCCTATGCACGCAGCAATTTATTACTCGTCATCTGGTGGTACTGTATTTTCGCGACAAAAATGGCAGCAAAACAAGCCAGGTTATACCTCGAGATTCACTGCCAAAAAAACAGCATATCCAGTTACGAAAGCTAGTAATTGCCTGGTCAAAAACTGCTAATCGCGATGAATAACTACATCCTGACCGGCAAAATTAATCGGCACCATAATAGTATCTCTAGCCACTGGCGATAGCTCAGGATAATCCACCGTATAGTGCAATCCACGACTTTCTTTGCGCTGTTGAGCGCAGCGAATAATCAGTTCAGAAACCATAGCCAGATTGCGCAACTCGAGAAGGTCGCGGGAGATTTTATAATTGCTGTAATACTCTTGGATTTCATTCAGCAACAGTTTAATTCTGTGATGCGCACGCTCCAGTCGTTTATCAGTGCGTACAATGCCTACGTAGTCCCACATAAAGCGACGCAACTCGTCCCAATTATGTGAAATTACTACATCTTCATCCGAGCTATTGACTCTGGATTCATCCCATCCTTGAAAAAAATCGGGGGTGTTGATGTTTGGTATCTCAGTATTAATATCTTTAGCCGCCGCCTGAGCGTAAACCAAGCATTCAAGCAGAGAATTACTAGCCATACGATTAGCACCATGAAGGCCTGTAAAAGCGGTTTCACCGATGGCATAAAGATTTTTAAGATCAGTCTGTCCCTGTTTATCAACCACTACGCCACCACAGGTATAGTGGGCAGCAGGCACAACTGGAATAGGCTCCTTGGTAATATCTATATTAAATTCAAGGCAGTTTTCATAAACCGTTGGGAAGTGCTCAGTAATAAAGTCAGCTGGTTTGTGACTAATATCTAAATAAACACAGTCACAGCCAAGACGCTTCATTTCGAAGTCAATGGCTCTAGCAACCACATCTCGAGGTGCTAGCTCTCCATCTTTGTGGAATTTATCCATAAAGCGCGAACCATCAGGCAACTTAAGGATTGCCCCTTCGCCGCGCAACGCCTCGGTAATCAGTGATGACTTTGCCTTGGGATGGTATAGGCAGGTTGGGTGAAATTGATTAAATTCCAAATTAGCCACTCGACAGCCGCTACGCCATGCCATAGCCAAGCCATCACCGCTAGCGCCATCTGGATTGCTGGTGTAGAGGTAGGCTTTACTGGCACCGCCAGAGGCCAAAACCACAGTTTTAGCTTGAAACAGTGATACTTTAGAATTCTCAATATCTAATAAGTAGGCGCCGCTACAGCGAATTTTACGAGAATCGCTGTCAGCCTGTGTGACTAAGTCGACAGCGCAGTGGTGTTCATAGATATGAATATTTTCTCTAGCAATGACTTGATCGACTAGCGTAGTGGTTACCGCCTTTCCAGTAGCATCTGCAGAATGCAGAATACGTCGATGACTGTGACCGCCTTCCTGGGTTAAATGATAGTGCACCTGATCGGAATCAAGAGTGAAATCTACACCTTGCTCGATTAGCCATTTAACCGCAGAGGGACCATTTTCTACCACATAGCGCACACTGTCATCGTGACATAGACCAGCACCGGCAATCAAAGTGTCCTTAACATGAGCCTCGGCACTATCATCTTTATCAAAAACTGCAGCAATACCACCTTGGGCTAGCCAGGATGCGCCGCCCTTAAGGGTTGATTTACTGATAAGTGCAACATTGAGATTTTGGTCTAATTGAAGTGCAAGGGTCAGTCCTGCAGCGCCGCTGCCGATGACTAAGACATCGTAGAAATTGTTTTTGATCATTAATAAACCGCATATAATAAAACTATCGTGATAGTATATTACGAAAGCCTCAGTGACTACGCCAAATTTTGATCATTGCTAAATGATAATGGCTAAGAAGGGGTCATATTGGCTATTTCTATAAGATAGTGCCCAGAAAATATAACGGATTCGTTAATGAAGGAAAATAACTCAGAGCCCACAGATCACCAGTTAGTATTGCGTGTGCAAAAGGGTGACAAAAGAGCCTTCGATCTTCTGGTATTAAAGTATCAATATAAGTTGCAGGCAATAGTCGGGCGCTTTATTCGCGATACCGATGAAGTTGCAGATGTTACTCAAGAAGCCTTTATTAAAGCCTATAAAGCGCTATCCAAATTTCGTGGAGATAGTCAGTTTTACACATGGTTATACAGAATTGCCATCAATACGGCAAAAAATCACCTAGTCTCCAGAAGTCGTCGTCCAGCTAATACAGATATTGATGTTGAAGACGCAGAGCAATTCGCAAATAACGATAAGCTAATTGATCAGGCATCGCCCGAGAATTCAATGATGACTGATGAGTTGGCTGCGATTATTAAACATTCACTGAATGCATTGCCAGAAGATTTACGCACAGCTTTAACATTGCGCGAATTTGAAGGCATGAGTTATGAGGATATATCCGCAGTAATGGGTTGTCCTGTAGGTACCGTAAGGTCAAGAATATTTAGGGCTCGTGAGTTCTTGGATGAGCGGGTTTTGAGCGCAACAAATAAAAGTTGAACCTTTTAAAAGGTTGCGGGTCTGAGAAGTAAGGTTTTAGATTGAGAGTTTTAATCTGAGGTTTTAACGATGAGGAAATTGTATGAACGAAAGTAAACAGCGTCTTACAGAATCAGTGTCTGCATTGGTTGATGGTGAAGTCAGTGAGCTTGAGTTACATCGTATTCTTAAAGAGTTAGAGAGCGAGGAGGCTCTTGATTCGAGCCAATCAAATGATCAGACCATTTCACAAAAATGGTCTAGATATAACCTTATTTCTCAGGCTATGGCCAGTACGCCACTCTATGGTAAAGACATTTCTCAGTCTGTCTCTGAGGCTATAGCCCGAGAATCCACCCATAAAGCGAGCGTCTTAAAGGGTATTTTTCAGGCAAAATCATTGGGCCAATTTGCAATAGCTGCGAGTGTTGCCACTATGGCTATTGTTGGGGTTCAGCAACTAAATAATAACAGCCCATTGCAGGATCAAGGTTTTCAGGCTGCAGATTCTAGTAGGGAGGCTTCAGAGCAACTTCAAAGACCAGCTAATCAGTTTCCCTCAGGCTTTCAGCCAATGATTGAAGCGCGTACGGTCAACGCTGGCGGGTCCTATAAGACCTCACAGCAGCCATCGTTAATTAAACTATTTATTCCAAGTAACGATAGTCAGAAGAGTGAGTTAGACTTAAAGGCAAAAGATTTAGTAGACAAGGATAGTGTTGAAAATGAATTAAAAGTTAAAAAGGATGCACCGGCAAAATAAATTGCTCAATATAGATTTTATTGCCTGTTGGAAATTAGTTCACAAACGTTTTTAATAGACTATGTTAAAAACAGCGTATAACCATAAATCAGTTTTTGATTTAGAGATATTTAGATGATTCTTGAAACCGCAACTGTCACTTCTGTAGAGCAAGATGCTCTGTGGGTAGAGGCTGTGCAAAAATCTGCCTGTGAGACCTGTACCGCCCAAAAAGGTTGCGGTACTGCGGTGCTCTCCAAGTTAACGGGAAGAATCAGTCGATTGCGTGTTCTCAAACCTAAGCAGATTACAGAGTCATACTCTGTCGGTCAGCAAGTAACCATAGCCATCCCTGAGGATGTTGTGGTTCTGGCCTCTATTTGCGCCTACCTTGTACCCTTGGGCACCAGCTTGATAGGGCTTTGGCTGATGGGCTCAAGCGATATTCTCAGTGTTGTTGGTGCCGCTTTAGGTCTGGCTTTTGGTGGTGGCTTGGTGAGTTTGTACAATGCAAAGTTGCGCGATGATCCTCGCTTTAATCCTGTCTTATATCAAGCGGATACCGCCCAAGAAGCTATCAGTCTATCTTAGTTTAATTGTGCTTCGGAGTTTATTCTGTGTATAAAAACCTTGTCACCTTATTTGTTGCGGTAATTTTCTTTTCCCCCTCAGTTCTGGCTAATCTTCCTGATTTTTCACAACTGGTTGAAGATGTTTCGCCATCAGTGGTAAAAATTAATACGGTGAGTATTTCCGAACAGCACTCATCGCAACAGATTCCTGATATTTTTAGAGATTTATTTGAATATGGGGGGCAACCAAGATCGCCGGCCCAAAAAGTTCGTTCATCGGGGTCGGGTTTTGTTATCTCAAATGACGGATATATTCTAACCAATCATCATGTAGTCGATCAGGCAACAGAAATTCAGGTGCTGTTTTCTGATCGCAGCGAGTATCAGGCAACTATTATTGGTTCTGATCTGCGCTCGGATTTGGCACTGCTAAAAATTGAAGCTAAAGGTCTTGATGCTCTTAAATTTGCCAATTCAGATAAATTAAAAGTTGGCGAATGGGTATTGGCTATAGGTTCTCCTTTTGGTCTTGATTACTCCGTGACCGCCGGCATAGTTAGCGCCAAAGGCAGAAGCCTACCAACAGAGCAGGGCGAAAATTATGTCCCCTTTATCCAAACAGATGTCGCCATTAATCCCGGTAATTCCGGCGGTCCATTATTTAATCTCGATGGGCGAGTAGTAGGGATTAATTCACAAATATTTTCTCGTTCTGGGGGCTCTATTGGCCTATCATTTTCCATTCCAAGCAGTGTTGCCCTAAGGGTTGTAGAGCAGCTGAAAGAAAATGGTGTGGTTCAGCGGGGTTGGTTAGGTGTCGCCATCCAAGATGTCAACAAGGCCCTAGCTCAATCTCTTGAGTTAGATAAGCCGCGTGGGGCGTTAATTAATGCAGTCGAAATGGATAGTCCAGCCGATAACGGCGGTATTGAGCCGGGTGATGTGATTGTTAAGCTCAATGGCCAAGAAATTATCGATGCCGATGATCTTCCTCATCTGGTGGGTATGTTGGCGCCCGATACTAGTACAAAAATAGAAGTTATTCGCCAAGGAAAGCGCAAAGTTTTAAAAGTCACCATCGGTGCTTTGGATGGAGAGGAAAGCAAAATTGCACAGGCGGAAAAAAATAACAGTGATAGACTGGGGTTAACCGTAAAGTTAGTTAGCGAAGATCAGTTGCGTGAGTTAAGGCTGCGAGGTGGCGTTTTGGTAACAGAGGTTTTAGCCAATAGCCCTTCAGCTGAAGCGGGTATAAAGTCGGGAGATATATTAGTGCAGTTGGGCTACAGCCGAATTGATGATACTGATGAATATCAGCAGGTTATTGCTGGGTTACCCAAAAATACACCTGTATTGGTGCGCTTCTATCGTCAGGGCTGGGCTATCTCTAAAACTATAGTGATTGACTAGTTTGTCCAATAACGAGTTATTTAATCAGGGTTTTTGATGCTTTGTTTGATAGCGTCTAGGCCTGAAATAGGCTAGAATCGCACTCGCAAATTTAAATGGCAGCAAATACCTTGTCCGATCTTAGTCACATTAGAAATTTTTCCATCATCGCCCATATTGACCACGGCAAATCAACCATTGCTGATCGGTTTATCCAACTCTGTGGTGGCCTTAGTGAGCGCGAAATGGCAGCCCAGGTTTTAGATTCAATGGATATCGAGCGAGAGCGCGGTATCACCATCAAAAGTCAAAGTGTCACCCTGCCGTTTAAAGCGCAGGATGGAAATACCTATCAGCTTAACTTTATTGATACCCCAGGCCATGTTGATTTTACCTATGAGGTTTCACGCTCTCTAGCGGCCTGTGAGGGCGCACTTTTAATTGTCGACGCCGCTCAGGGAGTCGAGGCACAGTCGGTGGCCAACTGCTATACCGCTATTGCTCAGGGGCTAGAGGTTATACCCGTGCTTAATAAGATGGATCTACCTCAGGCTGAGCCTGAAAAGGTGATCGATGAAATTGAAAATATTATTGGTATTGAGGCCACAGAAGCGGTGCGTTGTAGTGCTAAAACTGGCGATGGTATCAATAGTATTCTTGAAGAACTGGTTTTGCAGGTACCGCCACCTGAGGGTGATGTGGATGCACCGTTGCAGGCGCTAATTATTGATTCATGGTTTGATAATTATCTTGGTGTTGTATCTCTAGTTCGAGTGATGCAGGGTACATTGCAGGTCAAAGATAAAATTATGGCTAAGTCATTGGGCAAACCCCATGTGGTCGATAGCGTTGGGGTATTCACACCTAAACGAAACCCGACCGGTATTCTTAAAGCTGGTGAAGTAGGCTTTATGGTTGCCGGCATTAAAGATATCTTGGGTGCACCTGTAGGCGATACTATTACTCATATGAGTAGTGCAGAAACTGAGGCATTGCCAGGGTTTCAGAAAATTAAACCCCAGGTCTATGCGGGTATGTTCCCAGTAGATTCCGATGACTTTGAAGATTTCCGCGAAGCCTTGGCTAAATTAGCAGTCAATGATGCTTCGCTATTCTACGAACCCGAAAGTTCGGACGCCCTTGGTTTTGGCTTCCGTTGTGGCTTCTTAGGCATGTTGCATATGGAGATTATACAGGAGCGCTTAGAGCGTGAATATGATCTCGATCTAATTACCACGGCGCCCACAGTAGTCTATGAGATTGTGACCAATAAGGGCGAAACTCTGTATATCTCCAACCCATCAAACTTGCCCGATCCCGGGGCTATTGATGAAATGCGCGAACCAATCTGCGAGGCTAATATTCTGGTGCCTAAAGACTATGTGGGCAATGTCATTGCGCTCTGTGTTGAAAAGCGTGGGATCCAAAAAGATATGCAGTTTATTGGGGGTCAAGTGTCTCTTAGCTATGATTTACCCATGAGTGAAGTGGTTATGGACTTTTTTGATCGACTAAAGTCAGTGAGCCGTGGTTTTGCTTCATTGGACTACAGCTTTACACGCTTTCAGATGGCTTCATTGGTTAAACTTGATATTCTTATTAATGGCGATAAAGTCGATGCCTTAGCGGCAATTATTCATCGCGATCACGCGGTGCAAAAAGGTCGCAACCTCGCCGAAAAAATGAAAGAATTAATTCCTCGGCAGATGTTTGATGTGGCTATTCAGGCGGCTGTCGGTGGTAATGTCGTGGCTAGAACAACGGTTAAGGCCCTGCGTAAAAATGTGACTGCCAAATGTTATGGCGGTGATGTCACACGTAAAAAGAAACTTTTAGAAAAGCAGAAAGCGGGTAAAAAGCGCATGAAGCAGGTAGGGCGAGTGGAGATTCCACAGGATGCGTTTCTTGCTGTGCTTAAAACATAATTAACAAATCACAGAGAGAGTCTAATTTTGGATTTCAATTTTGAGTTAATTTTGACGGTTATCTTTTTGCTTTGTGGCCTGTGTTGGCTAATGAATAAATCGATTCGTGCCGATGAAGACTCGCTAATTGGTTTTTTTGCCTCTTTGGCACCAGTACTTGGTTTTGTTCTGGTGCTGCGCTCATTTGTTGCCGAGCCCTTTCAAATCCCATCTAAATCTATGGAGCCAACCCTTAAGGTAGGCGATTATATTTTGGTCAATAAATGGATTTATGGTATTAGATTACCGGTTCTGCAAACTAAGATTTTTGATGTGTCCGAGCCTCAGCGCGGCGATGTGATGGTGTTTTATCCACCACATGATGATAGGTATTTTATTAAGCGCGTAATTGGCATGCCCGGGGATAAAATTAATTTAATTAAGGGGCAGCTATTTATCAATGGGGAAAAGATGCTGCAACAGCCCTATGCAGAGGAGCCTGCGGCACCTAGATCTGTGGTTATGATCGAAAATCTAGGTGATAGCGAACATCTAATGCAGCGCCGCAATCTCCCCACACGTTTAAGCCTAAATTTCTCTACCACTGTACCTGAAGGTCATTATTTCATGATCGGTGATAACAGGGATAATTCCAGTGATAGCCGTGTTTGGGGCCCAGTCCCCGAAAGCCGAATTGTCGGCAAGGCTTTTGCTCGCTGGATGTTTTGGGATAGCTTTACCAGTCTGCCTAGCTTTGAACGTGCGGGTAAAATTCAATGATTAGTGGTCACTTATGATTGCGAATATTGGTTTAGAACAGCTTCAGCAGCGAATAGGCTATCAATTTCGCGACACTGAGTTACTAAAACTAGCCCTTTCTCACCGCAGTTGCGGTGCCAAAAATAATGAGCGCCTAGAGTTTTTGGGCGATTCAATTCTCAGTCTTGTGGTGAGTGACTTTTTATATCAAAAATTTGCTGATGCTCAAGAGGGTGATCTCAGTCGTATGCGCTCGCAGATCGTGCGTGCAGAATCTCTGGCAGAAGTAGCTAGAGGTTTAGAGTTAGGTTCTGAGTTATTACTCGGGCAGGGAGAAATGAAAAGCGGTGGTCATCGGCGCGACTCTATTTTAGGTGATGCGGTTGAAGCCTTGATTGGTGCCATTTATCTGGATGCTAATCTGGATGAGTCAAGACGCTGTGTACTCAATTGGTTCAAAGACTTGTTAAATATTGCCGATGAAGCAAAACCTGCCAAAGATGCCAAAACCTCATTGCAAGAATTCTTGCAGCAGCGCGGCCATGGCTTGCCTCAATACAGAGTGATTGAAACTGGGGGTGAAGCCCACAGCCGTTTATTTACCGTAAGTTGTAAGATAGATATGCTGGATAGAGAGTTTACTGCAACCGCTAGCAGTAGACGTAAAGCTGAACAGATTGTGGCTGAAAAGTTCTTAGCCACCTTAGAGATAGACTTTTGACTAATCCTAAACAATTTTGTGGCTATGTCGCCATTGTTGGTCGACCCAATGTCGGTAAATCTACGTTGCTCAATCATTTGTTGGGTCAGAAGCTGTGCATTACTTCACGCAAACCTCAAACCACAAGACATACTTTGCTAGGCATTAAAACCGAAGAAAACTATCAGACGATCTATGTGGATACACCGGGAATTCATACCAATCAAGAGCGCGCGATTAACCGTGTAATGAATCGCTCTGCCGCCAGTGTTATTGCCGATGTAGATGCAGTGGTATTTGTGCTGGATAGATTTGAATGGAGTGAGGCCGATGAATATGTGGCACGCCAATTAAGCCAGTCGTCAGCCCCAGTGTTAGTGGTAATCAATAAAGTCGATATGATTGAAGATAAAGACGCTGTCTTGCCGCATATAGAATTTTTAAAAGGCAAGATAGCGGCAGAGCAATTTATACCACTTTCAGCCCTGCGCAAAACCAATATTGATGTGCTTGAGGATAAAATTAATACCTTTATACCTGAGAACACCCATGTATTCCCCGAAGATCAGATTACCGATCGCAGTGAACGATTTTTGGCGGCTGAAATTGTGCGCGAAAAAATCACCCGCCAGTTGGGTGCAGAATTACCCTATCAGGTTACCGTAGAAATCGAAGAGTTTCGCGTTGAACCCAGAGTCACTCATATTAGCGCGCTAATCTTGGTCGAGCGCGAAGGGCAGAAGAAAATTATTATTGGCAGCAGTGGTGAACGGCTGAAAAAAATTGGCCAACAGGCACGTGCAGATATGGAGTCATTACTTGATTGTAAAGTAATGCTTAAAACCTGGGTCAAGGTACGAAGTGGCTGGTCCGATGATGAAAGAGCACTTCGCAGCTTGGGCTACACAGACGAGTAGCGCGCTATGCGAGTTGAGTCTGAACCTGGATTTATTCTTCACACCATACCCTATCGCGAAACCAGCTTGTTGGTGGATATTTTTACCCTAAATCACGGCCGCCTGCGCTGTGTAGCCAAAGGCTTTCGCAAGCCTAATAAAAAGGGCATAGCTAAAACACTTTTTCCTTATACCGAACACCATTTTCAATGGCAGGGTCGCGGTGAGCTAAAAACCCTAATTCAAGCTGATCCAGTGCTGGCAACGGTTTTTCTCCAGCAAGAATCACTGTTTGTCGGCCTTTATATCAATGAATTACTGTACAAATTACTGCATCAAAATGACCCCCATCAATCATTGTATAAATTTTATTACGAGTTGATGGGGCAGTTATCTCAGGCAGAAATAGAGCAAGCGCTTTTAAGGCGCTTTGAAATTTTGCTATTAGAAGAATTAGGCTATGGTTTGGTGCTGGATGCAGATACTGAAACTGGGCAGGCAGTATCACCTGAGCATTTATATTATTATATTCCCGATCAGGGGCTTAAATTATTGCAGGATCA
>JBMZEV010000012.1:0-25357 GCA_049615065.1 Porticoccaceae bacterium | reverse complement strand
TTCGTTGACCGCTTTGTTGCTACGCCTATGTTCTACCCAGCAAACTATGGCTATGTGCCTCAAACCCTTTCCGAGGATGGCGACCCCTTAGATGTTTTGGTTGTAGCACCTTATCCTGTAATGCCAGGTTCAGTTATCCGTAGTCGAGTGGTTGGTGTACTTAAGATGAGCGATGAGTCTGGCATTGACGCTAAATTATTAGCTGTGCCCCACAGTAAATTGACCAAAATCTATGATCATGTTGAAGAAATTGAAGATCTTGATCAGTTGCTCATTCAACAAATCGCTCACTACTTTGAAAATTACAAGGCTCTTGAGCCTGGTAAGTGGGTTAAAGTTGAAGGTTGGGATAATGCAGATGCAGCTAGAGCAGAAGTTATCTCATCTCGTGAGCGTTACTTAGCTGAATAATTAGCTTTTAATGTTAAAAAACCCGACGCAAGTCGGGTTTTTTTTGCATTACTGTTAATTTATATGTTCTTCATGATCAGCAAAGACAACGTCGCTAGATAGCCCGTTCTTTTTAAACATATCGTTTAACCTTCGCAGTGCATCTATTTGAATCTGACGCACTCGTTCTCGGGTTAGTCCAACCTCGCGCCCAACCTGATCAAGAGTTTCTTGTTGATGATTAAGTAATCCAAACCGACGCACCACAACTTCTCGTTGTTTTTCTGGAAGATCTTCGAGAAAATCTTTTAACTTATCCATCATATTATTATCACCGGTTACTCTTTCAGGACTGTTCGATTTGAGATCTGGAATAGTGTCTACAAACGATTTTTCATTATCGCCAATAGAAATATCAAGAGAACACACAGAATCATTTAACTCTAGAATTCTATTTACGGTATCTGCTGGCTTATTAACTTCAAAAGCGATTTCCTGAAAGGTTGGCGTATGATCAAGCTTTTGCGCCAATTTACGTGATATTCTGCGATAAATATTTAGCTCTTTAACCACATGTACTGGGAGACGAATAGTGCGGGTTTGGTTCATTAACGCACGTTCAATTGTTTGTCTAATCCACCAGGTGGCGTAGGTAGAAAAACGAAATCCACGATGGGGATCAAATTTTTCTACCGCGCGCATAAGGCCAAAATTTCCCTCTTCAATCAAATCGAGAAAATCTAGCCCCCTATTTAAATAACAGCGGGCGATTTTAACGACCAATCGCAGATTACTTTCGATCATACGGTGCCGAGCAGTCTCATCACCCTGCTGCAGCTTAATGGAAAAAGATACTTCTTCATCAGCAGACAATAGAGGCGAACGTCCAATCTCTTTTAAATAAAGACTAGTCGCATCTACCGCGCATGATTTTGAATGATTATTAGGTTTTTGATCAACTACAGACAGTTTATCCATAACTCGCAACTCCTTTGCAATTCAATAACTCCAAAAAGCGAATATCTATTCGCCCAAACTTCCCTATTTTTTTAGCCCCTAATTAGGTGTTTTGAAACAGTTTTAACGATAATACTAGTGGCGTTATATTATTTTACATATACCGCAGGATTAATTGGTTTACCGTCTTTGCGTATTTCAAAATAAAGCCGTCCATTGGATCCTAATTTCGAGATAACCTTACTACCATCGACTACCTGACCTTCTTTAACCAAAAGCTTTTGGTTATGACCATAGGCACTTAACAAATAGTCCGAGTGTTTGATAATAACCAGTTTACCGTAATCACGCAAACCGTCTCCAGCATAAACCACTACTCCCTGAGAGGCTGACTTAACTGAAGCCCCTGCAACTGCTTGAATTACAACACCTTTGCGTAAATCTTTCGGATTGTAACTTTCAACTACTTTTCCTTTGACCGGCTTCTGCCAGCGGAGTTTTTGTGCGCTTATTTTTTTCTGCGGCTGGCTAGTAGTTGTTTTTTTTGCCACTGTAGAGGTTCGATCTACAACTTTTGGCGCAACTTTTTTTGCCTTCGATTTAGTCGTCATTGGTTGTTTTTTCATCAAACTCTTATCTAAATTAAGAATCTGACCCTTGCGAACCTTATAAGGTTTACTCAATGCATTTATTGCGGCAAGATCATGAGTATTAAAATCATAGCGCCAAGCAATCGAGTAAAGAGACTCACCCTCTTCAACTAGGTGCGTCTTAATCAACTGACTAGGCGGCTGTTCTAGATCAACAATTGGCGCATTGTAGGGCGTACAACCTTGGTTTAGTGCTGCAAGCAACAAAAATATTAATAATAGTCCTATTCTCGACATCAGCTCACCTATACCGATTTACGCTTTAATCTAAGACTAATCATCTCAATTATTAGCACAATAAAAAGTCCCGCAAAAAACATTAGTATGCAGGTCAGTGTTTGAGGGTCTTGCCCTACATACTCTAGATAATTTTGCGGTGAAATATTTTCAAAGCCTGTGGATATCGTCTGCTTCCATGGCCATAGAATAGATAGACTACCAATCAAGAATCCGCACATCGTTGCAATAACTGCAGCTTTGTAGTCTTTTAGTAGCCAAGATAGAAGTCGACTAAATAACATCAATCCCATCACACCGCCAGCGGCAAATGTGAGTAAAAAACCCCAGTCAAAATTGTCTAAGGCATTTATAAACACCGGATATAAACCCAGTAAAACTAAGATAAATGAACCTGATATTCCTGGTAAAATCATGGCACATAGGGCAATACTTCCAGCAAGAAACAGACTGAGATAATTGCCTTCCATAGAACCCGCTGTTGAAACAGAAAGACCATAAGCAAGGACAATACCTACCGCTAGCAATAGTAGCTCTAGAAATCTCTTCGGCGGATGTTGGCGCAACAGGTAAATAACTGAAGCGACAATTAGACCAATAAAAAATGACCACAACGGCAGAGGAAATACCTCTAAGAAATAACTCATGACACCGGCTAAAGTGAATAAACTAAATAGAATGCCAGAGGTTAGAATTAATAAAAATTCACCATTAACATGGCGCCATGCAGCGGAAAATCCGTGATTTTTTAGGGTTGTTAAAGCGTCTAAATTAAATGATTTAATTGACTCTATTAATTCTTCATAAATTCCAGTAACAAAGGCAATTGTGCCTGCAGAAATACCTGGCACTAGATCTACCGCACCCATAACAACGCCGCGAAGAAATAAAAGTAATTTGTGCTGTGTGGATTTCATAAATTTAGTGCCCAATTACCTATCATTTTTAATGGGTGACGCCGGTTAGTAAAGGGACAAATTTAACTTTTTCAACAACATCCTCATCGAACTCATTCGAGTCACCAACCCGCCTTATTACACTTAGACTCTGAGAAACACCATTACCCACAGGAATCACTAAAATGCCATTGGGAGCCAACTGCCTCAGAAGCTGCTCAGGAATTGTCTGAGGAGCGGCCGTTGAGATAATGCCATCATAAGGCGCATTATTATTCCAGCCAAAACTACCATCTGATAAAGAGGTATAAATATTATTGATCCCTAGGGTTCTAAATCGATCTCTAGCTTTTTTTAGCAAAGGCTCAATACGTTCAACTGAGAACACGGTATCAACTAACTGGGATAAAATGGTAGCTTGATAACCCGAACCCGTTCCCACCTCTAACACCCGACGCAAAGGGCCTGTACTCAATAATATTTCTGTCATTCTAGCCACTATATAGGGCTGTGAAAGTGTTTGCGAAAAGCCAATGGGTAGCGCGGTATCTTCATAGGCGCGATGGGCTAATGCCTCATCGAGAAATAAGTGACGGGGGGTTAGCCGGATTACATCCAAGACTTTTTGATTACTGATTCCCTGCTCTTTTAAGCGCTTGATTAAACGCTCTCTAGTGCGCTGAGATGTCATACCAATCCCAGCAAAATCAATCGAATTCACCGAATGCTCCTAGCAAAATAAAACTGCATAACTGTAGATCTAAAAACTGACAACAAATATATCACAGGCGTGCAATTTCGGGGCGAAATAATTCAGCAATTTCTCGCAATACTGCAGTGGCGTAACTGCCATTGGGCAATTCAAAATTAAATGTATATTGGTTTTTACCAAGGGCCTTATAACTTAATTTTTCAGGCTGCAATATAAACTGTCTGCGCTGCTGCTGCAGGCCGGCATGTTCAAGGGCATGACACCAACTTGACCAATCACTGAGTAGCTGTTGTTCATGTTCGCTAAAAAAAGCCTCTGTGGCTGACCGCCCTCTCCCCCAAAGTGCGCCAGTATCTGAGAAATTGGTGCAACCCAGCGCTAAATAGCGATCTAACAGAAGATTAAATAACCATGATCGAGCTGCGGACAAATAGATACCGGTGCCATGTCGATTACCTTTTAACTTACCCTGATCAATTAACTCACTGGCTTTGACTAGATTATTTGCATCCCAGCCAAAACGCTGCTCGGCGAAGTAATTGGGCACACCGGATTTTTGAATACGCTCAAGCCTTTGTTCCAGTGCCTCGGGATCGATAACACAGTCCCGAAGTACAATTGAAAATCTATTGCCTGCATGCATTCCACGTCGTAATTTTTTGTTATGACGGGCACTTGCGAGAATTTGAAAATCGGCATGGGCTAATTGATCAATACCCAGATTGCGCCCAGGCAAGTGTAAACTAAACCACTGAGTGGTCACTGCAAAGCGATCTTTAAGCCCGCAAAAACCCACTGACCTGCGGTCAATACCCGCCAACTCTGCTAGCAGGCCTGCTACCCACTGAGTATTTTGATCACGTTTTTTAATATGGAGAAGTAAATGCTCGCCTTCATCAGCAGGTATAAAATCGATTTTTTCATCGACTATAAAATCTTCTGGACAGTTGCGATAACTTGCTTTTCCCAATGACTCGCCATGAAGTCTTAGCAAGCTATCAAATTTGTAACGATCTAAACTGATAAGCCTAGACCTCAATGGGGATCAATAAAACAACCGCATAACAGGCTATACCTTCACCACGCCCAGTAAAACCTAATTTCTCTGTAGTTGTAGCTTTAATATTTAACTGATCCACCGAACATTGAAGATCCTGCGATAGGTGCTTTATCATCGCTTTGAGATGCGGTGCCATTTTTGGCGCCTCAGCAACAAGGGTTATATCTGCATTACCCAATTGAAAACCTTTTTCAGTCATCAACTCGCTTACTTTGTGTAAAAGGTCTCGACTACTACAGCCTTTATATTTCACGTCTGTATCAGGGAAATGGTGACCAATATCTCCCAGCGTTAGTGCCCCAAGTATGGCATCCATTAACGCATGAATTAGAACATCACCATCTGAATGAGCAATCAGTGCGCGGTCAAAAGGAATCTTTACACCACCAATAGTTATACTTTTACCTTCTCCAAAGGCATGCACATCATAGCCTTGACCAATACGCATTATCTATGCCTCCTGACTTTTCATAATTGCCGATGCTACAGCTAAATCTTCCTGACGAGTAATTTTTAGATTATCTCGCCGGCCTTCTACACAAAGCACTCTATATCCTGCAGACTCAATGGCAAATGCCTCATCTGTAGGAATAACATTTTCATCAAGACAAGCATTTATGGCTTCTTTTAAAAGGCCATATCTAAAGATCTGTGGTGTTTGGGCTAATCTGTGCTCAGCACGATCTACTGTAGCTGCAACATAATTATCCGAAGTCACTTTTTTTAAAGTCGAATCAACCCTAGACACCAAAATACCACCAACCGCATGACCTTCAACCGCTGTAATCAATTGATTAATATCTTCAGTAGTAATACAGGGTCTAGCTATATCATGCACCAGAACCCAGTCATCATCTGATGCCAACGAGTCTACAGACAAAAGGCCATTAAGCACTGAATGCGCCCTTTGCTCACCACCACTAACCTGTTTTATTTTGGCGTGATCAATGGATACTACCTTCGACCACTCATTGCAGTTCATATCACAGGGAACAATAACTCGCTCAATCTGAGGCACCGCTAAAAGACGACTCAAACTATGCTCTGCAACCAGCTGACCATTGAGCTCAAAAAATTGTTTTGGCTTAGAATTAGAGAAACGCAGACCCTGACCAGCGGCAGGAACGATGGCCCATATTTTTGCAGTATCGGTCGTCATGGAGTCAGGGCTCAGCTCTGTTAGTAACAGGTTTTTTCTTTTTATCAATGACTAGGTAAAAAACCTCGCCATCTTTTATCATGCCGAGGTCTTTTCGCGCTTTTTCTTCAACGGAATCAAGATTAGTCTTAAGACTTTCTACTTCTTGGGCAATCAGTTGATTGCGCAATCTGTGCTCTTGATTTATCTTTTGCTGAGCTTCCCACTGCCTGTCTAATGCAATTTTATTGGAGATGCTACCCTCACCAAACCACAGACGAATCTGAAGCAGGACGAGAATAGCAACCAAACCAACCATTAACCATCGCATAATGCAGTCAATCTAACCATAAATATGAAGCTGTTGCTAACCAGCAGTCATTACTTAAATTCAGCAATACCTTTGTACGGCGCTACAGCATTACCAAGTTCAGCCTCAATTCTAAGCAGGCGATTATATTTAGCAACACGATCAGAACGACACAGTGAACCCGTTTTGATCTGACCCGCGGCAGTAGCCACAGCCAAGTCGGCAATTGTTGTATCTTCTGTTTCGCCAGAACGATGAGAAATCACAACACTATAACCCGCCTCTTTAGCCATATTAATTGCAGCCAAAGTTTCAGACAGAGTACCAATTTGATTGAATTTGATAAGAATTGAGTTGCCAACGCCCATGTCAATACCACGGCTAAGAATATTGGTGTTGGTTACAAATAAATCGTCACCTACCAACTGTATTTTGTCGCCTAAAATTTCTGTTTGGTATTTCCAGCCATCCCAATCTGATTCATCTAAACCATCTTCGATTGAGATAATCGGGTACTGCTCACACAATTCTGCTAAGAAGTCACTAAAGCCCTCTGAGTTATATACCTTACCCTCACCGGACAGGTCATACTGGCCGTCTTTGTAGAATTCTGAAGCAGCGCAATCTAGCGCAAGGGTTACATCTTCGCCCAATTTATAGCCGGCAGCTTCGGTCGCTTCTTTGATCACTGCCAATGCCTCGGCATTAGATGCAAGGTTTGGCGCAAAGCCACCCTCATCGCCAACTGCAGTATTCAAACCTTTAGCCCCAAGCACTTTTTTCAGTGCATGGAAGATTTCTGCACCCACCTGAAGTGCCTCAGAAAAGCTCTTAGCTGAAACGGGCTGAACCATAAATTCTTGTATATCAACATTGTTATCCGCATGCTCGCCACCATTGAGGATATTCATCATCGGTACAGGCATGCTGTATTCTTTAGTGCCATTTACTTCGGCAATATGGGCATAAAGTGGTATTCCCTTGGCTTGTGCTGCTGCTTTTGAAGCTGCCAAAGAAACTGCTAGAGTTGCATTAGCACCTAAAACTGACTTGTTATCTGTGCCATCGGCAGCAATCATTTTTTGATCCAACGACTGCTGATCAGTAACGTCGTCCCCAACTAACAGGTCTTTGATAGTGGTGTTAATATTATTAACAGCCTTTAAAACACCTTTGCCTAAGTAGCGACTTTTATCGCCATCACGAAGTTCAAGAGCCTCTCTTGACCCCGTTGATGCGCCAGATGGTGCGCAGGCAGTACCCACGATACCATTAGCCAAAATAACGTCAGCCTGAACTGTTGGATTACCTCGCGAGTCCAAAATCTCATAGGCTTTAATATCAGCGATATTACTCATTCAAAAATTACTCCATAAAGTTGGGGTGGTTCATATTCAATAAATCTGGATGGCTAGGCCATCCATAAATTATAGTATTTGCAAGTCTGGTTGCGACTTACTCAAGTCATCAAAAGCTTTCATCTGCGCAAGAAAAGGCGCCAGTTTATCTAAGGGTAAAGCACTGGGGCCATCACATTTTGCCGAATCAGGATTGGGATGTGCCTCTAAAAATAATCCCGCAATACCAACAGCAATAGCCGCTCTACCCAGCTCGGCTACCTGCTGACGGCGACCGCCAGAAGCTGCACCCAAGGCATCTCTACATTGCAGTGCATGAGTCACATCAAAGATAAGAGGTAAGCCGCCGCTTACTGTTTTCATAGTGCGAAATCCAAGCATATCAACAACTAAATTATCGTAGCCATAACAGGCACCACGCTCACACAACATGACTTTTTCGTTGCCGCATTCGCGAAATTTATCCACGATATTACCCATTTGGCTAGGGCTTAAAAACTGCGGCTTTTTAACATTGATTACCGCATCTGTTTTTGCCATTGCCTCGACCAGATCAGTTTGCCTAGCTAAAAAAGCCGGTAATTGAATAACATCACAAACCTCTGCAGTGGGTGCTGCTTGATCAATGTCGTGCACATCGGTAATCAATGGAATATTAAAGGTTTGTTTTATCTCTTGAAGAATTTTTAAACCCTCATCTAAACCCGGGCCTCGAAAGGAGTGGATCGATGATCGATTGGCTTTATCGAACGAGGCTTTAAACACATAGGGAATACCAAGCTTTTGCGTCACTTCAACATAGGCTTCAGCTACTTGCATCGCCATATCACGTGATTCCAATACATTCATGCCGCCAAAAAGCACCATAGGCTTTTCGTTGCTGACATCAATGGATGCGATATTTATTAGCTTGGCACTCATAGTTTAGCTCTCTTTAGTTGCCTTAAAGGTCGATGCAGCAGCAACAAAACCTTGGAACAACGGGTGGCCATCTCTCGGCGTTGAGGTAAATTCTGGGTGGAACTGACTAGCGAAGAACCATGGATGCTCAGGTAGCTCTACCGTTTCTACAAGTGTTTTGTCAGCTGATAAGCCGCCCACAACAAGACCTGCTTCTTTAATCTGAGGCAATAGATTATTGTTGACCTCAAAGCGGTGACGATGGCGCTCTTCAATTTGCTCACTGCCATAAATGCTATGGGCCACAGAACCCGGTATTAGATGACATACCTGAGAACCTAAACGCATTGTTCCGCCTAAATCAGAATCTTCAGAACGCTGTTCCTTGTTACCTTCCTCATCGACCCACTCAGTAATCAGGCCGACAACGGGAAATTCTGTTTGCGCATCAAATTCAGTACTATTTGCGCCAGACATGCCGCAAACATTGCGCGCATACTCAATTACGGCAATTTGCATTCCTAGGCATATACCTAGATAGGGAATATTATTTTCCCGCGCGGTTTTTACCGCAAAGATTTTACCTTCTGTACCTCGAGTACCAAACCCACCGGGAACAAGAATCGCATCGACGCCATCAATTAGACTGTTGTCTGATTCTAATTTTTCAGAATCGATATAACGTATCTTAATCTTAGTTTTATTATGAATGCCAGCATGAATCAACGCCTCAGAAAGAGACTTATAAGCATCCAGTAACTCCATATATTTACCAACCATAGCAATAGTTACTTCGCCATCGGAATTTAACTGGTTATCAACCACCGCATCCCATTCCGACAAGTTGGCTGTTGGATTGTCGAGATTAAATCGATCTAAAACGTATTGATCTAATCCCCACTCATGAAGCATGCGCGGCACCTGATAAATAGTTTGCGCATCCATCAGTGGAATGACAGCTTTTTCTTCAACATTGGTAAACAGAGAAATCTTTTTGCGCTGACCTTCTTCAAGCTCAACCTCAGACCTACATAGCAATACATCAGGTTGCAAACCAATGGAACGCATTTCTTTAACCGAGTGTTGAGTAGGTTTAGTTTTGGTCTCACCCGCAGATGCAATATAGGGCACCAAGGTAAGATGCAAAAGCAATGCTCTCTGATGACCTAGCTCGACTTTCAACTGTCGCACAGCCTCTAGAAATGGCTGTGATTCAATATCACCAACCGTTCCGCCAATTTCTACAACAGCAATATCGTGATCGCCGGCACCAGCATAGACTCGGCGCTTGATCTCATCCGTTAAATGAGGGATTACCTGAACCGTACCGCCTAAATAATCACCGCGGCGTTCACGACGCAAAATAGTCTCGTAAACCTGACCACTGGTAAAATTGTTGTTTTGCGTCATTTTTGAGCGCAAGAAACGTTCATAGTGCCCTAAATCGAGGTCAGTTTCTGCACCATCTTGGGTTACATAGACCTCACCGTGCTGATAAGGGCTCATAGTCCCAGGATCAACATTGAGATAGGGGTCTAACTTTAAGATGGTCACACTGAGGCCACGGGCTTCGAGAACAGCTCCCAAGGATGCGGCAGCAATGCCTTTTCCCAAAGAAGAAACAACACCACCAGTTACAAAAATAAAACGCGTCATAGAGACCCTGTACAGATCAGAAATTGAGTATTAATAGTCTTTTGGGAAGGTGATTTGGCCATCAAAACACATGTTTTCAGCCTCTGACCCATCCGTTATAAGATGGGGGAGTATATTGCCACAAAGTAGGTCAGTATTCCACTCTCATCTACAGAGAATCTAGCTGCCATTTTATCTCTACGCCACTTTGGTCAGGCTTAGCACTGAAACCCTCACAAACCCACAAATCACCTACCGCTACCAACTGATTGTTTGCATAAAATAGAGGCACCCTATCCCTCAACCATGGCGGCAATTGGTATTCTAATAATAATTTTTTTAGGCTACTCGAATGCCCTCTACCCTCAGGCTTGCAGCGCTCACCCCCCTGCCGATAGCGAATCTCTAGAGAATCCCCTGCAACCACCAATCCCTTACCCTTGGATAATTGTGCGCTTAATTGACTACCATCAGCTAATAATTGGCAATTTTGCATATTCCAACTTATGGAACAATCTTGCAGTATTTGTTGGTTGCTATGGTTTAACAAATAAAGTCGATTTTGAAATCGCGCCCAACACTGAGACTGCCAAACAATCTCCGGTGATGCGTCTTGGCGGGCGCCAACTACCGACGATAGGATTTCATTAATAATTTTACTGCTGGGTGCTGGTAAATCATGCGCTTCAGACCAATAGCGCAAGAGATTTTTTTGCCTTAACACTGAAAGATCTGTTAATCCATCAATAGGAATCGACCAACCTGCTGTCACCTTTAATGGCTCCAAGCCGACTAAATCTGCTAATGCCAAGTCTTTTGATAACTGATCAGCCTGGTCACTAAGACCCGCCGAATGCATGATAGCTTGTGAGTAATCTGGCCAACGTTTGGCCACGACAGGAATTAGTTGATTGCGAATATAGTTGCGATCAAATCGATCATCTAAATTACTTTCATCTTCAATCCATTTTAAGCCTCTATCGACAGCCTCGCGCTGAACTGCCTGCTTAGAATAAGCCAATAGCGGACGAATCAATTTACCCAAGCCTAGAGATCTGGATTCAGGCATGCCTGCCAAACCCTTAGAGCCAGAGCCACGCAATAAACGATAAAGAACTGTTTCCACCTGATCATCGGCATGATGAGCTAAAAATAAAAGTCCATTCTTTATTAGACGCTTTTCAAATACAGCATATCGAGCCTCTCGAGCAGCGGCCTCTATACCCTCTCCAGTCACTAATAATTGAACTTTTTCAGCATAGTAGTCCACACCCAGCTGACTACAATAGTTTTGAGTAAACTGTTGCCACTGATCAGCATTATCAGATAACCCATGATTAATATGCACTGCCTGAATACGCTTGGACTCAATTTGTTCGTTGAGCAGTTCCAATAACAATATGGAATCCATACCACCACTCAGACCCACTAAAATCTGTGGCGCACCAGAAATTGCCTGTTTCCAGGGAATCAATGCTGAATTTAAAGCAGACGATTCAGCCATATTTATTCAATCCCACCCATATCATCAACATAATCTTGATAGGTATCTAACCCTTGTTGAGCAAAATTTCTCTCTTCCATAAGGGTGCGTTTATTGCGCTGAAACTGATGGCGAGTAAGCAAGGTACAATTTTCTGTCTTTGGATCAAATGTAATCAGAATATCACCCGAGGCTAACTGTTTATGCACCTGAGCCACCTTGCTTGCAAATTCTGCTTCACGGGCACCATAGTCAGTGCCCTCACGAAGGATAAATTCTTCGATAATAGCTTGCAAAATATCGTCACCCAATCGTTGGAACGGTATCTCAATCACCCAATCGACCTCATTGTAAGTTTAGATTCAAAAAGCCTTATCGCCTCTGTAATCAGATCATCATTTAATGCGATAATAGCATTGTCCCATAAAATACCATTGCGCGAATAAAATATTAATTATGCTAGATATTGTACTTTATCAACCTGAAATCCCGCCCAACACAGGGAATATTATCCGCCTCTGTGCCAATACTGGCTTCACTCTTCACCTTATCGAGCCAATTGGCTTTGATTTAGATGATAAGAAACTTCGACGCGCCGGCCTAGACTATCTTGAATTTCAATCCTTGCAGGTTCATAACAGCTGGGAGTCATATTTAGAAAAAATAAAACCCAATACAGTTTATGGTCTTAGCACCAAGGGCAAAAATTGCTTTTCAAAAGTACAATACAAGCCCGGTGATTGCCTATTATTTGGCCCAGAGACTCGCGGCCTTCCCGCTGATGTTCGACAAGGCCTAGGTGAAGATAAAGTCATACGTCTACCCATGCAGCCCGATAGTCGCAGCCTTAACCTATCAAATGCAGTATCTATTGTTACCTATGAGGCATGGCGTCAATTAGACTTTGCCGGCAGCAATGAGATTGGGGGCTAAAAAAACAGATGCAAAATACCATCGGACTCTTTTATGGCAGCTCCACCTGTTACACCGAAATGGCGGCGGAAAAAATTCGCGATAATATTCAGGCAATAATGCCTGAGCAAAAGATTGATGTGCACAATATTGCCAATGACTGCATCCATCTAATGCCACAATACCAACAATTAATTCTCGGCATACCCACATGGGACTACGGAGAGCTTCAAGAAGACTGGGAAACCCACTGGCAGCTATTGGATGGATTAGACTTATCCCATACTAAGGTAGCTATGTTTGGGCTTGGCGATCAAGTTGGTTACCCTCAATGGTTTCAAGATGCTCTTGGTTATCTGTGGGCCAAAGTAGTCAATCAAGGAGCTTCAGCTATAGGCCTGTGGCCCAACCAAGGGTATGAATTTGAACAATCAAAGGCACTAACCGATGATGGGAAATTCTTTGTCGGCTTGGCTCTAGACGATGAAAATCAATTTGATCTAACCGATCAATATATCAATCAATGGTGCCAACAAATCCTCGGCGAATTTGGCCTGCTAAATCATGACTAAAACCACTCCACCCGTGGTAAAAACTGCCACCATTGAGTGGCGTGATAACGCGCCTTTTTGCAGCGAATTCGACGATGTCTACTATCGTAGCGAGCAGCCTTTTATTGAAAATGGTCTAAAAGAAACCCAGTACCTGTTTATTCAACAAAACCAACTTGAGGAACGATGGAAAGCCCTAACCAATCAAGCAGATGCCAATCAGGGTATTTTTGTTATTGGTGAAACTGGTTTTGGTAGCGGCCTTAATTTTTTAACCGCCTGCGATCTTTGGTTAAAAACTGCGCCAAAAAATTGGCGATTACAGTTTATATCCACTGAAATAAGACCTATTTCTGCGGTTGATTTAAAAACCATTCATCAAGGCTGGTCAGTGTTTTCTGATTTATCTAAGCAATTGCTTGATCAATATCCGGTACTGACTCCAGGCGTTCATCTGGTCTCCCTAGCCGAGGGGAGGATTCAGCTTATGTTGCTGCTGGGTGAAGCTAACCAGATGTTTAATAGCATAGCGCAGAGTTCACAGTCATTTTTGGCTAGCTATCAAAGAAAGTCCGTTGATGCATGGTTTTTGGATGGCTTTGCACCTACCAAAAATCCTGATATGTGGACCGACGAAATATTCAAAACTGTGGCTTCCTTATCCTGTGAGGAAACAACATTTGCAACCTTTACCTGCGCATCACATGTCAGAAAAGGGCTTATAAATGTAGGGTTTGAGGTCAGTAAACTGAAAGGATTTGGCAATAAAAGAGAATCTCTAAAAGGAATCTATAAAGGGGCAATAAAAGCTGAAAAAGTTGCCTCTACACACTGGCATATTGATCAATTACCATCGCAGAAAAAACAGCGAAATGCACTGGTTATAGGTGCGGGTATAGCAGGCTGTACTACTGCCGCAGCCCTGACAAAAAGGGGCTTTAATGTAACAGTTATTGATCGTCATAAGTCAGTAGCTCGTGGAGGCTCAGGCAACCTTCAGGCAGTGGTATACCCCAAACTGTCTCGCCAAAATGATGCCTTACCCCGAATTAACCTAAGCGCAATGACATTGGCTAGTCGCTATTATCAAACTTACTGGAATCAAGGTTTAGGCGCTCAATGCGGCGTTATGCTATTGCCAGATAGCCATCAATCCAGAATAAACTTACAACAAATTGCCGAGCGTTATGCCGAACATAATGAATTAGTCACCGAATTAGATAATCACCAAATCTGTACCATCAGTGGCCTTCCACTTGAAGCGCAACAGGGTTTATTTTTCCCCAGACTAGGCTGGCTTCCTCCGCAAGAACTGTGTAAGAAAATATTGCAACAACATCAAATTGCACTTGTTTCTGCAGATATTGATCAAATACAACACTGCACCAACACCAATCAGTGGGTTCTGATAGATCAACAAGCTAATATTGTCGCCAGCGCCGAAACATTGGTTATAGCCACTGCCTATGAATGTGCCCAGTTCTCTCAAACTGATTATCTTTCAGTAAATCAGTTGCGTGGGCAGGTTACCCATATCCCCAGCGACTTAGCGATCAATAATTTGAAAACCGTTATTTGCGGCAAAGGCTATATCGCCCCCACCACCAAGGGCGTGCAAAGTACCGGCGCATCCTATAACAAGGGGCTGCTATCCACAGAGCTTCGAAAACAAGACCATGCGGCTAACATAGAGATGCTAAGAAAAACTGATGCAGGCATTGCAAAGGCTATTAGGTTTGAAAAAACTGATGAATTGGATGGTAGAGCCAACTTTCGCTGCACCACCAATGATTATTTGCCCATCGTCGGGGCTGTGCCCAATGCAGAGCAATTTGTTGAGCAATATAAAGACCTGCGTCATGACGCCACGTCGACCATAGAAAATTTTGGTAGTTATCATCCAAACCTTTATATTCACTGTGGTCTAGGCTCGAGAGGATTGAGTTATGCGCCACTGACAGCTGAAATATTGGCGGCAGAAATCAGCGCTGAAATCCCACCTCTTGAGAGAGATCTAAGGCTAGCAATGCATCCAGCAAGATTTTTAATCAGAGATCTTAAGCGACGTAAAATTTAAGTTTGATTAACCGTTGAATGACTAGCAAATCGCAGCCCCTTTCGATACACCTCAGAACTTCTACTAGTATCACCAAGTAATTCAAGCACTGCTGCTAACTCGTGATAAGCCTGCACTGTAGGTGCAACATCAATCGTCGACTGCATATAGTCCTTAGCCTTGCCCAAAAATCCCATTCTGCGACAAATACCACCCAGAGCAAATAACAACTGGGGATCATCAGAATATTTTGCCAACCACTGCTCGCCTAAAGCTAACTGCTTAGTACTATCCTTAATTTCTAGTCGGCCATAGGCCTCAACCAAACAGCTATGCCAATTTGTTTTCAACGCTTTAGATAATAGATTCAATGCTTTCTCAGGGGCATCTGCTGATGCCAAACCATCGCTGTAAGCAGCGAGAATTTCAGCAATCTGTCGCAACGATCTAGGTATTCCAGACCATATAGCATCTAATTTTTGAATTTTTACTTTGACCGGCAACTTAGGATCTATACTTGTTAGCAACCCACAATAAGTCTGCACTTGAAGTGTAGTAAAATCTTTTTCGTCCAGTGCAGATTGACGCTTAATTTTTGGCAACAAAGCACAGAGTGCCGACCAGTTAGACCTTAGGCAATAAACATCCGCAAGCAATCTTAAAGTGGTTTTATTTTCTGACTGAATTGCTTCAAGTATCTCTGTAGCCCGATCAACCTCTGATGCCTCAACTAAGACTTCAGCCATCTGTAAATCAGCGAAATCTTTATACTGAGGATACTCAACTGAGAATTCTGCTAAAAGCTGCTCTGTTTGATCTAATTGATCATTGTTAGCCGCCGCTCTTGCCGCAAATAACAAACTTACCTTTGAGAGCTCTGGATCTTTTACCGATTGCTTGAGAACACGAGCGGCCGATTGCCAATCACCACTCAAGAAATCCATAAGACCCTTTGCTGTTTTAGTGGTTTGTTTGTTTACTCGCCTAGCAATCCACCACTTACGCACACCTCCGGCAGCCATAAGCCATCTAAAAAGCAATAATAGCCATACAAAAATACTGCTAGCCGCTACAAAAATAATCGCACCAAGCCAAAAACTCATCTCAATACTAAGGCTACCAAGACTAATCAGAATATAGCCCTGATCCTGCTGCATCAGCCATACTATGGCGGCGCCAAACAGCAATGCACCGAGCATAATAAGCAATAATTGCCTCACTGATCAGACTCCAATGCGGTGGAATTTTCACCCTCAAGTATTCGTTGCTCACGCATAATCAATAAAGCTTGAATTGCGTCGAGAGACCCATGAATATCAGGTAAATCTTGAACAATACTAGTATCCAATAACACAGCTATACGCCGACTAACCGCTTCGCTTTGTGGATTAGATTGAAAAAATCGCTGCAGATAATATTGCGCCTTTTCAAGGGTCACCTGATAAATTTTCTGCTCTTCACGCAAAAGTGAGATCTGCGCCTGCTCAAATATCATTTGCATATTACGCCTAACAATTTGCTCCTCCTCAGGAAGCAATAGTGGCTCTATGGGCTTTTGACGCTGGCGAACACGAATAAGGCCGCTTAAATCAGCTAAAAAATCATCTAATATCGTCTGTTCTTGTTGGTTTATTTTTTCAACCGACTGGTGAGCTGGTTTTGGCGGCTCAGCCAATTCAATTAACAAGAGCTTATCAATAATGCCTGTCAGAGCCTGAAGCTCTAAATAAATTCCCTCTCTATCAACATCAGCGGTCAATCTGAGGCTGGTAATATCTGCCGCCACAGCACCGCGTGTCTGCAATAAATTAGGATCATCTATCTGAGTCAAAATAGCATCGACGCTTTGTAGTAAAGCTAAAGGACTTTTGACCCTGCGCTCGGTCTGCAATCTTTGCCGTGCCAATCGTGCCAAATATTCAGCCTCAGCAAGCAACCAATCACTGCGTGTGGTTGAACCCAATTCGACCAGTCGCTTGCCCTGCGCGTTAACCCTTAACTCAATATTTTGTAGCTGATTTCCAAGCTGAATTGCAGCTTTTTGCTGTTGGCGCTGCTGCTCTACCATAGTTTGAGATTGATCTTTCGTTGAACTAATTGAAGATTTTAAAGAAGAAAGCACCGCACTATTGCTATCAATGACACGCATTTTTGCCTGCCAATCTTGCCAAAACAACCAACCCGCCGAGCTCGCACCAATAACAAATACAATGACCAACATTCTCGCAAAGGCTTTTAAAAAACCAGACGATGACTTTGCAGCACTCTCAGGTTTATTCTTAACCACAGGTTTTTTATCAGCAACTTTTGAATCTTTTGTTGGCTGTTTCGGTTTTGGCTTTGATTTTGGTTTTTCTTGCTCAGTCAATGTAAAACCCCAGTTTTTATTGAATAACAGCTCGCGTATACGCTATTAAAGTGCCGATAGTTAATTGTGGTCAAGGATAATTTAATGCCTTCACCCAAACCAAAAACCAAAATAATTATTTTTTATCCAGATCAAACAAGGCCTGTGTCACATTAATAGTATCATCACAACCCTCTTGACCCGCTTGTTTAAGCTTGGTTGTGGGTTTGTGCAAAAGTTTATTGGTTAAATTGCGAGCCAGTGAATTAATCACCTCAGTGGAATCCTGCCCACGTTCTAATGCCGATAGTGCTTTCTGTATTTCAGCATCTCTAATTGTCTCAGCGCTATCTCTAAAAGCTTTAATAGTATCAACTACGCTAAGCTCACGCTGCTTGGAAGACCAATTTTCCACCTCCTCATCGACAATCTGTTGCGCTAGATTGGCCGCTGTTTGTCGTGCCTTAAGATTATCTTGAATAACTTCTTCCAAATCATCCACAGTGTATAAATAAACATCATCTAACTCTTCTACCTGCGGCTCAATATCCCGAGGAACAGCCACATCGACCATAAACATTGGCTTATGCAGACGTTTTTTTAGGGCCGTTTCCACCGCACCCTTACCCAATACAGGCAATTGACTTGCGGTTGATGAAATAACAATATCCGCCTTGTGAAGATGCTCGGGCATATCCGCAAGCAGAATAGCTTCAGCAGAAAAATCCTCAGCCAATTCCTGCGCGCGCTCCAAAGTGCGGTTAGCTACGGTAATGTGACCAATTTTTTTGTCATATAAATAACGCGCGACCAGTTCAATAGTTTCACCAGCTCCAATCAACAATACATGCGCCGCCTGCAAATCAGAAAAGATCTGCTCCGCCAAACTAACTGACGCATAAGCCACTGACACTGGGTTTTGTCCAATAGCCGTTTCAGACCTAACCCGTTTAGCCACAGCAAAAGCCCATTGAAAGGCCATATTTAATTGTCCAAAAACCGTCTCCGCCTTTTGCGCTACAGAATAAGCCGATTTAATTTGACCAAAAATTTGCGGCTCACCAACAACCAGAGAGTCCAGTCCACTAGCAACACAGATCATGTGACGAATAGCATCTGTATTGCGATAAGAGTAATAACAGCCCTCAAGAGTCTTTAAATCTAATGCCTTAGTTAGCGCCAACCAATCCAGCAATTGCTGATCAGATAATTCACCCACCACATAGATTTCAGTGCGGTTACAGGTAGAGAGTATTGCGATTTCACTAATTTTAAGGCTGAGTAATGCTGCGCGAAGAGTTTCAACCACAGTCTCAGGAGCGAACGACACACGACCACGAAGGTCTACTGAAGCAGACTTGTGATTAATGCCAAGTGCTATGATATCCAAAGCCATTCGCCTCTATTCATACCCTTTAGAATTTTGAATTTAATTGACTGCAAACCTAAAAAAGCCAATTTTACACTAGAGTTAAGGTTAATAGGAAAATTGCTGTCTAATAATATTGAAACCCTAGCAACAAAGGGGACAGTAAGCGCCTTAACTGATAACATCCCAACCTAAGTTTAAAGCTATAATTATCCATCAATTGATTATTAAACGGGCGTTATGAAACATCAGACTATTCTTCTTTTAAGCGCGCTACTATTCAGTCAATTGTCTGGTTGTGTCTCAATAAGCCATAAAATATCAGATCAGCCTCCCACAGAAAGCCCAACCCTAGCCGAGCTCAACAACTGGAAAATAACCGGTAAACTGGGCATAAGAACCCAACAAAAAGCACAGTCCATTAATCTAATATGGCAACAGCAAGGGGTTAATTACACTGTGAATCTCAATGGGCCAATGGGCTTTGGCTCAGCCACTATTGATGGCGATCAGCAACAGGCGACCATACGACAGGGATCTAAACTATTAACCGGCACAGCAGATCAGCTTAGCGCGCAACTTCTAGGCATCCCCTTATCAGCCGTTGCAATGAGCTGGTGGGTAAAGGGACTTGCCTCACCCAATCATGTCAAGGCATCAAATATAGTTAGTCAAGAAAACGGAGTCTTAAGTAGCTTGCAGCAAAATGGTTGGCAACTACAATTTTCCGACCACCATGCACAGGGAGCGTTTATGATGCCAAAAAAAATATCTGGTCGACGCGGGGAGCTTTCCTTTAAGCTTGTCATTAAACAGTGGGATTTGTTTCACAAACCAATGATAAAACATAACTAAAACCTAAATGATTTCAATTACTCTGCCATCGCCAGCAAAATTAAACCTGTTTCTGCATATTCTCGATCGCAGAGAAGATGGCTACCATAATTTACAAACATTATTTCAACTATTAGATTACGGTGATCAGCTTAGCTTTAGTGTTAATAAACAGTCTGAAATAAATATAATTAGTGATATCGAGGCTGTAGCGCCAGAAGATAATTTAGTCTTCAAAGCTGCCAGCGCATTACAGCAAGCTACAGATTGCCATTGGGGCTGTGATATTCAATTAGATAAAAAACTACCCATGGGCGCAGGTCTAGGTGGTGGTAGTAGCAATGCAGCCACGACTCTTGTGGGGTTAAACAGTCTTTGGCAATGCAATCTATGCCTTGATCAACTCGCAGAAATTGGCCGTGAGTTAGGTGCAGATATTCCCGTTTTTGTAAAAGGATTTAGTGCATTTGCCGAAGGTATTGGCGACAAATTAACCCCTATTTCACTCGATCAGTTTTGGTATCTGGTGGTGACACCGAAAATAAAGATCTCAACAGAGCAAATTTTTTGCCACAGTGAATTGACAAGGAACGCTCAAGCCATCAAAATACGCGCCCTCTCGGAAGAGCTGTACAGAAATGACTGTCAATCTGTTGTCGAAACCCTGTATCCAGAGGTAAAACAGGTGTTAGATTGGCTTCAACAGCACGGAAACCCACTAATGACGGGTACCGGAGCCAGTGTGTACTGCCGTTTCGACAACCAAGAAGAGGCAAAACAGGCACAACAGACAGTGCCAAACAGTTGGAACTCATTTGTAGCTATGGGTGTAAATCGATCTCCACTACATCAACAACTGGAAAATTTATAACTGGGGCGTGGCCAAGTGGTTAAGGCATCGGGTTTTGATCCCGACATTCGGAGGTTCGAATCCTCCCGCCCCAGCCATCTTTCAAATTGCAAAGTCAGGAAGAAGATGTGTCTAAATTAATGCTTTTCACCGGTAACGCTAATCCGGAACTTGCAAAAGAAGTTGCCAAGTCGCTTAGGGTTAAACTCAGCGATTCACTGGTCAGCACCTTTTCTGATGGTGAGATCAATATTGAGATTCGCGAAAATGTTCGTGGACACGATGTATTTATTATTCAGCCTACCTGTGAACCGACCCATCGCAATCTGATGGAGCTAGTATTAATGGTCGATGCACTTCGACGCTCTTCTGCCGAACGAATTACCGCAGTGGTCCCCTACTTTGGTTATGCCCGTCAAGATCGACGTGTTCGCTCAGCGCGAGTCCCAATTAGTGCCAAAGTTGTTGCAGATATGTTATCCAATGCCGGAGTAGATCGCGTTCTAACGATTGACCTACACGCAGAGCAAATTCAAGGATTCTTTAACTGTACTGTAGATAATATCTATGGTTCACCCGTACTTCTAGACGATATTCAGCGTCAGAACTACAAAAATTTACAGGTTGTATCGCCGGATATCGGCGGTGTTGTTCGTGCACGTGCCGTGGCAAAACAATTAGATTGTGACCTAGCTATTATCGATAAGCGTCGCCCTTCTGCTAATGAAAGCGAAGTGATGAACCTTATTGGTGAAGTAGAAGGCCGTACCTGCCTGTTGATCGATGATATTGTCGACACTGCAGGAACACTTTGCAAAGCCGCAGAAGCGCTGAAAAAATTCGGTGCAGAAAAAGTGGTTGCCTACGCAACACACCCAGTTTTGTCAGGCAAAGCAATAGAAAATATTAGTCATTCTAGCCTCGATAATTTAGTGGTTACCAATAGTATCCCACTGACAGAAGAGGCTAAAAAGTGCGGCAAGATCCGCACCCTAACGCTAGGTAAGTTACTCGGTGAATCCGTGAGACGCCTGAGCAACGAAGAATCCATCAGCGCCATGTTTACTCAATAAATAGGTACTGATTTTATCGCCCAACTAGGGCACTTAACCCCATTTCAGGTCTGGTCGCGGTCTGATTTGGCTTAACATAGGAGACTATCATGTCTACTGAGTTTACTCTAAATGCGAATGGTCGCGAGGATACAGGGAAAGGTGCGAGCCGCCGCCTGCGTCGTCTGGCCGGAGAAGTACCTGCTATCGTTTACGGTGGCAAGAAAAACCCTGCACAAATTTCACTAGCACACAAAGATGTGGTTAAAGCGCTCGAAAACGAAGCGTTCTTCTCACATATTATTAGCCTAGTGGTTGATGGCAAATCTGAAGATGTCATTATCAAAGATATTCAGCGTCATCCTGCAAAAGCATTGATTATGCACATGGATTTTTTCCGTGTAAGCAAAACCACCAAACTACAAACAAGAGCACCGCTTCACTTTATTAATGAAGAAGAATGTGTTGGCGTTAAGTTGGGTGGTGGCCTGATTGCCCACAGCATGACAGACCTTGAAATTAGCTGTCTGCCAAAAGATCTGCCTGAGTATATCGAAGTTGATATGGCTGAAGTAGAGCTTGGCGCTACAGTTCATATCTCTGATATTAAACTTCCAAAAGGCGTGGAAAGTGTTGCCCTTAGCCATGGTGAAGATCACGATCTTCCAGTAGCTGCGGTTAATAAGCCTAAGGCAGTTGAAGAAATTTCTGATGAAGCGCCAGAAGCACCGGATGCTCCAGAAACTGATGCAGATAGCGAAGAGGAAGCAAGCGAAGAGTAATCTTCATACTTGCTTAATCTAAGGCTCCGACATTGGACACGCCCGTAGACATGATCGTAGGGCTGGGAAATCCCGGCCCCAAGTATCAACGGACGCGCCACAATGCCGGAGCCGATTTCGTTAGAGAACTGGCAAATTCAGTCGGCGTAACACTTAGCACTGAATCCAAATTCTTTGGCGAAACAGCACGTATCACCTTAAATGGTAGAGATATTCGCCTACTAATACCCAGCACCTATATGAATCGCAGCGGACAATCTGTTGCCGCTATGGCCAAGTTCTATCAAATAGCACCACAGAATATGTTGGTTGCCCACGACGAACTTGATCACAGCCCTGGCACTTCAAGATTCAAAATTGCTGGAGGCCATGGTGGTCACAACGGCCTACGCGATATTATTAAAAGCCTAGGCAACAGCAATGAATTTGCCCGCCTGCGGATTGGCATTGGCCACCCCGGGCACGCAGATCAGGTTGCTGACTATGTGCTAAAAAAAGCCTCAAAAGGCGATCAACAACTAATAGATAACAGTATCAGTGATGCACTTCATTACCTACCCCTAGCCACAGATGGCCAATGGGAACAAGCAATGAACCAACTTCACAGCAACTAACAGCATCCAAGCAAAAGGAATAAACCATGGGTTTTAACTGCGGTATTGTCGGCTTACCAAATGTCGGTAAATCAACCTTATTTAATGCGCTTACCAAAGCCGGAATTGGCGCCGAAAATTTTCCTTTTTGCACCATCGAGCCCAACACCGGTATTGTGCCCATACCCGATGCGCGCCAAGATAAAATTGCCGAAATAGTCCAGCCAGAAAAACTCATTCCGACCAGTATGGAATTTGTGGATATTGCAGGACTCGTTGCCGGCGCCTCCAAAGGTGAAGGCCTAGGCAACCAATTTCTCGCCAATATCCGCGAAACCGACGCCATTGCCCATGTGGTTCGTTGCTTTGATGACGCCAATGTAATTCATGTGGAAGGGCAAATTAGCCCCGCCGATGATATTGCCGTCATCAATACAGAGTTGGCGTTGGCCGATCTCGAAAGTGCCGAAAAAGCCCTGCAGAGAGCCAGCAAAGCCGCCAAAGGCAATGACAAAGATGCCAAAGCATTGGTGGTAATATTAGAAAAAATTATTCCTCATTTAAACGAAGCGCAACCACTGCGCTCACTTAATTTAACTGATGACGAATTATTACTGCTAAAGCAACTAAACCCATTAACCATCAAGCCCACCATGTATATCGCCAATGTCGATGAAGAAGGCTTTGAGAATAACCCCTATCTTGATGCAGTAAAAGAAATTGCTACCCAAGAAGGCGCTATAGTGGTACCTATCTGCAATAAACTCGAAGCAGAAATCAGTGAACTAGAAGACGACGAAAAAATGGAATTCCTTGCCGAAATGGGCATGGAAGAACCCGGTCTCAACCGTGTGATCCGCGCCGGCTACTCATTGCTAGGACTACAAACCTACTTTACCGCAGGGCCCAAAGAAGTTCGCGCCTGGACTATCCCCATAGGGGCCACCGCCCCCAATGCCGCGGGAAAAATTCATACCGATTTTGAAAAAGGCTTTATCCGCGCCGAAGTGGTTGCCTACAATGACTTTATCGCCGGCAATGGCGAACAGGGCGCCAAAGAAGCCGGTAAATGGCGCCTAGAAGGCAAAGACTACATAGTGCAAGATGGCGATCTAATCCACTTCCGCTTTAATGTCTAAGCTCAATGCTATCACTGGCCGCTGGAAACTAGGCTTACTACTCGCCCTAGGTACCGCCACCATGTGGGGCACATTGCCAGTAGCCCTGCACCAAGTGGCTCCAACCATTGGCGCAGGCACCAGTACCTTCTTTCGATTTTTTATATCCGCCCTGCTACTAACACCCTATCTAATAGCGCGCGGTCAAATCAATAATCAACGCAAACTAAAATCACCCAAGCTAGCGCTGCATATACTACTCGCCGGGCTTTTGCTCAGCGGCAACTACGGCTTCTATATACTCGGGCTAGAACGCACCTCCGCCGAAGCCACCCAAGTGATGATCCAACTCGCGCCAATGCTACTATTACTCGCCGGCCTATGGGTATTTAAAGAAAGCTTTAGCCGCAGTCAATGGCTCGGTTTTTTCAGCTTTGCCCTTGGATTAGGGCTATTTTTTGAACGCCAAATCAGCCAACTGCTTATCGAATTTGGTGACTACGGTATCGGTTTAATCTTTATCATACTGTCAGCCAGCTTTTGGACCGGCTACGCTATTCTGCAAAAATTCCTGCTCAATGACTTCAAGTCATCAGAAACCATGCTAATTTTCTACTGGATAGGCAGTTTTATATTCCTGCCCCTCAGCGACTTCTCCAGCATGGGGCAATTAAGCAGCCTACAATGGACCGCATTGCTATTTTGCGGGCTAAACACACTGATTGCCTACGGATGCTTTGCCGAAGCCATGGCGCATCTAGAAGCCTCCAGAGTCAGCGCAATCATAGCCATCACCCCCCTATTTACCATTGCCATCGCCCAGCTAATGCCTATTTCAGATATGGCTGTAGAACCATTAACAGAATTATCAATTTTAGGTGCAATACTGGTGGTCAGTGGATCAATCACCACCGCCATAGCAAAGAAAAGCTAGGTAAATTCCAAGAAAAAAATAATAACTCAATAAAATTACCCAAGATCGCTGTTATAACAGGGTAATGGCTTGACAAAAAGGCTGTGTGTAGCGAAAATGCGCGCCCGTTCCAGTAGTAACGCAGCAAGTGGAACGACTTCCAACTTCATAGTGGCTACGTAGCTCAGCTGGTTAGAGCACAGCATTCATAATGCTGGGGTCGGTGGTTCAAGTCCACCCGTAGCTACCATTTA
>JBMZEV010000011.1:0-27175 GCA_049615065.1 Porticoccaceae bacterium | reverse complement strand
GATGCAAAATTTACATTGGGTGCAAGAGACAGTAAGTCCTCTAAATGGCGACTGTTACGTTGCTGAATAATCTCAGCATCAATCACAGAAATACTGGTGGGAATATTTTTTAACTGTGCTTCACGAAAATCCGAGGTAACAATAACCTCTTCGAGATTAATTTCAGCGAATGACAATGGTGCTATAAATGCGCTAGCAAAAAATAATTTTAAACAAAAATTGGATGACAAAAGTTTCATAATTGAGCCTCAATAACAAGTGGTTAAGGAGACCCGGAATCAAAAGACGAGGTGAAGGGAATTTCAGAGTCCTATTCCTACGCCGGCATAATCCGGATCAGGTTCAAAGGGTGCTTCTCAGGTTAAATAACCGCCCCTTAGGCAAGGTCAAGCATAGCATTCTATTAGTATAGGTTTCAATAAAGGTACAGGTATAAATTTTTATCAGCACCTGAAATCTAATACTAAAGTATTAGTTCTTTTAGGCTATACAAATCTCTAACAAATTGTAATAAATTAGTATGTAAGTAATTCAAAATTTACAAATTTAAGTAACGAATAAAGCTAATTAACAGGCAATCATTAGTTATCGATGTATTTTGAAATATAACAAGGGACTTAGTTATGGACGCTAATAGATATGAAGGAACATCATCCCCAATAAAAGTAAATAATTTTGAAATTGGTAGTGATGAAATGATTAATCAAGCAATTAGCCAGTTAGAGGCAGCATTTGATTTAGGACTAGCCGGTTTAAGGCAATACTTAAGCCAACTAGCCCCTGAAGATAGAGAAAAGGTAATTTTGACTATTAAGGATAATATTCAAAACGCTTAATCTATTTCCTCTGACAGCTTAGAGAATAATCGTCTTCTTTGGTTTGGCCTAAGAGCGGTCATCTGGGCAAATATACGTGCAACAAGATCACCATCTTCACGTACTTCCTCAGATTCTCGGTAAAGGGACTCAGGTTCGACGTCAAAGAATTTTGCGATACGCACTACCGATTCACGTCGGGGTTCTTTAGTTTTTTCGTTCAAAATACGATTAATGGTTGGTTGAGGCACGCCACAACCTCGGGACAGCCCGCTTTGTGACACCCCATTTTCACGCATTAATTTCGCCAATTGATGGCTAATGTCTTGTTTACTCATAAGTTCTTTTCCTTCCCTGTCAGTAATTTTATATATATAGCACTTAAAACACCACCTTTTGAGTGAATGATTCTTTTTTTCAAAAAAACCTGCTCAATCATTCTCGTTATTACAATAACAAGAATTCTTTAAATATTTTTTTGTTATTGGGGTTGTATCTCCAAGCTAGAAATCAACTGCTCAACAACAGAGGGATCAGCCAAGGTTGATATATCCCCCAAATCTTCGAACTCTTTGCTAGCTAACTTTCTTAGAATTCGTCGCATAATCTTTCCCGAACGAGTTTTTGGCAATCCCGGGGCCCAAAATATTTCTTCAGGCTTTGCAATTGGACCTATTTCAGTAGCACATAGATCAATTAATTGACGCTTTAGCTCATCATCGGCTTTAACACCAGCCATAGGAGTAACAAAACAATAGATTCCCTGCCCCTTTACATCATGCGGCGCTCCTACCACAGCTGCCTCTGCAATTGCATCATGCAGTACAAGTGCGCTTTCAATCTCAGCCGTCCCCAAACGATGACCTGACACATTTAGAACATCATCAACTCGTCCAGTAATCCAATAATAACCATCTTCATCCCTGCGCGCGCCGTCACCGGTAAAGTAATAGCCGGGATAGGCACTAAAATATGTATCTATACAGCGCTGATGATTATTAAACACGGTTCTTATTTGGCTAGGCCACGATTGTTTAATCATCAATAACCCCTCGCCTGCACCATCAATTTCTTGACCCTCAGCATTAATGATTGCCGGCTCAACACCAAAAAAAGGCAATGAAGCTGAACCTGGTTTTAATGCCATGGCACCAGGAAGTGGGGTTAGCATATGAGCACCGGTTTCAGTTTGCCACCAGGTATCCACTATGGGACAGTTTGATTCACCTACAACCCGGTAGTACCAATCCCAGGCCTCTGGGTTAATTGGCTCACCCACTGTACCTAACAGCTTGAGTGAACTTCTTGATGTTTTGGTAACAAAATCATCACCTGCACCCATTAACGCTCGAATTGCTGTAGGCGCTGTATAAAATTGATTAACCTGATGCTTATCTATGACTTGCCAGAATCTTGATGCATCTGGGTAAGTAGGCACTCCCTCAAACATTAGGGTTGTTCCACCATTGCACAGAGGACCATATAGAATGTAACTATGTCCTGTAATCCAACCCACATCAGCTGTACACCAATAAACATCCCCCTGCTTGTAATCAAAGGTATATTTATGTGACATGGCCGACATTAATAAATAGCCTGCCGTTGTGTGGACTACACCCTTGGGTTTTCCGGTGGAGCCTGAGGTGTAAAGAATAAATAATGGATCTTCAGAATCCATAATTTCAGGTTCACATTCTGCAGTAACAGTCTCTATGGCTTGATGGTAGTTTACATCGCGACCCTCATGCCAATTAATTGCAGCTGAAGTGCGTTCAACTACAATACAGCTATGAACATTCGGACAATTCTCTAAGGCTTTGTCAGTATTTGCTTTTAAAGGAATTTTTTTGCCCCCGCGAACTGCCTCATCTGCTGTAATTACCAATCTGCAATCAGCGTCCAAAATTCTATCTTTTAAAGCCTCAGGAGAAAAACCGCCAAATACTACAGAGTGAACAGCTCCAATTCTGGCGCAGGCTAACATTGCATATGCTGCCTCTGGGATCATCGGCATATATATGCATACACGATCACCCTTTTTTACACCGCGCTGACGAAAAACGTTACCTAATCTTGAAACCTGCTCATAAAGCTCCGAATAGGTGATTTTTTGATCAGCGTCTGGCTCATCACCCTCCCAAATTATAGCTACCTGATCAGAATTTTTATCCAGATGACGATCAATACAGTTCACCGCAACATTTAATTTTCCATCGACAAACCAGGAGGCCTGAGCATTTTTAAATTCAACTTTATTTAGCTCAGTCCATGGCTGCTGCCAAGTGAGAAATAAATCGGATTGTTTTGTCCAAAAAAGATCGGGCTGTTCAATTGATTGGCGATACATTGATTGATATTTCCCTTTATCAACCCATGCACTTGCAGACCACCTCTCTGCAACTGAATATATAACCCTGTCAGACATCTAAAAACCGCCATGCGAAAATATTACAAGTGAGTTTAGTTTATTTACTTTAAAGGCATACCTCAACCAAATCATTGATTTTTAACAAAAACTAAACAGTTTTGAATCAAACAATCATTTTAAAAATAACTATATGCTTCAAAATGATTTCATTTGAGGTTTTTTTAAATTTTCTGGACTAGCGGGCCAGCTTTCCTTCTTAAGCGCTATACCCGTCGCTATGATATCTAGAATTACCCAATACATAATTCGAGACGAAAGTGGTATCGACTTATCTGAGAATTCAAAAATATCAGCATACAAACTTAATGCGCTCAAATTAGATAGGGAACTGTGAGAGGGCGTTAGTGAAATAACCATAGAACCATTTTTGTTCGCAGCTTGGACTACATCAATAAGTTGTTTATTGTGATTGGTGTCAGAAATTATAAAAAATACATCGCCGTCCTGTCCTTTGGAAGCAAACATCTGTTGAATCAAAATATCATCATGACTTGAAACAGGTAAGCTTAAACTTCGAAATTTATCGGTTGCTTCTCGCACAGCAAAAGCCAAAGCACCCAAAGCAAAAAAATATATATGCCTTGCCTGAATTAATTTTTCGACAATTTGATCAATACTTTGATGACAAATATTTTCTCGCAACAAAGCAAGATTACTTATTACTAAATCAAATATTTTGGGCGTAAAAATGGCAACATTATCTGAGGACTGAATTTTAGGATAACCGTAACTGGCGCCCCTAGCCAATGATCTAGCTATTCTTAATTTTAAATCTGGGAAACCCTTTGCATTAAATCGCTTGCAGAATCTATTTACGCTAGGCTCACTCACCGCTGATTTTTTCGCTAAATTAGCAATACTTGATTGCGTCGCCGACTGTGGATCAGCAAGAATAGTCTTTGCGACTTTAGTTTGTGTTTTATTAAGCTTGGGCAGCTCTTGCGAAATTGCCTCTAAGAAACATATATTTGCCAACCCCATTGGCATTTGTAGCTCACGACTCATCTCAATCCTTAAGTTTTGTGTCATTTTCGGTAGCGTTTGAACAAACCTGCCGACTTTAGTCTGTTTAGCTGGCTTCCATAGCGCTACTAAATTTTAGATTTTATTGGTCAAAATGGTTAACTATGACTCTAAAACCTTAAAAATAGACGTCTTTTTGTAATTATAAACAAAAAAAACGCTTATCAATTGATTAAAATGCCGCGAAAAATTATAATTTTTGTAATTTTACTACAAATCAAGGTTTCCCTCTTATGTTCAAAATAGCCATTAATGGTTTTGGCCGCATTGGTCGCAATATTGTCAGAGCTTATTACGAACGCCCTGAACTTCATGACAAACTCCAAATTGTTGCAGTTAATGATTTAGGTGACGTGGATATTAGTGCCCACCTTTTGCAATTTGACACCGTTCACGGTCGCTTTAACCAACAGGTTGAAATTGGCGAGAACAAGATGACAGTGAATGGCGATGAGATTCAATGGTTCTGCGAAAGAGACCCTGCCAACCTCCCTTGGGGCGACCTTGGCGTTGACGTAGTTTTTGAATGTACCGGTGTATTTACTAAAAGAGATAAAGCGGCTTTGCATATTGCTGGCGGCGCTAAGAAAGTGATTATCTCTGCACCTGGTTCTGGTGTTGATGCAACTGTTGTTCATGGTATTAATCATGACCAGCTAACGTCATCGCATGAAATTATTTCAAATGCTTCATGTACCACCAATTGTTTAGCGCCTTTGGTTAAACCACTTCAGGATGCAATGGGTATCGAATCTGGCTATATGACAACTGTTCATGCCTATACTAATGATCAACAGCTTAGTGATGTATATCATTCAGATGTATACCGAGCTCGATCAGCTACTCAGTCGATGATTCCTACCAAAACAGGGGCTGCAGTTGCTATTGCTGATGTAATCCCTGAGCTAGCAGGAAAACTTGATGGTATGGCGGTTCGCGTTCCAACAATTAACGTTTCACTTGTTGACTTAGTATTCACAGCTGGACGAGAAACCAGTGTTGAAGAAGTTAATCAGGTGTTAAAAACTGCCGCTGACGGCGCCCTAGGCAGCGTATTAAGCTATTGTGATCAGCCACTGGTTTCTGCAGATTTTAACCATATTGCTTACTCGAGTAACTTTGATTCTTTGCAAACTCGTGTTAACGGATCTATGGTTAAGGTTATGGCTTGGTACGATAACGAATGGGGTTTCTCGAACCGCATGCTTGATAACAGCCTTGTACTCCTAACAGCGGAATAATTTTTTTATGCCAAGAAGAACCAAAATCCTTGCGACATTGGGGCCAGGAAGTAGCGACGAAGCTAACCTGACTAAACTCATTCAGGCGGGGGTTAATGTTTTCCGCCTGAACTTCTCTCATGGTAGTGCTGAAGAGCACACTGCACGCGCTATGACGATTCGCAAAATCGCTAAGTCATTGCAAATGCCAGTGGGTATTCTCTGCGATATGCAGGGACCCAAAATTCGCATAGGAAGTTTTGCCAATGATGCCAAGATTGATCTTGCCGAGGGCGATATCTTTAGTCTAGACAGCAGTATGGACAAGGAAGCTGGAAATCAAGATGCAGTCTATATTGAGCAGGAACTTCTCGAAGATATGGATGCCGGCGACGTATTACTTTTAGACGACGGTCGGTTAACCTTTGATATTTTAGAAAAGTCTGACACTGTAGCTCGCTGTAAAGTGGTTCAGGGTGGTGTTCTCTCTAGCAAGAAAGGGGTTAATAAATTTGGTGGCGGTCTATCTGCTGATGCTTTAACACCTAAGGATAAAGCTGATATTAAGACGGCAGCTGCCCTTAAAACAGATTACCTAGCCATTTCCTTTGTTCGTGCCGCGGCTGATGTTGAACTTACTAGACAGCTTCTCAAGGATGCGGGCAGTAGTGCCCACATTATCGCTAAGGTCGAGCGCGCTGAAGCTATTACCGATGAGTTCTTGCCTGGTATTATCGAGGCATCTGATGGCGTAATGGTCGCACGAGGCGATTTAGGTGTTGAAATTGGCGATGCCAACTTGGTTGCTGTTCAAAAGCAACTGATTGAAGCTGCCATGGCGGCCAATAAAGTGGTAATCACAGCTACGCAAATGATGGAATCGATGATTACTGCGCCGACGCCAACCCGCGCTGAGGTTTTTGATGTTGCCAACGCCGTTTTGGATGGTACAGATGCTGTTATGCTATCCGCTGAAACTGCTGTGGGTAGTTATCCAATAGAAACGGTTACCGCTATGGCTAGAGTCATTGAAGGCGCCGAGAAGCACCCCTTAACCCAACGCTCTAAACATAGAATCGATGAAACCATTGAGCGAATTGATGAATCCTTAGCTTTATCTGCTATGTATGCAGCCAACCACCTTAAAGGTGTAAAGGCTGTAATCTGTATGACAGAAACTGGTTTTACACCATTGCTAATGTCTAGAATCACGTCGTCATTGCCTATCTATGCTTTTGCTGAAAAAGCAGGTACTTGCGAAATTACTGCGCTATACAAAGGCGTTGTGCCAGTTCCTTTTGAAACATCAACCCTTAAACCAGAAGACATTAACTACTTGGCCGTTGAAAAGCTTCGCGAGTACGACGCTGTTGCCGACGGTGATCTCGTTCTTATTACTAAGGGTGACTTTGTCAATGTTCAGGGTGGCACTAATACCCTTAAAATTGTTCGCGTAGGCGACGAAATCCGCTAGTAAAAAAAATGCCCTCGGCAATTCATGCGGAGGGCATTTAATCTTTTCTTAAAATAAATCTTTAACTTGCCCAATACACTGTGACAGGAACCTGCGATTGTTGCAGTACTGACCTTATTGGTAGCTCTTCAACGTTGTTTCCGGCCTGAGCCTGGCTTAGTACCTTTTGTTTGTTTTCACCGCTTATATGGATAATTAGACACTCTGTGTTCAACAAACGCGGCAAAGTCATACTTATGCGTTCATGCGGAGCAGCTGTTGGGGTAACTGCAATACAACTACGCCCGGAATCCATATCTAGGCCTGCGGCAAGCGCTGTTGCCCCTGGAAATAATGACGCGGTATGACCATCATCGCCCATACCGAGAATAACCACTGTAAACTGTCCATAGTCAGCTAGCTCGGCTTCGAGTTCAGCTTCTCCCTCAACAGCTGTCTCAGCCGATTTTTTGAGAGACAAAAACCGTGCACAATGAGCTTCGTTAATTAATAGGTTTTCTCGAACTAACTTCTCATTGCTGTCTTGATGATCGTTATCAACCCAGCGCTCATCGGCAAGGGTTACGGTAACCTTTGACCAATCCAAAGCTTGTTGTGATAACTGATGAAAGAAACCCATTGGCGTTCTGCCACCCGATAAAATGAGTGACGCTTTACCATGACTGGCAATAGCAGCTGCTAATCGCTCACTAACCTCTGCCGACAATGAATTATCAAGGGCCGAGGTGTTTTCAAATTGTTTTAATTCCATAGTGTTTTCCTGCTTATTTTTTTTAAGCTAAATACCAACTACGACCATCATTTTCTAATAAAGATTCTGATTTTGATGGACCCCATGAACCCGCACTGTATGATTTTGCATCCACACCCTTATCAGACCATGCTTGCAAGAGATCATCACACCACTGCCAAGAAGCCTCAACTTCATCGCGACTGACAAACAACCATTGATCGCCATTGATAACTTCTAGCAGTAATCGCTCGTAGGCGTCTACTATTCTGCTATCATCATTAGGATCAAGGAAATCTAGATTTAGGGTACGCTTTTCAAGGCTTGAGCGTTCTTTCATACATTGCTTTTTAGACAACATTTCTAGCTGAATACCCTCATTTGGCTGTAGTCGAATAACCAAGCGGTTATTTGTCTCTGAGTCGTCATCAGAAAAAATAGCATGAGGGTTTTCTTTGTAAGTAATAACAATCTGAGTTACTTTTTCTTTCATTCTCTTGCCAGTGCGAAGATAGAATGGCACTCCAGCCCAACGCCAGTTATCCACAAACACTTTTAGCGCAACAAAGGTTTCTGTATTACTACTGTCTTCGGCACTGCCTTCTTCTTCCATATAGCCAACCACGGGATCACCGGCAATCCAACCCGCTGAATACTGTCCACGAACGGCTTGTTCTGCCACATTATCTTTGTTGATGGGTGTCATTGCCTTTAGCAGCTTAACTTTTTCGGCACGGATTTCATCAGCTTCCACCTTGTTAGGCGGCTCCATAGCAACCAAAGAAAGTAACTGCAATAGATGATTCTGCACCATATCGCGCAACTGACCCACACCATCATAATAGGTCCAACGACCTTCAATTCCGACAGTCTCAGCCGCTGTAATTTGAATATGATCGATACAGCTATTGTCCCACTGTGAATGAATAATTCGATTGGCAAACCTGAGTGCAAGCAGATTTTGAACGGTTTCTTTACCTAGGTAATGATCAATACGATAAATGCCGCTCTCTGGGAAAAATTTCCCCACAGTATCATTCACTATTCTAGAGCTTTCCAAGTCATGTCCAATCGGTTTTTCAAGAACGATTCTGGACTTAGCATCAATACAATTAACATCATCGAGATGCTGACAAATGGTACCAAACATACTCGGCGGCGTAGCCATATAGAAAATAAGCGTGCGACTTTCATCAGACCATTCTTTAAGCGCATTAAACTGCTCTTTTTCAGAGAATTCGATACGAATATATTCAATTCGCTTGTGGAATCGAGACCATACGGTATCGCACCAGTCATCGCCAAGATTAGTTTTTAGGGTTTCACCGATTTGTTTTACAAATTCAGCAGAATCAAGCGCCTGACGAGCAATGGCTGCAATACGCGTATTGGCGGTCAACAACTCAGCTTTATCTAACTGAAAAAGTGCTGGAAAGAGCTTTCGACGCGATAAATCACCCCGCGCCCCAAATAAAACCAAATCAATTTCATTACTACTCATCATATACCTCGGTAGTTTATTGCTACTACGTTGTTATTAGCTTTTTATACAATCGCCGCTGCTTCACGCGCTAACTGTTCAATTGCGTCCCATCGTTTTTCGCGAATATCTTGCGGCTTGGCAATCCAGGAGCCACCCACACACATTACATTGGGTAGTGTTAAATAGTCCAACGCATTGCCTAGGCCAATGCCACCTGTAGGACAGAATTTAATATTAGGAAATGGGCCGGCCATGGCCTTCATCACAGGCGCGCCACCAGCAGCTTCGGCAGGGAAAAACTTGAAGTTTTCCAGTCCGTATTCCATACCTCTCATCAACTCACTAACCGTGGAAATACCCGGCAGGAAAGGCACTGACGACTGGCTACCTGTGGACAGTAGTTTATCGGTAGCACCGGGAGATATCATAAACTGACAACCGAGGTCCTCAGATAACTTTATTTGCTCTTCACTGCATACTGTGCCCGTTCCGACAATTGCTTCGGGAACATGCTTAATTATTTGGCGAATACCTTCAACGGCTGCTTCTGTGCGCAGAGTCACCTCTAAAACTTTCAACCCACCAGCAACTAACGCATTAGCTAATGGCACTGCATCCTCGACTTGATCCAGTGTGATTACAGGGATGACTGGATTTCCCGCTAACATTTTTTGCACCTGTTACTCCTCAAATTTGTTTCAGTTTTTTTGACGCACCAAGTAGCCCTAAATTTTCCCTAACTACAATAAATATTGGGATTGGCTTTAAATAACTTACAAAGCGACCTTTTTCTTCAAACTTATAACGAAAATCACTTTTAATAAAAAAATCTATAAAACGTGGCACAACGCCACCAGCAATATAAATGCCACCTTTTGCCCCGTAGGTAAGCGCTAAATTACCTGCAGCACTGCCCATTCCAGAACAAAACATATTGAGAGATTGAAGTGCTAATTCGTCACTTCCATCTTGAGCAGCCGCCGCAACCTCTGCAGGGGTCTCGAAGGCTCTTTCAATAGTATTAATTTTACAAAGTGATCTGTAAATATTAAAAATACCCTTACCAGACAGCAAGCGCTCTAGGGATACTCTGCCATATTCTTCACGCAAAACATCTACTACAGCAGCCATTCTATCAGTTGTTGGCGGATAATCAGCATGACCACCTTCTGAATCAAGAACCTGATAGCCACTCTCGGTTGGCACCAGGCCTGCAACACCCAGCCCTGTGCCTGCACCGAGAATACCAATGGGCTTAGTAGCAATTGGCTTATCGCCACCAACCTGTACAAGATCATTGTCATCTAACTCGGTTATACCGTGGGCTACAGCTTCAAAATCATTAATAACAAATAAATTCTGGCATCCAAGAAGCTGCTTAAGCTGTGTTTTGGTAAAGTGCCAATGACTGTTGGTGAAAGCAATCTCTTCAACATCTGCTGGGCAGGCAACGGCAAAACAAGCACTAGCGGGTGGATTATTCCAGCCTGTTGCTTCAGCAATCTCAACCAATAAGTCTTCCACTAGCTCGGCAAATTCAGGATGCTCTTCAACTGAATGATGAAACTCATAAGAACTTTCCAGATCGCCTGCAGGGATCGCAGAAAACCTAGCATTGGTTCCGCCAATATCAGCAACCAGATTCCACTCAATAGTCATTTTTAATTCTCAGGATACAGAAATGAAGCGCCTTGCTCAGCGTCACTAATATTTTTTCGATTGATCGCAAATATTTCTCGACCACAGCCGATTTGACCCGCAGCCGGTTGAGGTGCGGATTTTCGACTTTCAAGTTCGTCTAAATCACCGATAAACGCAAGCTCTCCGGTGACTGCATTCAATCGAATTATATCGCCATCTTGCAATTTAGCTAATAAACCACCATCGATCGCCTCTGGGACTAAGTGAATGGCTGCTGGAACCTTGCCAGAAGCACCAGACATACGACCATCGGTCACTAGTGCAACACTGAAACCACGGTCTTGGAGCGTACCCAGGAATGGCGTGAGCTTATGTAATTCAGGCATTCCCAATGCTTTCGGGCCCTGGAATCGCACCACGACAACACAATCTTTCTCTAGTTTGCCTGCCTTAAATAAGGGCTCTAAGTCATCTTGACATTCGATAACGACCGCGGGGGCTTCAACAATTTGATTCTCAAGAGCTACAGCCGAAACCTTAATAACGCCTCTACCCAAATTACCCTGCATAAGACGCAAACCACCCTCTGGCGAGAATGGATTATCAACCGTGGTTAGAACCTCTGTATCAAGGGGGGTCTGTGGTGATTGCTTCCACTCAAGATCACCATCACTGGTTAGTGTTGGCTCCTGGGTGAAATCAGAAAAGTTTTCGCCCCAAGCCGTTTGAGCGTCTGGATGCATATAACCTGCATCTAATAATTGGCGGAACATACAACTTGTTCCTCCCGCCGCATGGAAATGATTGACATCAGCGTGACCATTTGGATAAACCTTAGCCAGAAGTGGAACTGCTGCTGAAAGATCCGAAATATCATCCCAATTAAGGATAATACCTGCTGCTCTTGCGATAGCTACAAGGTGCATACTGTGGTTGGTTGAACCACCTGATGCCAATAGTGCAACAGTACCATTTACAATAGCTTTCTCATCAATTACCTTGCCAATGGGTCGGTAATCACTGCCCAAAGCCGTTATTCGCGCAATTTGATAACAAACTTCTTTGGTCAGACGCTCACGCATTGGATTGTCTGGATTAACAAAGGAGCTACCTGGAAGTTGTAAACCTAGGGCCTCTAGTACCATTTGGTTACTATTTGCTGTTCCATAAAAAGTACAGGTACCATGACTATGATATGAGTCGGACTCTGCTTGAAGAAGCTCTTCTCGACCAATTTCACCCTGAGCATAGAGCTGTCGAATTCTTTGCTTTTCTTTGTTAGGTAAGCCTGACTCCATTGGACCTGCAGGGACAAATAGTGCAGGTAGATAACCAAATGACAATGCACCCATCAAAAGACCAGGAACAATTTTATCGCATATACCAAGCGCTAAAACGCCATCAAACATTTGATGAGAGAGACCGATAGCCGTACATTGAGCAATAACATCACGACTCAACAAGCTAAGTTCCATGCCGTCTTGGCCCTGAGTTACGCCATCACACATAGCTGGAACACCGCCAGCTACCTGTGCGGTACAACCCATTTCTCGCATCGCCTGCTTAATTTGATCTGGATAGGTAGCATAGGGCTGGTGAGCAGATAACATATCGTTGTAAGCGGTGACTATGCCTATATTTCCTGCCTGCATCATACGCAGGCTATTTTTATCATCTTCACCACAGGCAGCAAATCCATGAGCCAAATTACCACAGCTTAATTTGCCTCGCTCAGGCCGGTTGTTAAAATCTTCTTCTAACTGACGTAAATAATCAGAGCGTAAAGATGCACTACGCTTTATAATACGCTCGGTTACAGCTGCTATTTGCTTATTAATCTGACCCATATTAGCTCCGTATAAATTGGAGCGAGATTGTAACAAAATTACAAAACTTAATCATATATAATCGGTAGAATGGTTGTTTTTTGTAATTTTATTACAAAAACTGAAAAAAATTAGCGTTTTTACTGGCTTAATTGACCCTTAACAGGATAAATACTAACGATGAACAATGAAAAATACACGCCAACAAATACTCCAGCGTGGAATAATCTTATTGAATTAGCCTCTGAGATACAGTCATCTGCATCACCAATAACTATAAAACAATTGTTTGCAGAGGATTCCCAACGGGTTGAAAAGTATTCTTTAATAGCGGGTGAATTGAAGCTAGATTTTTCTAAAAATCTGATTAATGAAACAATTTTTGAACAGTTACTTAATCTTGCCAATCAATCGCCCTTGGCATCTCATCGAGATGCGATGTTTTCAGGCAAAGCGATAAATACCAGCGAGAATCGCTCGGTACTTCATGCAGCCTTGAGAGCTACTCCTTCAGATGACACCTCTGCCGATGGCATTGATAGAGCGATGCAGGTAGAAAATCAACTAAAAGCCGTTGAGCGTTTCAGCAATGAAATTCGTCAAGGCAAATGGGTTGGCAGCACCGGCAAAGCCATAACAGATATTATTAATATCGGCATTGGCGGTTCAGACTTGGGTCCCAAAATGGCCTGTTCTGCACTTGAAGAATTTGCCCACCCTGATCTTAATATACACTTTATTTCCAATGTTGATGGCGCACAAATTTTAAGCACATTAAAAAAATTAAACCCTGAAACCACACTGGTCTCTATTGCAAGTAAGACTTTCACTACTCAGGAAACCATGCTTAATGCGAAAACAGCCATTCAATGGTTTAAGGATGAGTTAGGGCTTGAAAATCCAAAAAATACCAGCCATTTTATCGGTTTAACAGCAAACCCTTCTGCAGCTATTGCCTACGGTATTCCTGAAAATCAAATCCTAGAATTTTCAGACTGGGTTGGCGGTCGCTATTCACTATGGTCCAGTATTGGGCTCTCTATTGCCATAAGCATTGGCTTTGAAAACTTTAAACAGATGCTTGATGGCGCCCGAGAAATGGATCAGCACTTTCAAAACGCGCCCCTAGAAAAAAATATGCCTGTTATCTTGGGACTACTGGGGATTTGGTATAGCAACTTCCTTGGCGCCCAAACAATTGCCGTTATTCCTTATTGCGAACGACTTGGTCTTCTTCCTTCATACCTTCAACAGTTAGATATGGAGAGCAACGGTAAGTCTACTAGCCTTGATGGAAAATCTGTCAATTACAATACGGGCCCTATCCTATGGGGACAAACTGGCACCAATGGACAGCACGCTTTTTTCCAATTGCTGCATCAGGGAACAAGAATGGCTCCTATAGACTTTATCGCGGCTATTTCTGACAACTTGAGTCATTCAGAACACCACCAAGTATTGCTGGGTAATATGCTCGCTCAGGCCTCAGCATTAATGGAGGGGCAAGCCGCCCCCAACGGTGAGCAACATCGTTTTTATCCCGGTAATAAGCCCTCTAACACCCTTTTGCTTGACGAGTTATCTCCCAAGAATTTTGGCGCCCTAGTTGCGCTTTATGAACACAAGGTATTTGTTCAAGGTAGCATTTGGAATATCAATTCGTTTGATCAGTGGGGTGTTGAGCTGGGTAAGAAAATGGCCAACAGTCTTTTAGATAAAGATTCTGGCGCTTCTGACATGGACCCATCAACTAAAGCGCTGTTTAGCTATATAGAAGAAAAGTCTTAGCCTTTAACTTCGCAGTTCACGTGGAAGAGAAAAGCTAATTGTTTCGGTAACGCCATCAAGCTCCTTTGGTGGCTTTGCTCCCAGCTCCACCAGCTTCTCAATGACACCAGATACCAAAACTTCGGGTGCTGATGCACCGGCGGTTACACCCACTGCTCCGGCCTCGGCAATCCACTGCTGTTGGATATCTTCTGCCCCATCAATTAAATAGGCTTTACAACCACAGCGCTCAGCTAACTCTCGCAGTCGATTTGAATTTGAGCTGGTCGGTGAACCGACCACTAAAACCACATCGGCTTCAAGCGCTAATTGCTTGACTGCATCTTGACGATTTTGCGTGGCATAACAGATATCATCTTTGCGCGGACCCTCAATGGTAGGGAATTTTTTGCGTAAAGCATCAATGACTTTTGACGTATCATCCATGGAAAGTGTGGTTTGAGTCACAAAGGCTAAGCTATCTGGGTTTCTAACCTCTAAATCAATAACGTCTTGCTCATCTTCAACCAAATAAATATCACCACCGGCACTATGGTCATATTGCCCCATAGTACCCTCTACCTCAGGATGTCCAGCATGACCAATCAAGACACATTCCTTGCCATCAGAACTAAATTTACTCACTTCAAGATGTACCTTTGTTACCAATGGGCAGGTGGCATCAAACACTTTTAATTGCCGACTGGCGGCTTCATTTTGCACTTTTTGCGATACGCCATGTGCACTAAAAATAACTACAACATCATCGGGAATTTCATCAATTTCGTCGACAAAAACAGCACCTCGATTACGCAACTCATCCACCACAAATTTATTGTGAACAACCTCGTGACGAACATACACTGGCGCACCAAACTGATCCAGGGCTAAATTAACAATATCAATTGCACGATCTACGCCTGCACAAAAACCTCTGGGGTTGGCAAGTTTAATATCCATAGATCATACCTCTGTTAAATTAGTGAATTGCGTTAGGTGAAACTTCGACAATATTTACCTTAAAAATAATACTGCGTCCGGCTAACGGATGATTGAAATCAACTTTAACTAAATCATCACCGACCTCTATTACCACCCCTGGCAATTCACCCTCACCGTTTTGGAATGAAAAGACATCGCCAATATTTAGCGTTTCTTGATCAAAATGATCCCGCGCTAATTGCTGCATATTTTCTGGATTCCGCTGACCAAAAGCATTTTCAGGTGAAATGACAAACTCACCCTGATCGCCAGCTTTTAAACCCTTAAGGGGAGTTTCAAAACCAGGCAAAAGATTGCCATCACCCATTACGAATGTGGCAGGCTGAGTATCAAAATTTGAATCTATAATTTCTCCATTCTCAAGTGCTAGTGAGAAGCTCATAGTAACCTTAATACCCTGATCTATAGTCAAACTCATAAACCAAATTAGTCCTTATTTTTTTCGTCCTGATTTACTTGCAGGGCGCTTAAAAAAACCTTCAACAAGAATAAGCACAGCACCAATGGAGATTGCACTATCTGCAATATTAAACGCAGGAAAATGCATGCCAGACCAATGAAAATCTAAAAAGTCGACCACATAACCCAGAGTCATGCGATCATAGAGATTACCCAATGCACCCCCTAGTATCAATGCTAGCGCTAAGCCCTCTAACTTTTGCTGCGCTGAGAGTCTGCTAATCCACACCAATATAATCAAGCTCACCAGTGCTGCAAAAACACTAAAACCCCAGCGCTGCCAGCCACCTTCATTATTTAAAAAACTAAATGCTGCGCCAAAATTATGCACTCTAACCAGATTAAAGTAAGCCGTTATAGCCTCCGATTCACCGTAGATATATTGATTAACAATCCATAACTTGGTTAACTGATCAGTAAAGAAAACAACCACAGCAATGGTCAATAAAAGCCATATATGTTTTCTATCAGAAGGCTTTGACTTAGGCATATTGGCGAATCTCTCCTTGGCCATCAATATTCTCAATACAGCGACCACACACCGCCGGATGCTCATCATTGCTGCCCACATCATCAATAAAATGCCAGCAACGAACACATTTTTTGGCTTCAGAACGATTAACAATGACTTTTAGACCATGCATTACCGACTCAACTACTTCAGCAGTAGCATCTTGCGAGGCCATTAGCTCAGCTTTTGAGGTAATGGTGACAAAGCGTAACTCTTGACCCAATTTTGCCAGTGAATCATATATAGACTGATCGGCATATATTTTTATGTCGGCTTCCAATGAACCCTTTATATTGCCTTGATTGCGCTGATCTTCAATAACCTTATTGATCGCCTCTTTGGCATGTAAAATAACCGCCCAATCCTGTTCAGTAATTGACTCATTTTCAGTCAAACGCTGCAATGGGTACCATTCTGCCGTGAACACATATTTATCGCGCTCACCGGGCATATGATCCCATATTTCATGAGCAGTAAAACTCAAAATAGGTGCTATCCATCGAACAAAAGCTTCACTGATATGATACAGGGCAGTCTGCGCCGATCTGCGAGGCAGGCTATCTTCGGCACAGGTATAAATCCGGTCTTTGATAATATCGAGGTAAAAACCACCCATATCTCGCACACAGAAATTATGCAGCTTTTGATATATCTGATGGAACTGAAAATTATTATAGTCGCTAATAATTTGTTCTTGCAGCTGAGCCGCACAATCAATCGCCCAGCGATCTAGGGCCAGTAACTCAGAATTTTCAACCAGATGCTGTTGCGGATCAAAACCATCGATATTAGATAAGAAATAACGCGCCGTATTACGAATTCTTCGATAAGACTCACCCGCACGCTTAAGAATTTCATCAGATACGGTCATTTCTGCACTAAAGTCGGCACTGGCGACCCAAAGGCGCAATACGTCTGCACCGAGCTCATTGATAACTTTCTGTGGCGAGATCACATTACCTATGGATTTGGACATCTTACGGCCGTTCTCATCCACGGTAAAGCCATGAGTTAGAACCGCTTTATAGGGGGCAGTGCCATTAATCGCAATCGCTGTTTTTAGGGACGACTGAAACCAACCTCGGTGTTGATCTGAGCCTTCTAAATATAGATCCGCCGGATAACTGAGCTCTTCACGAGCAGCGATCACTGAAGCATGGGTAACACCAGAATCGAACCACACATCCAATGTATCGGTAACTTTTTGATAATCATCGGCTTCTGAACCTAACAATTCAGACGCATCAACGTCATACCATGCATCCATTCCTCGCTGTTCAACTAGCTTTGCTACCTGCTCAATAATAGTTGCCGTATTGGGGTGAATTTCGCCACTTTGTTTATGAACAAATAACGCAATTGGAACACCCCAGGTACGCTGTCGTGAAATACACCAGTCAGGGCTGGCATCTAACATACCCTCAATGCGAGCCTCACCCCACTCTGGGTGCCAACTAACCGATTTAATTGCGGCTTTAGCTTTATCTAATAGACCCTTTTGATCCATAGACACAAACCATTGTGGTGTTGCACGATAGATCAGCGGAGTTTTGGTTCGCCAACAGTGCGCATAGCTATGGGTAATCTTGCCGCAACTCATGAGCTGACCGCGATCAGTTAAAACCTCAATGACTTGCTCATCTACTTTATAAACATGCTGACCAGCAAATAGCTCGACATCATCTTTGTACACGCCATTGTCGAGAATGTAATTTAATGTGCCGATGCCATATTTATTAGATACCGCAAAGTCATCTAAACCATGATCTGGTGCAGTGTGAACACAGCCAGTACCTGCATCCGTAGTTACATGATTGCCGAGTAGTACCCGAATTTCACGCTGGTAAAAGGGATGATTAGCCACAATATTTTCTAGTGCAGCGCCCTGACAGCTAGCAAGAATTTTGTAATTAGTTAGCTCAAGTCGCTCCGCAACTGATTCAAGCAAATCTGTAGCGCAAATAAGCCTTTTAGAACCAGCCTGAATTAAGCTGTAGTCTAAATCAGCGCCAATGCTAATTGCCTGACTGCTGGGAATAGTCCATGGTGTAGTAGTCCAAATTAAGAAATTAACAGAACCCTCACCGTCTAAACCATCAAAGGCGGCTTCCAATTTTTGCAGTTGATCTTTATCTTCTAGCTCATAGGCCACGTCAATAGAGAATGAGGTTTTATCTTGATACTCTACCTCTGCTTCGGCCAGCGCCGAACCACCGACCACACTCCAATATACCGGCTTATAGCCTTTGACCAAATGACCGTTTTCGGCGATTTTGCCAACCGCACGAATAATATTAGCCTCGACATCAAAATTCATCGTTAGGTAAGGGTTTTGCCAATCACCTAACACGCCTACTCGAATAAAGTCTTTGCGCTGACCCTCAACCTGTCGCATAGCATAGTCACGACATTTTTGACGAAATTTAGAGTACTCAACCTTTACCCCTGCCTTGCCAATCTTTTTCTCTACATTGTGTTCAATGGGCAGACCATGGCAGTCCCAACCAGGAATATAAGGCGCGTCAAAACCACTGAGAGTTTTTGATTTAATAACAATATCTTTAAGGGTTTTATTGACCGCATGACCAAGATGAATATCACCGTTGGCATAGGGAGGACCATCGTGAAGGATATATTTTTCACGGCCAGCTCTAGACTCTCGAATATGCTGATAAAGATCATCATCTTGCCACTGCTTTAACATTGCCGGTTCACGCTGCGCAAGGTTAGCCCGCATAGGAAAATCAGTTTTAGGCAAATTTAAGGTCGTCTTATAATCAATACTATCGGTCATATTTTTTAAACTTTTCCATTTTTTGATTTAATGGCTGTTTTCAGCAAACCACTGTTTAATCGACACTACGTCATCACTAATACTTTCAGCCAAGTCATCCAGACTAGTAAATTGTTGCTCATCTCTTATTTTATGAACAAACTCAACACTGATTCTTCGACCATAAATTTGCTGATCAAAATCTAGCAAATGTACTTCTAATATGGGCTTTACCATATCACCTATGGTCGGGCGCACCCCCACATTAGCTGCTCCCTTGATACGATAATCAATACCCTCGACATCCACCCATACAGCGTAGACTCCGGTCAAAGGCGCCCTAAATCGATTAAGATTAACATTGGCTGTTGGAAATCCCAACTTTCGACCCAACTGCTGACCAAAGGTTACCTTGCCATTAATTGAAAATGGTCTTCCCAACAATTTGCGTACTTGATCAAAATTCGATTGTTGCAATAACTGGCGAACCAATGTGCTACTTACTCTCTGACTTTGCAGCTCAACAGTTTGGGTGTTTTGCACACTAAAACCCATTTGCTGACCCATTGTTACCAAGCTATCAAAATCGCCTTTGCGATCACAGCCAAATCTAAAATCATCTCCAACGATTAGATGCTTGGTATTAACCCCATTGACCAAGATATCTTGTACGAACTCTGTGGCCGTTAAACTTCGCAGAGCGTGGTTAAATCGCAGACATACGACTAGGTCCATACCAAAATCTAAAAGCGCTTCAATTTTTTCTCGCAGGCGCATCAATCTTGGCGGCGCAGTTTCTGCGGAAAAATACTCCTGAGGCTGAGGCTCAAATGTCATAGCAACAGCTAAGCTACCCGAACTTTGCGCCTTATCAATAACCTGTTTAAGTATCGCCTGATGACCTAAATGCACACCATCAAATGAACCAATAGTCACAACGGATTCTCGGTCACATAGTCGCGCTCTATCTATATCGCGAATAAGGCTTATTTGCGGCTGTTTTAACACCTAATTAGGCACTCTTTAGTAAAGCCGCAAAGTATACCTAGCAATCGCCAGAAAGGTAAGCTATTGCCCCTAATTGGTGCTATAAAAATTAAATAGAAAATATGTTTTTGAAAAGGAACCGATTAATCGCTTAAATCATTGGTTGCTTTTTTCGGTCCGCGCATATCCGACAGTCTAAACCCAAAGAAAAATAAGCTAAGCACAAAGGCTACAAATCCAGCGCCGCAAAGAAGTGTAATGGTCGTTATTCGCTGCAGCCAATCCTGTTGATAAATAATATCTGAGCCACCCAATATCTGAAGTAACTGAGTAAGCACCAGCAACATAATGGATACAGATATAATTAAGCCTGCAAAAAATCTTAACCAGCCTTTAGAGGGCTGATAAATTCCTTTTTTACGCAAACTTAAAAATAACAAAACGGCATTGATAAATGCCGATAAAGAAGTTGCTGCCGCCAACCCAAGATGACCAATCTGCCAGTATTTATGCAATGGTATAACCAATAACAAATTAAACAGCATGTTCAAAACCATGGCGATAACACCGATTCGAACCGGTGTTCGCATATCCTGACGGGCAAAAAAACCGGGGGCCAGTACTTTTATCAACATAAAGGCAATAAGCCCTGCTGCGTAGGCTTTGAGACTAAGAGAAGCCATCGCCATATCGCGCAATGTCATAACCTCACCATAATAAAACAAGGTCACCAAAATAGGTTCCGCTAATAGCATAAGTGCCGCCGCCGCAGGCAAGGCAATAACTAAAATCATCTTTAGTGCCCAATCTAGGGTTTGCGAAAAAGCTTGGTTCGATTGCGCAATATGATGGCGTGATAAATTGGGCAAAATCACAGTGGCAATAGCAATGCCAAATACGCCCAGAGGTAATTCAGAAAGTCTATCGGAATAATAAAGCCAAGATACGCTACCCGTAGGCAAGAAGGTCGCAAGAATAGTATCCAGCAAAAGGTTGATCTGACTCACGGAAACACCAAATATAGCCGGTGCCATAAGTGCTAAGACCTTTTTTACACCTGAATGCTGCCAATCAACCCTCGGCATTGGCAACATATGAATACTACGCAAAAAAGGTAACTGGAAAACAAACTGTACTATACCCGCCACTAGAACACCCCAAGCAAGCGCATAGGCTGGCTGTTCAAATAGTGGCGCACCAATTAACGCCGCAGCAATCAGCGTGACATTGAGCAATAGCGGGGTAAAAGCAGGTACGGCAAAGCGATCGTAGCTATTGAGAACCGCGCCGGCAACACCCGTCATTGAGATAAATAATAGATAGGGAAAGGTAATGCGCAACATCTCTGCGGTAGCAGCAAACTTGCTAGGGTTTTCCATATACCAGCTGGGCGCAAAAATGGCCGCCATTAATGGTGAAGCCAATATGATAAACAGCGTAATAAGAATAAGTGTTAGACCCAAATTTCCCGCCACACGACTAACAAGCTGTCTTACCGCCGCTGCACTGCCCTTTTCTCTATACTCACCCAAAATCGGCACAAAGGCTTGAGCAAAGGCGCCCTCAGCGAATAGACGACGGAAAAAGTTGGGAATCTTAAAGGCAACAAAAAACACATCGGCTAATGCCTCGGCACCGATTACACGCGCAAAAACCACATCGCGAGCCAAGCCCAAAAAACGAGATAGCATGGTAAAAAAACTCACCACGCCGCTGGAGCGAAGCAGTCCATGGTCTTTTTTCTGCTGTGTTTTTTCCTCGGTCACTATGGGTTCCATAATAAGATTTCTGCGTGACAGTTTAACGGCAGTGGCTACCTAGTCCAAGCAAATCTATCAGTTGGATTCCATTGCTTTGAAAACAATTCTTGGCAAACCGTTAAAAAGTCTGTGAAAAGGGTAATATTAAGGTTGAATATCGCCAAATAACCATGTATATTTCCGCGCCTTTACAGAGTTCCCTTTATTTAGGAGATAGTTCAAGTGGCTAATTCGGCACAAGCAAAAAAACGCGCGCGTCAAAACGAAAAAAGACGTCAGCATAATGCTGGCCTTCGATCAATGGTTCGCACCTACATTAAGAAGGTTGACGCAGCTCTCGAAAGTGGCGATGCTAAAGCAGCCCAAGAAGCTTACAATACATCGGTTCCAGTGATTGACCGCATGGCAGACAAAGGAATCATTCACAAGAATAAAGCTGCGCGCCATAAAAGCCGCCTTAACACTAAGGTTAAAGCCCTAGCTGCTAAATAATTTATTCTGTGTTAAAAAAAACCGGCTACTGCCGGTTTTTTTGTGCCTAAATTTTATACTTTTAAAGCGTTTTTGTTAGGATGTGATATTTTCACCAATAAAGCTCTGCACCGCTGTTTTATCATTATCCAATACAGTATAACGCTCCTCTCGTGCAAATAAGTCAGCCATATGTGGTGGCAATGCAGGATCCTCTGGATAGCCGGCTTGCTTAACGGCATCAGGGAATTTTGCCGGATGCGCTGTTGCCAAAGTAATCATAGGCGTTGATTTATTATTGCTACACTCTCGGGCAGCCGCTAAACCAATAGCAGTATGCGGATCTAACAGGTAACCGCTGTCTTCATATGTCGCGCGTATAACCTCGACCATACCCTCATTACCACAGCGATAGCTTGAGAATAGCTCCCTTGCTTTCGCTAAAGCAGCATCACTCAGCTTCATATGGCCATTTTTGGCATCCGCCATCAGATGGGCAATTTGTTCGCCATCTCGATCATATAAATCAAATAATAGGCGCTCAAAATTACTGGAAATCATAATATCCATACTGGGTGCCAAACTCTGCTGAAGCGGCTGAGTACTGTGGTCATTTTCACTAATGCAGCGATGCAAAATATCATTCTGGTTAGTGGCTATGACTAATTGCTCAATAGGCAAACCCATTTGATGCGCCAAATATCCAGCAAAGATATCACCAAAGTTACCTGTCGGCACTGAGAATGATACTTTCTTATGAGGTCCACCCAAAGCTAGGGACGCCCAAAAATAGTACACAATCTGCGCCATAATGCGCGCCCAGTTAATTGAGTTGACCGCTGCTAGCTGCCTACCTTCGGGCAAGAAGGACTGATCGGCAAAACTGGCTTTAACCATATTTTGGCAGTCATCAAAATTACCATGCAATGCTAAATTGTGAATATTATCTGCCATAACAGTAGTCATTTGACGACGCTGCACTTCAGATACACGCTGGTAAGGGTGAAGAATAAAAATATCTAAATTCTTGCAATGCCTACAACCTTCAATAGCGGCAGAACCGGTATCCCCAGATGTAGCGCCCATAATCACCACTTTTTGGTTGCGCTTGGCAAGGATATAATCCAAAAGATTACCTAAAAACTGCAGTGCAAAATCTTTAAATGCCAGAGTTGGACCCTGGAAAAGTTCTAAGATCCATTGATTATGCCCAGCTTGAATGAGTGGCGCCACGGCTTCATGGCGAAAGCCTGCATAGGATTTTTCAATCAGCTCACGTAAATCCTGTTCAGGAATAGACCCACCGACAAATGGCGTAATAATTTTTAAGGCAAGCTCCTCGTAAGAAAGCTCGTTCCAAGAAGCTATTTCTTCAACGCTAAATTTAGGCATCTGCTGCGGCACAAACAAACCGCCATCTTCAGCAAGACCGGTCAGCACGACCTCTTCAAAACTTTTAGGCTCAACACCGCCTCTGGTGCTTATATATTTCATTTACTGATCCAAATGCTCTACACGGATAAATTTAATCGAATCTCTTACAGTTTCAAGGTTTTCTATACGCTCAACTGCAGTACTTAGCTGCTTTTCTTGGGTGACATTAGTGACAATAATCACATTCACATAATCTTCACCGACAGGTTGCTCTTTTTGTACTATGGCTTCGATACTGATGCCAGAGTCGCCCATAATTGTAGTGATATCTGATAATACCCCGGGCTTATCTAGCGCCGAAAAACGCATATAAAAACTTGTTTCAATTTCCTCAATTGCCACTATATTGCGCTGCTCTAATTCAGATATTGGACAGCCTAAGGCATTAACTTTCGCCTGTTCAGGTGAGTCAATGGTTCGAGCAACATCGACAATATCTGCAATAACGGATGATGCTGTTGGCTCGGCGCCGGCGCCAGGACCACAAAACAATGTGGTGCCTACGGCATCAGCATTAACCATAACTGCATTAGCCACGTCATTAACACCTGCTATGGTGCTTTTTTGCGGCACTAATGTAGGGTGAACTCGAAGCTCCACTCCCTGCGCTGTCTGTCGTGCAATGCCCAGATGTTTAATGGCGTACCCAAGCTCTTTGGCATAGGCAACATCTTGGGGTTCTAATTGGGTAATACCATCAGTGTATAGACCTTCCAATGTAAGCGGCATTTCAAAGGCAATAGAGGCCAATATAACCAGTTTATGGGCCGCATCTATACCTTCCACATCAAAGGTTGGATCTGCTTCGGCGTAACCCTTTTCCTGAGCCTCAACTAGGACATCATTGAAATCGCGCCCCTTGGTATCCATTTCGGTAAGAATAAAGTTGGTAGTGCCATTGATAATGCCAGCCACCCAGTTAATCTTATTCGCAGATAGACCTTCGCGAAGACCCTTAATAATAGGAATTCCACCAGCAACAGCAGCCTCGTAGGCAACAACAAGCCCCTTAGATGCGGCAAAGGAAAAAATTTCCATACCATGCTCTGCAATCAATGCTTTATTAGCTGTAACCACATGCTTATTATTTTTTAATGCCGTCATTACCAGATCATAGGCAACAGTTGTGCCGCCAATTAATTCGACCACAATATCTATATTGGGATTCTGAGCGACTTCAAAAATATCTCGGACCACATCTACATTTGAAGTATCACAACTGGCGTTATCGCGGCGAGCACCAACCTGCAATATATTAATATCACAATTAGCGCGATTATTAATACTACTTAAATTGCGTGATAAAACATTAAATACGCCAGAACCAACCGTTCCTAAACCGCAGATACCCACTTGCACAGATCGCACGTTCACTCTCCAAAAATTAATAATATTTTAGGTATTGTTTCGCTAAAAAATGGCGGCAACATTAAACACCTAATTGAGCTCTGTCAATGGCGCAATTCTATACTAAAAGAGGCTTTTTCGGGGTTATTTTTACTTTTTAAACGCAAATGGTCCCTTAGAGTTATCGGACCTAAAGTTTATTCGGCTGCAACACCCATCAATTGGGCAAAATTTTCAGCGGGCTGGTAACCTGGAATTAGAGTGCCATCCATTAAAATAATCGCTGGTGTGCCGTTGATACCAATACTGTTACCAAAGGCATAGTGCTCTGCCACTGGGTTGTTATTACAGACCTCAATATCGACATTCTGACCATTTTTTACTTTGGTCAAAATATCCTGTTTATCTTCTGCACACCAAGCTTTAGCAATTTTATTATATGAAGCCGATGGGATTCCCGCTCTTGGGAATGCTAGATATCTAACCTCTATACCCATAGCATTTAACTGCGGAACCTCTCGATGAAATTTGCGACAATAACCGCAATCAACATCAGTAAACACATTCATAATTGCCTTAGATTCTCCCTCAGGCTTAAAGATAATCATATCTTCGACCGAACGCTCAGAAAAAAGCTGGCGTCTTTTCTCAGTCTGCCTTAATTCCATAGTGCTAATAATTTCGTTGGCTGTTACCTGAAGTAGATCACCCTGAAATAAGTATTCTCCAGACTCATGAACAAATAACAGAGGCCCGTTTTTAACCTGAACTTCGTAAACATCAGGAACGACAGACATTCCCACAATGGAAAACTCAAGATCTGGTCTTGCAGTTAATAAATTCTTAAGAATATTATTGCTCTCTATTGGAGAGGTAGCATTAGCCTCTGATTGAGAGACCCTATTAGCCCCATCTGATACGACATCCTTTTGTGACTCATCTGCCAAAAATTTTGACGCGCCGAACAAACAGCAAAGGACCAATAAACCCAACAAAAAACCTGACTTAGAGGTTAAGCTCAAAATATTCTCCTAAGGGTGTTTCTACAGAAAGGAGGCAACCCCACAAAGGGCTGCCTTTGATAATAAGTTTAGACGATATTGCCAAGAATTATAATGCTTCTTCGCCGGTTTCACCGGTGCGGATACGCAATGCCTGTTCAACTTTATAAACAAACACTTTGCCGTCGCCAATCTTACCTGTTTTAGCAGCTTTCTCGATAGCTTCTATCACTGCATCAAGAATATCATCTGCTACTACAACTTCTAATTTAACCTTGGGCAAAAAATCAACTACATACTCTGCGCCGCGGTACAATTCTGTGTGGCCTTTCTGGCGCCCAAATCCTTTAACCTCAGTTACGGTTATTCCTTGAACACCTACATCAGACAAAGCTTCTCGAACGTCATCTAATTTAAATGGTTTTATTGTTGCTGACACCAAAAACATAAAGCACTCCTCTTAATACAAATAATACAAAATTTAAATAATCGTTATTAAAGATACCTGTTATTTCATTATATTGCATCTTTGCAATAAATATTAAGTTTTAACAACAAAGATAGCTAGCGAATTATTAGTATTTTTTTAAGGCAAAAAAAACCGGGGCACAGGGCCCCGGTAAGCTTGCAGAGCAGAAACTTAGCTTTTTGAGCTTGTGAATTCAGGATAGGCTTCCATCCCACATTCAGCGATATCTACACCATTTGCTTCGTCTTCTTCAGAAACTCTGAGTCCGATTAGTGCTTTAATTACATACCAAGCAATGAAGCTTGTTACGAATACCCATACAAAGATGGTAGCTGCACCGATCAACTGACCTGAGAATGAAGAACCATCGTTAGTCACTGGTACAAGCAATAGACCTAGAAGACCTACAACACCGTGAACAGAAATAGCACCAACAGGATCGTCTAGTTTTAGCTTATCAAGAGTAAGGATACTGAATACTACTAATACACCACCTAGGGCACCGAATAGAGTAGCCTGAAGTGCACTTGGAGTTGATGGCTCAGCAGTAATAG
>JBMZEV010000010.1:0-28984 GCA_049615065.1 Porticoccaceae bacterium | reverse complement strand
GCTACTGTTAAGGATGCGGTTGATTATATTCAAGCAAACGGGTAATTCCGATTTCAAAAAAACCGCTCCCATATGGGGGCGGTTTTTTTTTGCGCCTAATATTTGTCACAATAGCAACAAACTCGGTTACTATTATCAGATATGACAAATCTTTCATCATTTTTTAGCCTGAATGGTCAGCCAATTGCTGACAGCGCCCCTTTAAGTTTACTGAGTGATCGTGGCTTGGCTTATGGGCACGGCTTATTTGAGACCATTCTACTTCATGATTCGAAACTACCATTAATTAAACGGCATCTAGCTCGTCTTGAAAAAGGTGCTAGCCTCTTGAATATTCCTGTTAAGTTTGAGCTAGTTAGTGAGTATTTGAACCTGTTCTTAGATCAGTTGAAAGCTCGGTCTATTTCGCAAGGGGTTGTGAAGGTAATTGTTACTGCAGGACAGGGAGGAAGAGGCTACCAGTCTCCAGAAATGATTAAACCTTGTATTATCTGTAGCTATTCCGGTTTACCTAAAGAGATTAAAGAATTTCGCAACAAGCCTATTAATGTTCGCTGTTGTAAGCATAGATTGCCAGAGAGCCAAACTCTTGCAGGCATAAAACATTTAAATAGATTGGATCAAGTTTTGGCGCGTAACGAATGGAGCGACCATCATTATCAGGAGGGGTTGATGTTCACAGAATCCGACCACTTGATAGAGGCAGTTTCAGCCAATGTATTTGTTAAAACTGCCGCAGGTGATTGGGTTACTCCCAGTCTTGAGCAGGTTGGTATTGTCGGAGTGATGCGCTCTTTGATGATTGAAGAAATATTTCCAGCCTGTGATATTCAAATAGCAGTGTCTAGAATTACAGTGGATGAATTATCTGAGTGTCAAAGTCTTTTGCTGTGTAATTCAATTAAGGGACTCGCTACAGTAAAGTCTATTCATAACCAGCGAAACCAAAGCCTGAACTCATTGCCAATCGATCAGCAAACGCTTACGCTCAGCAACAAACTTATTGAGATGTACCCCCAGTATCAATGACACATATAAAATATCGTACGCTTATTGGATCTAGCCTACTTATCTTGATTTTTTCTGGGATAAGCTTTCTGATTATTTGGGATATTTTACATCGTCCAGTTAATTTGTCTGAGAACCTTGAGTTAGATTCTCAAGGCAGGTATCTGTTGACCATTGAAAGAGGCAGTAACCTTAAGCGAGTTAATGCTGAACTGAGTCATCACAAAATAATAAACTCAGGTTTTTTAGTTACTGCCTGGGCTCGGTTAACCATTAAAAATCAAATACAGGCGGGTGATTATTGGATTTCTCCAGCAGATACGCCCAAATCCCTTATGGAAAAATTTGCTCAGGGAGACATTGCTCAACATAGCATTACCTTTCCAGAGGGCTGGTCGTTTAAGCAATGGCTATTAGCGTTAGGGCAAATTCCACAGTTTTCCTCAATTCAAGATATGTCTGTCACTGAATTGCTCACAAGCATTGGCAGTGATATCAAGCATCCCGAAGGCTGGTTTTTCCCCGATACTTATAATTACACTAAAAATGACAGTGTTTTTACCTTATTAAGGCAGGCGCATAGCCGTATGCGAGTTGAATTAGAACGTGCTTGGCTGTCTAGAGATGTCAATTTACCCTATAAATCCGCTTATGAAGCTTTAATTATGGCCTCTATCATTGAAAAAGAGACCGGGAAAGCCGATGAGCGCACTGAGATTGCTGGAGTCTTTGTTCGCCGTCTACAACAAGGAATGCGGCTACAAACTGATCCCACGGTTATCTATGGCATGGGTGATCGCTATCAAGGTAATATTCGCCGCAGTGACTTAAGAGAGTTCACTGTTTACAATACTTATAGGATTAACGGGCTCCCACCAACACCTATTGCAATGCCTGGTTTAGCCTCTATTGAAGCTGCTTTGCATCCAAAGGCTGGTTCAAGCTTATATTTTGTTGCTCGAGGTGATGGCAGCCACCAATTTTCTGATACTATAAGTGACCATAATAAGGCGGTCCGAAAATTTCAGATTGAGCAGCGTGCTCAAAATTATCAGTCAGCGCCAGAATAACCCTAAAATATAGAGTCAAGTATCTATGAGAGGCAAGTTTTTAACCATCGAGGGCACTGAAGGTGTTGGTAAAACCACTAATATTGCGTTTATTAAACAGTGGTTAGATGCAAATCAGATCTCTTTTGTTAATACACGTGAACCTGGTGGTACGCCTTTAGCGGAAGAAATACGAGAAGTGCTTCTCTCCAATAGAGATGAAAAGGTTTGTAGTAAGGCTGAACTACTGATGATGTTTGCCGGCAGAGCGCAACATTTAAATCAGGTAATTGAGCCGCAGCTGGCTCAGGGTAACTGGGTGCTATGTGATCGTTTTACCGATGCTACCTATGCCTATCAAGGTGCTGGTCGTGAAATGGGTAATGAGCTTATTGCAGAGCTGGAAACTATGGTTCAGGGCAGTATGCGGCCGGATTTAACGCTTATTCTTGATGTGCCGGTTGAGTTGGGCCTAGAGCGCGCGGGCAAGCGCAGTGAGCCCGATCGGTTTGAGCTTGAGAAAACAGATTTTTTTAATCGCGTGCGACAGGCTTATTTGGCTATGGCAAAACAAAGCCCCCAGCGCTATAAAGTTATTGATGCTTCTCAAACCCTGGATGTTGTTCAGCAGCAAATTGCGGATACATTAAATAGTTTTTTGCAACAGACTCAAAACGGATAACTAGGTGACTGAAACATCTTTTGCTACAAAGGATTCCTTATTACCATTACCTTGGCATACTGAGCTATGGCAGTCATTTAATCAGCGCATTGATGATCAACGCTTGCCTCATGCAATTATACTTAATGGGCTCGAGGGTGTTGGTGCCGAAAATCTAGCCTATGCCTTGGCCTACAGAATGCTGTGCAATCAGGTTGATAATACTGTTGCCTGCGGTCAGTGTAGTGGCTGTATAACCCTTCAGGCCGGATCTCATCCTGACTTTTATCTATTGCAGCCACAAGAGAAAAGTAAATTTATCAAAGTTGATCAAATTCGCTCGTTATGTGAATCAGTCGCTAAAACTTCACAGCAGGGGGGTTGGAAGGTTGCGGTTATCTTTCCTGCCGAGACAATGAATATAGCGGCTTCAAATGCCCTATTAAAAAGTCTAGAAGAGCCGGAGCCAAATACTTTAATTATTTTGGTTTCAAGCAGGCTTAGCGCTATCCCAATGACTATCCGCAGTCGCTGTCAAATTGAGTCTTTGACAATACCTTTAACTGAAATAGCTCAACACTGGTTATCTAGTCGAGCAAATGACAAACAGGTCAATATTGCTGAGCTTTTACAAATTGCCAACGGTAAGCCTCTTCTTGCTTTGGATTATATTAATGGCTCTGGGTTTGAAAGCCGACAACATGTTGAGTCGTTACTCGATGCCATGCGTCGGTCTGACGAAACGCCTTTTGCTGCAGCTCAAGCCTGTCAAAAATATTCGCCAGAAGAGCTTATTGAATGGATACTGAGTTATGTTCATCGATTAATGGTGGGTGAATTGCAAAATAACCCCAAGCCAACACTTTTTGTTTTTTTAGATAAATTAATAAAAGCTCGCGCATGGCTTTTGTCGGGTTCTCCGCTAAATACTCAGTTACTTTGGGAAGAGTTATTTATAGAATGGGTACAGATATTTCAGCCAAATAAATAATTCTGGTTCAACATTCACTAAATTAAAGGTAAAAAATGCTAGTTGATTCTCACTGCCATCTCGATCGCTTAGATCTCGCCAATCGAGAGGGCGGGCTAGAGGGCGTTATTGCTGATGCTCAACAGCGGGGTGTCTCTCACCTTTTAACTGTTGCAGTTGACCTTGATAGCTCCAAAGCTTTAACCGAGTTAACCGCAAAATATAATCATATCTACTCCTCTGTCGGCGTTCATCCTCTCCAAGATGAGGAGTTGCCGCTTCCAACCGTTGAGCAAATTGTTGATCTAGCCAAAAACCCCAAGGTTATTGCAGTGGGTGAAACTGGACTTGATAACTTTTATAGTGCCGAAAGCTATGATTGGCAGTATGAGAGTTTTACTCGCCATTTATTGGCATCTAAGCAGGCAGATAAGCCAGTTATCGTTCATACTCGCGATGCTCGTGACGAGACTATTAAGCTACTTAAACAGCATCAAACAAATTCGGCAGGGGTATTACATTGCTTTACTGAGACCTGGGAAATGGCAAAGGCGGCAATGGAATTTGGTTTTTATATCTCGTTTTCAGGTATTGTCACTTTTAAAAATGCTGGTGATTTACGTGAGGTGGTTAAAAAAATTCCACTTGATAGAATATTGGTTGAAACTGATTCGCCATGGTTGGCACCCGTGCCATATCGCGGCAAGCAAAATGAACCCAAAAATGTCTATGAAGTGGCGCAGTGTGTGGCTGAAATTAAAAATATAACTATTGAAGAATTGGCTGAGATTACTACGCATAATTTCTTTAAACTATTTAAATTAAATCAAGCATAGAGTTGTAACATGTCTGACGATCAACAACCGCAATCCCAATTTATAATCAGGACTTTTCCTGTGGGGCCATTACAATGTAATTGCTCAGTGATTGGGGATTCATTATCAGGTCGTGCACTAGTCATTGACCCGGGCGGTGATGCTGATCAAATACTGGCTCTTGTTAAAGAGTTGAATTTGACCGTTGTCGCTATTATTCATACTCACGCGCATTTAGATCATATTCTGGCTGCTGGAGAGATTAAAAAAGCTACGGGTGCGCCTATTTTTCTTCATGAATCTGATCAGTTTTTATGGGATATCGTAGAGCAGCAATGTGACATGTTTGGTGTGCCTAAGTTTTCACTCCCTGATCCTGATCATTACTTAAAGGATGACCAAGCCCTGGATTGCTGTGGCGGTGTTGCCATTCATACCCCAGGCCATACCCCTGGCTCGGTGAGCTTTTGGTTTGAGCAATATAAAACCTTAATTGCCGGTGATACTTTGTTTTTAGGTAGTATCGGAAGAACAGATCTTCCCGGCGGTGATTTTGAACAAATTGTCACCTCAATTAAAGAACGCATCTACAGTCTCGATGATGAGGCGGTAGTGGTAACTGGGCATGGCCCTAATACAACAATTGGCAGTGAAAAAGTCGCAAATGGCTTTGTCCGCGCCTAAGGATTTATTATGAAGCAACAGATTTCAACCATGCTAGAACTTCAAGACAGCATGAATTCAAAGGTTAAGGCAGATTGGCGCGAGCAAAATTTTGAATGGTATCGTGCAATCTGGATTGAGTGTGCAGAGCTACTCGATCATCACGGCTGGAAATGGTGGAAAAAACAACAGCCTGACGTTAACCAAATTGCGCTAGAGTTAGTTGATATTTGGCATTTTGGGTTAAGTCTATTATTGCTTAAAGATCAATCCATTGATGATATTTGCCAATCAGTTGTTACGGCGTTTAATGAGGTTGAAGACGCTGGTGAATTTGCTCTTAATCTAGAGGAATTTACCGCTAATACCTTAATCACTAAAGACTTTGATGTGAATGGCTTTGTTAAATTGGTCAAGGGTATCAATATGCAATTTGATCAATTGTATATCGCCTATGTTGGCAAAAATGTTTTGAATTTCTTTAGGCAGGATCACGGCTACCAAGATGGTAGTTACCATAAACAGTGGGGTGGCAAGGAAGATAATGAGCATCTGGTAGAAATTGTGGCTAAGCTTGATACTAGTTTGCCAAGCTTTAAAGATGATCTTTATGCTGAGATGAAAGCTGTTTATGAAAAACTCTGTAAATAAACTGCATAATTTAGCTTAATTGATAGATAAACACTGGGTTTTATAGTGCTTTTTTTTTAATCAGCACTATAATATTCAGCTTTTAAAGCCTCACTCAAATTTTAAAATTTTTTTGGAGATAAACTGTGACTTCACCCGTTCGCGTCACCATTACAGGTGCTGCAGGACAGATTAGTTATTCCTTACTATTTCGCATTGCTGCAGGCGAAATGCTAGGCCCTAATCAGCCTGTTATATTACAAATGCTTGAAATTACTCCCGCTCTTGATGCCCTTAAAGGTGTTGCTATGGAGCTTGAAGACTGTGCTTTCCCGCTAGTTGCAGGCATTGTTTGTACTGACCAAGCAGAGGTCGCTTTTAAAGACGCCGATTACGCCTTGCTGGTTGGTGCTCGCCCTCGTGGTCCTGGTATGGAGCGCAAGGATTTATTAGAAGCTAATGCAGCTATTTTCTCCGCTCAGGGTAAAGCTATTAATGATCATGCCAGCCGCGACATTAAAGTGTTAGTAGTGGGTAATCCGGCTAATACAAATGCGCTTATTACTCAGCGCAATGCACCAGATATTGATCCACGTCAATTTACAGCAATGACTCGATTAGATCATAATCGAGCTATGAGCCAAATCGCAGAAAAAGCCGGAAAAACCATCAATGACGTCAAGAATATGACTATTTGGGGAAATCACTCAGCGACCCAGTATCCAGATCTGCATCATGCAAACGTTGATGGTAAGCTTGCGATAGATTTGGTTGATCAAGATTGGTACGAAGAGCAGTTTATTCCGACTGTTCAACAGCGCGGCGCAGCGATTATTAAGGCGCGAGGTGCTTCAAGTGCTGCATCAGCGGCTAACGCAGCCATTGCTCATATGCGCACTTGGGTTGAGGGTACCGATGCCGGGGATTGGGTAAGCATGGGTGTTTATAGCGATGGCAGCTATGGCATTGCCGAAGGTTTAATTTACTCCTTCCCCTGTACCTGTGAAGCTGGTGATTGGAGTATTGTTCAGGGCTTGGAAATCAATGAATTTTCACGTGATAAGATGTCTGCTACTGAGCAAGAGCTTAGCGAAGAAAAAGAGGGCGTTGCCCATCTTCTTCCGTAATAGAAAGATCTAACTAACATTCTAGTGATAGAGGTATAACCTTGGGATTTGCAAAAGTTGGAACAAAAGCACCAACATTTACTCTTTTAGATCAAAGGGGTAATAATGTTTCTTTGTCTGATTATTCAGGTCAAAAAAATGTGGTTGTTTACTTTTACCCAAAGGCAATGACGCCGGGTTGTACTGTTCAAGCTTGCGGTATCCGCGATAGCTATGCCGAATATGAAGCCAATGATACTGTGGTTTTGGGTGTAAGCCCAGATTCTGTGGATCGTTTGATAAAGTTTGAAGATAAGCAGGAGCTCAACTTTAAGCTGCTTTCAGATGAGGATCATGCAGTAACAGAGTCCTTTGGTGCTTGGGGCCTTAAAAAGTTTATGGGTCGTGAGTATATGGGTGTAATACGTTCTACATTTGTTATTGATAAACAGGGCAATATCGCTATGGTGATGGACAAGGTTAAAACAAAAACCCATCATCAGGATGTATTAGATTGGATTAAAGAAAATCTCAATTAATGATTAAAATTAAATTTATTTAAAGGAAGTTTATTATGTTATTCGCTTCAAATGCTTATGCAGACGCAGCGGCTCAGGCAGAGCCAAGTCCATTGTTTACTTTTATTATGTTTGGTGGTCTTTTTATCTTTATGTATTTCATAATGATCAGACCTCAGCAAAAGCGACAAAAAGAGCACAATAATCTTATTGGTTCATTATCCAAGGGTGATGAGGTTGTTATGACCAGTGGATTGTTGGGTAAAATCACTAAATTAGATTCAGAGTATATAGTGGTTGAAGTGGGCAACGCGCAAGAACTTAAGTTCCAAAAAGTCGCTGTTCATGCAGTTTTACCAAAGGGAACTATTAAAGCGGTCTAATAAAACTACAAGATCATTATTGCCTTTTAGATCCAATAAAATACCCATACTAATTAGTATGGGTATTTTTTTATTAACTACCCATTATGTTTAACCTAGTCTTATCTTAGTAAAAAATACTCGATTTCATTAATATACTGACATAGTATTTGATTGTTTAGTTGGGTAAATTCAAGCCTAATTACAGAAAATTACATAACAAAGGAAATGTGTAGCTATGTTTGAGCAAATTATCGATACCATAAACTCGGTTGTTTGGGGTCCAGTGATGCTCGTTCTTTTACTTGGAACTGGCGTGTTCTTAACCATTGGCTTACGCGGCATGACCATTACTCGTATTCCCTACGCTTTTGGTCAGCTATTAAAAGGTCGCAAAGGCTCAGGCGAGGGGGAAATAAGCCCATTCAATGCCTTAATGACAGCTTTATCCTCTACTGTTGGTACCGGTAATATTGCTGGTGTAGCAACTGCCATAGGCATTGGTGGTCCCGGCGCCTTGTTTTGGATGTGGTGCACTGCGCTAGTAGGTATGGCAACTAAGTACGCTGAGGCGGTTCTGGCGGTTAATTATCGTGAAACAGATGCCGAAGGAAAAAAAGTGGGTGGCCCCATGTACTATATTAAAAATGGTCTTGGTAAGCGTTGGAAACCATTGGCATTTTTATTCGCATTATTTGGTAGCTTAGCAGGTTTTGGCTTAGCCAATACGGTGCAATCAAACACGGTGTCTCAGGTGCTTCACAACAACTTCAATATACCCACGCTAGCCAGTGGTATAGTTATGGCGATTATGGTGGCATTGGTGTTGCTGGGTGGTATCAAGCGAATTGCTCAAGTGGCAGGAAAGCTGGTGCCTTTAATGACAGTTATATATCTATTAGCTACCGCAATTATTTTACTGATTCATATCGCTGATATCCCGGCAGCTTTGGCACTTATAGTGGATAGCGCGTTTAATGGGATGGCTGCTACAGGTGGGTTTGCTGGTGCTACAGTGATGTTGGCATTAAGAATGGGTGTCTCTAGAGGTATATTCTCCAATGAATCTGGTCTTGGTTCTGCACCTATTGCCCACGCCGCGGCCGAAACCAATAGTCCAGTTCGGCAGGGTACTATCGCAATGCTTGGTACCTTTATTGATACCCTAATTATTTGTACCATGACCGGCTTAGTTTTGATTGTCTCAGGTGTGTGGAGCTCTGAATTAGAAGGTGCCGCCATGACCTTACAGGTATTTGATTCCAGTTTGCCTTTTGGTGGCAGTATTTTGTCTATTTGTATCGCTTTGTTTGCTTTTACCACCATGCTTGGCTGGAGTTACTATGGTGAACGCTGTGCACAGTTTTTACTCGGTCCAAAGATAGTTTTACCGTTTAGGGTGCTTTGGGTTATCGGTGTTTTTATCGGCACTCAGATGAGCCTTGGTTTAGTTTGGAAGATGTCTGATGCGCTCAATGGAATGATGGCTATACCTAATCTCTTGGCGTTGTTATTGCTATCACCGGTTGTTTTTAAATTAACCAAGCAGTATTTTCAGCAGCAAGAAATTCAATCAGAAACGACAGCTAATTAATTTATGCCAAAGACATCATCGCCTAAGTTGGTTATCGCGATATCATCCACTGCGTTGTTTGATATGCGTGATAGCCATGAAATATATGAAAAGCAGGGTGTGTCAGCCTATGCCGAATATCAACGTCAGCACGAGAATGATATTCTCGAACCAGGCGAGGCATTCCCACTTGCATCTAAGCTTTTACATATCAATGAAAAACTCGGTGGCGAGCCAAAAGTGGAGATAATCCTTCTTTCTCGCAATAGCGCAGATACAGGGTTGCGAGTATTTAATTCGATTGAACATCATGGACTTAAAATTACCAGAGCGGCCTTCTCGGGCGGCGATAGTCCCTACAGATATGTGTCTGCCTTTGCTTGCCATTTGTTCTTATCCACCAATGCAGGTGATGTTAGGAATGCTCTGGATAATGGTATGGCTGCTGCCACCTTATTGCCATCTCAAGGTGAAACTAAGCATTCTGATGAATTGCGTTTTGCCTTTGATGGTGACGCAGTTCTATTTAGTGATGCATCTGAACGTATCTTCAAAGAACAGGGGCTTGATGCCTTTACAGAAAACGAGAAAAACTCAGCCCATATGCCAATGGATGCCGGTCCCTTTAAAAGCTTTTTAGAGGCTTTACAGGGGCTTCAGGCAGAGTTTCCTGCGGAAGAGTGTCCTATTCGAACAGCCTTAGTCACTGCGCGAGCCGCACCAGCCCATGAACGTGTTGTCAGAACCCTGCGCGATTGGAATGTTCGCATCGATGAAAGTTTATTTTTGGGTGGTTTAAGCAAGGGCGATTTCTTAAAGTCATTTGGCGCAGATGTATTTTTTGACGATCAACAGGTACATTGCACTTCTGCTAGTGAATATGTTGCTACTGGCCATGTGCCTCATGGTGTAGCTAATGAAAAATCTAACAACAGTAAAAAATAGATTTAACCGACAATAAATTTAATTCCCAATCCCAGTAAAATCATGGCTATAAGTGTTTGTAATAAATCACTTGGCATCCGTTTAGCTAATTTAGTGCCAAAGTGTATAGCTGGTAGGGAACCTATCAATAGGCTTCCAAGTAATACCAAATCTACATTACCTAATATAAAGAAATGCCCCAGTCCGGCAATTAATGTAAGTGGAACTGCATGGGCTATATCGGTGCCAATAATCTTAACGGTTTTAAGATAGGGGTATAGCAGCATTAGAACTGCAGCACCAAAGGCGCCAGCACCCACCGATGAAAGTGTTACAAAAATACCTAAAAATAAACCCGCGAATAACACAATAATATCGGAATATTTTTTTGGTTTAGGGCTTTCTTGAGGAGTGTCTGTACTCAGTCTTCCACGAAAGATAATAACCATAGAGGTTAAAACAAGCATAATGCCAAGACTATGTGTCAGTATGGATTGGTAGTCCGAGGAATCAGTAAATACATGACTTAAAAAATATGTGGTTAGAAGAGATGCAGGAATACTACCAAGGGCAAGAAGTGCCATAATTCGCCATTCAATCGTCTTTTGACGTGCATGTGTAACCATGCCTCCAGCTTTAGTAATGGCTGCATACAGAAGATCAGTGCCAATGGCTATATGATAGGGAATGCCAAAAAGGATTAAAAAGGGCGTCATTAGCGAGCCGCCGCCAACACCTGTTAGCCCGACGGCAAGTCCGACAGCAGCACCTGCACAAATAAAATAAAGTAATTCGATCATGTAAATACGGAATTATTGAAAATAGACGGTACTTTAACAATTGGCATGTATTCAAGAAAAGAATAAAATTATATAGTTTTATAGCTTAAATGAATAACGAAGCCATTTTTTATTAAAGAGGTGTAATGAGATGAAGTTACAGCAACTGCGTTATATTTGGGAGGTAGCCAATCATAACCTAAATGTATCTGCTACTGCCGCCAGTCTATATACATCCCAGCCTGGCATTAGTAAGCAGATCAGGCTACTTGAAGATGAGCTGGGTGCTGAAATTTTTTCACGTAGTGGTAAACACCTAACCAAAGTCACACCAATAGGTGAAGAAATATTATCCATAGCTAGCAATATTTTGCGTGATGTCGATAGCATTAAACAGCTTGCTCAGGAGCATAAAAGCCCTAAGTCGGGTAGTCTAGATATAGCTACTACCCACACACAGGCGCGTTATGCGTTACCTGATGTTATCCAGAAATTTATTTATCGTTACCCTCAAGTTGGTCTGCATATGCATCAGGGTACCCCTGTGCAGATATCCGAAAAAGCCGCTGAGGGTACGGTAGACTTTGCCATTGCCACTGAAGCTTTAGAGTTATTCTCTGATTTAATTATGATGCCTTGTTATCGCTGGAATCGTTGTATTTTAGTGCCTAAGGATCATCCCTTAGCTAAGCTTAAATATGTCTCTTTGGCTGATGTAGCAAAATATTCTATTGTCACCTACGTTTTTGGCTTTACTGGTCGATCAAAGTTAGATGAGGCGTTTTCTGAGCATGATTTAGAGGCTAATGTGGTATTTACCGCGACGGATGCTGATGTGATAAAAACTTATGTTCGTCTGGGGCTGGGTATAGGTATTGTCGCGCATATGGCCTATGACGAAGAAGTTGATAGTGACTTAGTTGCTATCGAGGCGGGACATCTATTTGATTCAAGTGTAACCAGTATTGGTTTTAGAAAAGGGACCTATTTGCGAGGTTATATGTATGACTTTATAACAGAATTTGCACCCCATTTAACAAGGGATGTTATCGATCGTGTTATGAGTTTGCCCAATAAAGAGGCGAGAGAGAAGTTTTTCGCAACCTTAGAGTTGCCGGTACTTTAATGCTTAAACTTTTTTACACAGCAAGCTCTAGCGGTTTTAGCCACTAGAGCTTAACAGCAACTAGCTTTCCGATTGAATATTAACAGCGTGTAAGCCACACTCTTTTTTAGTCGCTTCTTCCCACCACCAACGACCTTCACGTTCATGCTGGCCAGGGCCAGTAGGGCGAGTGCAGGGCTCACAGCCAATACTTACAAATCCGCGATCGTGAAGCTCATTATAGGGAACTTCAAAAGCCCTTATATAATCCCAAACCTGCTGTGATGTCCAATTAGAGAGTGGGTTATATTTGGTTAAAACACCACCTTCTCGGGCAAAAAACTTATCATCCTGAATAACAGGAACATTAGCTCTGGTGCCAGGGCTTTGATCTTTGCGTTGACCAGTAATCCATGCATCAAGAGTGTGAAGATGACGGCGCAAGGGAGAGATTTTTCTAATGCCACAGCACTCTTTGTGGTCATCCTTATAAAAGCTAAATAGTCCTTTTTCTTTGACTAGCGCTTCAACCTTATCATTTTCCGGCATAATCACATCTATGGCTATGTTGTAGTGATCGCGCACACGATCTATAAATTGATAAGTTTCAGCATGCAGTCTGCCAGTGTCTAGGGAGAATACCTTAATATCAGAGCGAATTTTATGCGCCATATCGATTAAAACAACATCTTCGGCACCACTAAAAGAAACAGCAATATTATTGTGGTTTTCCAGTGCATGACGTAGTATTTGTTGAGGTGCTTTCGAGGCTAGCTCGCTTTCTATATCTGTAATATTAATTGAATCATTCATAGTTATTGTGGGCTTTATTTAACGGGAATTTTAAATTCGGATTTATCTTCCGAATACCTTTATTGCTAGTCGGATATTATATCAAAAACTGCCATCAATCGGTAGAACATCTAATCCATATGCCGAATTGTTTTGATTGAATTGAATCTTTTGCAATGGTTTATTGCAGGTGAAAACTATTTTGAGTAGAGTGCTTACTTACTTTTTTGAGGATTTGTTGTGGAAATTGCTTGTTTAGATTTAGAAGGTGTATTGGTTCCAGAAATTTGGATAGCGTTTGCTGAAAAAACTGGTATTGAAGAGCTTAAAAAAACAACCAGAGATGAGCCCGATTATGACGTGCTTATGCAGTATCGTCTCGATCTTTTGCGCCAACATCAATTGGGTTTAAATGAAATCCAAGAAGTGATTGCTACTTTATCGCCACTTGAGGGAGCGGCTGATTTTGTAAATTGGCTACGTGAGCGTTTTCAGGTCGTTATCCTTTCTGATACTTTTTATGAATTTGCTAGTCCATTAATGAAGCAGTTGGGCTATCCAACCCTGTTGTGTCACAAGCTAGAAACTGATGCTGCTGGTAATGTGGTTAATTACCGACTTCGTCAAGCTAACCCAAAGCGTCAGGCAATTGTTGGTTTTAAAAGCATGTATTACAGAACCATTGCGGCGGGTGACTCATACAATGATACAACCATGTTAGCCGAGGCTGATGCAGGGATTTTATTCCACGCGCCTGACAATGTGATTAAAGAGTTTCCGCAATTTCCAGCGGTTCAAACATTTGCTGATTTAAAGCAAGAATTTATTCGGGCTAGTAATCGTAATCTCAGTTTATAACTAGAAGGTCTAATGCAAGCTAATAGTTCAAGTGCAGATCGAATACGTGAGAAGAAGAAGCTTTTTCTCGCGCGCGAGCAGCGAATAATCGATGCCGCTATTGAGCTTTTTCTAGAAGAAAGTATTGATCGAATTACGGTGTCGAAAATTGCCGTTAGAGCAGGAATCGGCAAGGGCACTGTGTACAAGCATTTTCTGACTAAAAATGAAATTTTAATCAGAATTATTTTGGATTATGAGCAAAACATAACGACAAAATTAACTGACGGTATTCAGCGTGCCGAAGCTGGTGATTCTGGCGCTGCGGCTAAGTCGTATTTTCAGGCTCGATTAGAAAATCCCAAGCTAGATCGTCTAATTCAACAGCTTGAAGATCGTTTGGTTGAATCTGATGATGTGGTTAGTCAGGTGGAAGAATTGCACCAATTGCGCCGCTCAAATGAAGATGCTCTTGCTGGATTGACAGGTAAGTTAATTGATCGCGGCGTTCTAGAAGATGTTCCGCCACATTTTCATTATCTTGCCTGCTGGGCCTTAGCCCAGGGTGCTATTGAGCTATGTTTTAATAAAACATGGAACTACAGAACTGATACTACGGAACTTATGGAATTTATAACCAATATTGGTGTAACCATGGGTAACAAAGGTCAGTATCATCTCGATGAAACATCCACAAACAAAAAAAGTAAATCCAAGTGAAATCTTCGATCAGCATAGAGCAACTATTTGCTGATCTTGTTGAACAAACCCATCAGCACTCCTGTAAATTACCCCCAGTTCATCTTTGGCATCCGAAAAAGACCGGTGATATGGACCTGCGAATTGATCGTGAGGGCAGATGGTTTCATGAGTCTGTTGAAATCAAACGATCATCAATAATTAATGTATTCTCCTCATTATTAAAAGCTGAGAATGGTCTGTATTTTTTAGTTACGCCCACTGAAAAATGGCAAATTCAGGTTGATATAGCACCATTTTTTATTGTTGATTCAGAGCGAACCATAAGGAAGGGTGTTCAGGTTATTTCATTCACGACTAGTACAGAAGAAAAAGTCTTACTAGGTAAAGACAACCCATTGATGATTGATAGTAAGCCATCCCAAGAGCCGCTACTTCCCCTAGTACATATTAGAGATAGTCTAAATGCGTTGGTTAGTAGAGCGGTTTATTATCAGTTAGTGGACTGGGGTTATCAGAAGTCTTCAGCTGATGGAAAGAGTCAGCTTGTTCTAGATAGCTTAAATTGTCAGTTTTCACTGGGTGATTTTTCACCGTAATTATCAATTACATATTTGGATAATTTGGACCGCCAGCACCCTCCGGTGTAACCCAGTTTATATTCTGGCTGGGCTCCTTAATGTCACAGGTTTTACAGTGAACACAATTTTGCGCGTTAATTTGAAATTTTGAACTGCCATCTGACTCTTCGACTACTTCATAGACGCCGGCAGGGCAGTAGCGTTGGGCTGCTTCATTATAGATCGGTATATTGTGTTGTAGCGGCAAACCCGGGTCTTCAAGCTGTAAATGGCAGGGTTGATCTTCTTCATGGTTGGTATTGGATAAAAATACTGAGGAAAGCTTATCAAAGCTTAATACACCATCATATTTTGGATAGTTAATAGGGTCGCATTGATCGATGGTTTTCATGGTTTTATGGTCAGCTACTTTATCTTGCATTGTCCAAGGTAACAGCCCATTAAATATATTAATATCAATAAAAGCATAGGCAGACCCTAGCAGGTAGCCGAACTTATGCTGAGCAGGACCAAAGTTTCTTTGGGTGTGTAATTCTTTGTATGCCCATGATTTTTGATAGGCTTCTGCAAATCCATCAAGATCGGTATGCGCCTGATTGTTCGATAGTGCTTTGGCTACAGTTTCAGCGGCCACCATGCCAGATTTCATTGCCGTATGGCTGCCTTTTATCTTGGCAAAGTTTAAGGTTCCAGCATCATCGCCTATAAGTAGCCCACCCGGGAAAGACATCTTAGGTTGGGACTGCAGGCCACCTTTAGTAATAGCGCGAGCACCATAGGTAATCCTCTCGCCGTCCTTAAGATACTGTTTTATACTTGGGTGGTGTTTATAGCGTTGAAATTCATCATAAGGGCTTAGGTGAGGGTTGCTGTATGACAGATTAGTAATAAGCCCAACAGCCACCTGATTGTCTTCTAAATGGTAAAGAAACCCGCCGCCTAATGTATTGCTTTCACTGAGTGGCCAGCCTGCAGAATGAACTACAAGGCCAGGTTTATGTTGATCTTCGGGTATCTTCCATAATTCTTTAATACCAATGCCGTAATGCTGCGGATCCTTGTCTTTATCAAGGCTGTATTTTGCAATTAACTGCTTGCCTAGATGACCGCGACAGCCCTCGGCAAATAGGGTGTATTTAGCATGAAGCTCCATGCCCTGCATAAAGGTGTCTTTTTTCTCCCCAGAGCGATTTAAACCCATATCACCAGTAGCAATACCGTAAACCTGAGCCTCTTCATTGTAGAGAATTTCAGCAGCGCTGAATCCAGGGAATATATCCACTCCAAGATTTTCCGCTTGGGAAGCCAGCCAGCGGCAAAACTTGCCTAGACTAATAATGTAGTTACCATGATTTTTCATAGTCTTGGGCGCAAACAACCCCGGAACTTTGAGTTGTTTGGAATCATTGGGTAAAAGCAAGATATGATCTTCACTAACTTCAGTGCTTACTGGTGCAGATAGAGATTGCCAATCGGGTATTAATTCATTTAATGCGGTGGGTTCAAACACAGCTCCAGATAAAATATGGGCGCCGACTTCAGAGCCTTTTTCGACTACGCATACCGAATATTCTGGGTTTATTTGCTTAAGTCTAAAGGCAGCTGACAATCCTGAAGGCCCTGCACCTACAATAACTACATCATATTCCATGGATTCACGAGCCAAGGTAGTACCCCTAATCACTGTGTTTTTGCTATTAAATACTTTTTTATCTGTACCTACAATGTCTAAAAATACGCACAAAATCTACCACTAAGTGCTTTATTAATGTGACTGATGGGTCGCAATGAAGCCGCTAGCTGTTTGATTTATAGGGCATCCTTGTGCACACTAAAGTATGAAATATGTCTTGTGCTGCAAACTAGATATGGAGTTGCGATGAAAGTATTAGTAGCAATTAAGAGGGTGGTTGATTACAACGTTAAAGTTAGAGCCAACGCGGATAATTCTGACGTAGACTTAGCCAATGTAAAGATGTCTATGAATCCTTTCTGCGAAATAGCCGTTGAAGAAGCGGTACGCCTCAAGGAAAAAGGACAGGTAAACGAAATAGTCACCATTTCTATTGGTGATTCTCAATCTCAAGAGCAGCTGCGAACATCTTTGGCTCTCGGTGCTGATAGATCTATATTGGTTCAAACTGAGCAGCCACTGGAGCCGCTAGCTGTTGCTAAGTGTCTCAAGGCAGTTTGTGATAATGAGAGCCCCGATCTAATCCTAATGGGGAAGCAGGCTATTGATGGCGATAATAACCAAACTGGGCAAATGCTAGCCAGCTTGTTAGGTTGTGGTCAGGGTACCTTTGCTTCTGAGGTTAGTGTCGAGGCTGGCAAAGTGGCGGTTACTCGTGAAATTGACGGCGGTCTGCAGACTGTTTCACTTGCATTACCGGCAGTGGTGACCACAGATTTGCGACTCAATGAGCCGCGTTATGCGTCACTGCCAAATATTATGAAATCTAAACAAAAGCCCCTAGCAGTAATAAGTACAGATGAGCTTGGCGTTGATATAACGGCCAGAACTAAACTTCTAGGGGTTGAGCCTCCAGCACAGCGTCAAGCAGGAATAATGGTTAGCGATGTAGCTCAACTGATTGATAAACTTAAAAACGAAGCTAAGGTGATCTCATGAGTATTCTAGTTATCGCTGAACACAATAATCAACAATTAAATTCTGCTACTTTAAGCGCTTTATCAGCCGCTACACAGCTAGGTGATACTATTGATCTGTTGATTGCGGGCAATAGTTGTCAGGCAGTTGCAGATCAGGCTTCAAATATACCATGTCTAAATAGGGTGCTTATTGCAGATAATTCAGTTTATGGGCATTTTCTTGCAGAAAATATAGCGCCTTTAGTTGCAGATGCAGCCGATGGTTACAGTCATGTGCTTGCCGTCGCTACAACAACCGCTAAAAATATTATGCCCAGAGTAGCAGCATTGCTCGATGTTCAGGCTATTTCTGATATTTCTGCAGTCATTAGCGCGGACACTTTTAAGCGACCGATTTATGCCGGCAATTTAATTGCCACAGTCCAGTCGCTTGATAATATAAAGGTTATTACTGTTCGTGGCACAGCGTTTGAATCTGTATCTGCCGAAGGAGGTTCTGCTGCGATTGAGTCGATTGACGTGGTGCACGACAAAGGGATTTCAGACTTTGTTAGTGAGCAGTTAGCTCAATCTGATCGTCCAGAGCTAACTGCGGCTAGTATTGTAATTTCTGGCGGACGCGGAATGGCTAGTGGCGATAACTTCGATATGCTCTATAGCATTGCCGATAAGCTAGGAGCAGCGGTTGGAGCATCGAGAGCCGCAGTGGATGCGGACTTTGTGCCTAATGATATGCAGGTTGGACAAACCGGTAAAATTGTTGCCCCTGATCTATATATAGCTGTAGGGATTTCTGGAGCCATACAGCATCTAGCGGGGATGAAAGACAGCAAAGTAATCGTAGCCATTAACAAAGACGAAGAAGCGCCAATCTTTTCTGTTGCCGACTATGGTTTGGCGGCTGATTTATTTACCGCACTTCCCGAGCTAGAGTCTAAGCTCTCTTAGGTGTTGCCATTAAATTTGCAGATCAATCCAAATAGGGCAGTGGTCTGAGGGTTTTTCGTGACCCCTTGCCTCTAAATCGATGCCTGTATCAGTGCAAAGTGTCATAGCGGCAGAGGAGGCGAGTAGAAGGTCTATTCTTAGGCCTCTTTTGGGTTCCTGATCAAAGCCGCGACTGCGGTAGTCAAACCAGCTGTATACTTGACTGTCGGGATAAGCCGCTCTATAGGTGTCTGTCAGCCCCCAGTCTAAAAGTTTTTGAAGCCATTCACGCTCTACGGGTAAAAAGGCGCTTTTACCCGTTTTTAGCCAGCGCTTAGCATTTTCTGGCTTAATACCAACGTCAGCATCTGTGTGAGCTACATTCATATCACCCATAACTACAACAGCGTCATCAGCAGTAAAGTGCTTGTTTAAGTAATCTAATAGATCGGCATAAAATTTTTGCTTAGCTGGGAATTTAACCGGATGGGCGCGACCTTCACCCTGTGGGAAGTAACCATTTATAAGGTGTAGGCTTTGGCCATTAATATCGAATTGACCGTGAATCATGCGGCACTGGCTAGCGCAATCATCCTGCGGAAAGCCACATTGGATAGTTGATGGTGTAATTTTGGTTAAAAATGCAACACCATAATGACCTTTTTGACCATGTATATGCGCTTTGTAACCAAGATCCTCTATATCTTTAAATGGAAATTCTTGGTTTGATACCTTGGTTTCTTGCAGACCAATTATATCTGGCTTATGCTGCTCTAAAACCTTAGATATTTGATTAATTCTTGATCGTATCCCATTGACATTAAACGATATAATTTTTATTTTCTTGTTCATATTTGTTGTTTTATTGATTGATGTTGCTTGCAATTTTTTGGTTTGAATTTGTCGTGATCATTTTGCCAAGTAAACGGATTTGATCACTGAGTATTAACCCAGTCTCGAAAAGCATAGGATCATTTTCTGCAGTCGGGATGTCGTTTTTATCTTTATTGTCTTCATCGTCTTTAGCTGTTTCCCAAGCTTCCATATCAGCATAGGCTTCAAGATTATTGCTTAACCGACGTTTATTTTCGATTGCAAGTAAGGATTCATCTAATTTGTTATCACGTATTTTTCGCTGTTCAAGGTTAAGATTAGCCTGTTTTTCATTTTTCCAGCCCTGTCTTAAACGCAGTTGGTCCGTTATGCTAGAGAAATTCGCATCATTGTAGGCGCGTTTTTTATGGGCACTCGTTAATGGCGCTACAAGCTTACTAAGCTGATCTGAATATTGGTGGGGGACAGGGTGAATCTGATCCCAGGGAAGGGCGCCATCTAGGTGGCTTTCGCCAATTTCATCTGAATCAAATAGTGATGGGTAGGCAATATCTGGAATAATACCTCGATGTTGTGTGCTGGCACCGGAGACGCGGTAAAATTTAGAAATAGTAAGTTTTAATAAGCCGCTACTAAGGTCAGTCATAGTCTGCACGGTACCCTTGCCATAGCTTTGACTCCCTATAATTAACCCGCGGCCATAATCCTGGATAGCACCAGCAAAAATCTCAGAAGCAGAGGCACTGAGGCGATTAATTAAAACAATCATTGGGCCATCATAAAAAGCTTCAGTGGTGGCGCGTTGATTGCGATAGATCTTTTTATTAGCATCGCGAATTTGTACCACAGGGCCATAATCGATAAATAGATCGGTGAGGGCAGTGGCCTCATATAAAGAGCCGCCACCGTTGTTTCTAAGGTCTAAAACAATGCCATCGACTTTCTGCTGTTTTAGTTCCTTGAGAAGGTTGCGCACATCGCGCGAGGTGCTTTTATAATTTGGGTCGCGTTTTCTATAGGCCTCAAAGTCCATATAAAAAGTCGGAATCTCAATAACGCCAATTTTGTACTTTCTACCACCATTATCGATATTGAGAATATTACTTTGGGCTGATTTCTCCTCAAGCTTTACCGTATCTCTTACTATGGAGATGATTTTGTCACTACTGCCGCCAGAATCGATTTGTAGGCGCACCACGGAGCCTTTTTCACCGCGAATTAAGTCAACCACGTCATCGATACGCCATCCTATAACGTCGACTATTTCCTCATCACCTTGGCCGACACCAATAATCTTATCTTTTGGTTTAAGAATTCCCTGTATATCTGCAGGGCCACCAGTTATGACATCTACAACTTCTGTAAATTCATCTTCTGTTGTCAATTGAGCTCCAATCCCCTCAAGTGATAAGGACATATTGATCTGAAAGTTTTCTGAAGATCTAGGGGTAAAGTACGAGGAATGAGGGTCATATAAGGACGCAAAAGCATTGGCATACTGCTGGAATACATCTTTGCTGTTTCGCTGTGTATAACGGTTTAAAAGGGCTTTATAGCGCTTCACCAGAAGATTGCGAGCCTCTTCTTGCTCTTTACCGCTAAGAATAAGGCGAATCATTGAGTCTTTCATAGCTCTTCGCCAGAAATCATCGGCTTGTTCCCTATCTTTAAACCATTGACGATCATCAGCATCCAGCAAGATTTGTTCATCAATGGTAAAGTCAAATTTACGCTGCTTATTGTCTAAAAAGTCGATATTATCCTGTAATCGCTGTGTTGCTCTTAGCCGCAGACGATTAAAAATAAAGAAGCCCGCCGAGACATCACCGCGTTTCGCCAAATCATCTAGTTTATTTTGCCACTTTTGAAATTCTGCTATATCTTCGGCCAAGAAGAATCGCTTAGGCGAGTCTAGTCGCTCTATGTAAGCCTTGAGAAGGGAATGGGAGAACTCATCATCTATTTCTTGGCTTGTGTAATGAGTTTTAGCCAGTTGTGTGAATATCTCACGAAATAACTTGGTGTGATGTGATTCAGGCGAGATTTCAGCAAGCTCATCACTGTTAGATGAAACGAGCGTTACAAACAGGGTTGATATTAAAACTACTAGGATCGCTAGCTGGCGCATGATTTCCTTTTTGATGCGATTGCTTTATGAAGATTATACGAAATTAATCTCATAATGATAGCAAACCCTAAGCAGAAATTTTTATAAGGGAGGATAGCGCTATGAAAGATGCTTTACGTCGTTTAACTAATTTAGTTATAAAATAATTGGCTGCAAGCAGGGTATTTAATGGCTCTGACAAATATTCCTCTAATCTCAATTAGTGGACATAGCTAGACATTAGATTATAGGCTTGATACAGTGCATAGTAAGTTAAAACAATAAGTTTTAGGTTTTCTGTAATTAACGAGAGTTAGCTTATGTCCAAGTTTAAGGCAACGCCACTTTTTGATGCGCACAAAACATTTGTACGCCTGCCTATGGGTATGATGATGCTCAATGATTATCCTGATTCAAAAAGGTTTATAGACGACCTTATTAAAACTAATGCAGATATTAGTCAGGACTTTCTGCAAACTCAGGCTTTCCTAAAAAGTTATAGCCGTAAAAGTGAAGCTACTTATCGCAGCTATCGCAATGAGGTTGAACGTTTATTGTTATGGTCATGGACCATTGCCAACAAAAGTATTATTCAGCTTAAACGACCAGAATTGGAGGCTTTTTTTGATTTTGTTCACAGTCCACCCGTTCATTGGGTTGGCGAATCTGTGCAGGATCGTTTTAAAAAAATCGGCGGACAGTGGCTTCAAAATGAATTTTGGCGACCATTTGCCGCGAAAATCAGCAAGGAAGACCGTAAAAAAGCCTTAGCAGGGGGTTTGGATGTTAAGCCTGATACCAAAGGTCATACCCTATCTGGCGAGGCCATAAAGATCTGTTTTTCGGCAATATCTTGCTTTTATGATTATTTGGCAGATGAGGGCTATGCGTTTGGCAACCCTATTCCCGCTATACGTAAACAATCGCCCTATTTAATCAAAGGCGCGACTCAGAAAAACATCAAGCGCCTCTCGGATTTACAATGGGACTATGTTTTAAGCTGTGCTGAAGAAAAAGCTAATAGTGACAAAACTTATGAGCGTATGCTATTTGTTGTTGCCTTGATTAAAACCCTCTATCTGCGAGTATCAGAGCTCTCCGATAGACCTAATTGGCAGCCGATTTGGCAGCATTTTTGGCAAGATTCAGACGGCAATCATTGGTTAAAGGTGTTGGGCAAAGGCAACAAGTTGCGGGATATATCAGTGCCAAGCGCCCTATTTCCCTTTATCAAGCGCTATCAGAGCTATAGAGAAGACATAAGCAGTAATTTTAATACGAATGTTCCACTTGTAGCTAAGAATCGAGGTTCTGGAGGTATGACCTCAAGGCAGTTACGACGTATTGTGCAGGAGGCATTTGATATGGCTTACGACAAAATGATTGCTGAAGGCTTTACTGATGAAGCTAAGGCATTGCGAGAGGCCACTACTCACTGGCTCAGGCATACAGGTGCTTCGCAGGATATCGCTACCCGCCCGCTTAAGCATATGGCGGATGATTTAGGTCATGCCAGTATGGGAACCACCGATCAGGTTTATATTCAGTCTGATATGAAAGAGCGCGCTCGAACTGGAAAGGATAGAGAGGTTTAGTCGATACTTTTGATATTTCTGCAACCCAATCTAAATTAGGTTGCATAATATAGCTTAAAGCTTAATTTGTAATCTTAGTGAGAGTGCTGAACCATCTGGGGTTCTGTTGTATTTTGAGATTGCATTTGTTTCTGTATCAGTTGCATTAAGCATAAATTTTACTTTTTTAGATAAGTAATAATTAACCCCTAACACTGTGGTTTCAATATCTATAGCAGAATTTTTGTTTGCAGCGCCAATTTCAACTGATTGCAATGCGCTTTTTCTCAGGGTTAATTCCCAGGCTCCATTGTTTGAGTTGGGCTTTACACTTGAAAAGCGCCCTTTTTTATAGGGGCGATGATCTTTGGTTAAAAAATAAGATAATTGGGTGTAATAGCCTTGATAGGCTGCGCTTTGATTTGTGTCTAGAGCATCAATTTGAAGATATTGGTATTCTCCTTGCAGGGAGATCGGTCCCCTGCCCCATGCTGCCTCGGCGCCCTTTTTAACAATTGTATCGGTGGCAATATTGCGCGTGTCTAGAAAGTTAAATGCGCTATCTACACCGCCATTCGTTTTAATTTCATATTCAGCCCCTTGAAGATCTCTGGTTGAATAAGCCAGGCCGAAGTGATTGTACTTATCGTCTTTGTTAATCGGGCTGACTGTAACTCTTGCTGTGTAGGCTTTGTCGCCGTCCGCTTTGACCTTGCCGTTTTGCTCGACTTTATAGGCTCCCAAACTCCAACTGTATCTACGATTAGAATCAGAGAAATTTATCCCTTTGCTGCGACCCAGAGCGAAGGTAGATAGGCTTCTTTCAGTAAATAATGAATTGCCTGAGCTGGTTACATTTTCAAGGCCAAAGGGTTCTTTTGATTGACCGATTTTAATATCAGCAAAATTAAACCCTCTGTAGCGAAAATACAGGTCTTTAGTTTCGTAGCTATCCTCACCTTCATTGATCGCAACTTGAACCTTGGTAGACCAGTCACTACCCAGTGGAAGCTTTAGAGATAGTCGGGCTCTTCGAAGTTGTGAATCATATTGATAACTCTCAAGACGATCTTCACGATAGATACCATCAAAACGGTTAGAATCGAAATTTATTCTTAGTCCAAAATCCAAATTTTGCAAAAAATCATTTTTGATAGCATTAGTTTGAGCAGATGTCTCAGCTGAAGCTGGGACAGTGTTGAAGCATACAGCAGCGATAGCTAGAAGTAAGCCCCTTGAAATACTAAGCACTTTTTTCACCTATAAGGCTGTCATTATCAGCTTTTGCAGCAGGTTTTGAGACAGGTCTCTCTTCGTTATGAAAAACCTTTAAGTTAGCAATATCGCTTAAAAAATCAATATTGATTATTTCAATACCCTTAATATCTAGACCGGTGCGCTCGGTAATATCAGCTACTAACTGGTCATAATTTTCTGGACGAATATTGTGAATATTTTCATAGCGAATATTCTTTTCAAAAATTCTTGGAGCAAACAAACTGGTTTCACCAGCAGCAACAATAATGCATAAGAGACCATTTACAAATGCAGCGCTTAAAGGGGTTAAGGGGCCTACACCATTAAGAAGCGAGATAACAATGACTAAAAATAGGTATGTCATATCTCTAATAGTGATTGACTCGGTTCGATAGCGAAGCATTGCAAATATGGCAAAAAGACCAAAGGCAAAGCCCATTGAAATCTCGACGCCCTGGAGTAGATGGGTAACTAGAAAAACCCCAGTGCCGAACATAAAAAAACCAAATAGCGAATTTCTATCAGGTGAATGACGATAAAAAATACCTCGCAGCAATACCCCTAAAAAAATGATATTGACTAATAGCATTGCGAAAAAGTGGCTGCCAAGTGGCGCGAAAATGTCATTCATTAAACTATGCTCCCTTTTTGAGTCTGATTAAATTCGCTTTGAAGCGATTTGATTTTATATGTTTATTATTGGTGAGTGATTGACCCATGCAGTATTTACTAAACCCTTTAGATCTAATACCCATATCACGCATCAAACGAAAAAAAGGCGATTGTCGATTTAGTTTTTCCTGTTTTAACTCAGCCATAAAGAAATCCGTGAGGTTATAGTTATCCTCAGCACTGGAGTGCCTAAGAGTGCTAGCAAAGTTAATGTTGAGATCAAAAGTCAATCGCTCTTTACGCGCATCGTTGGCTAAGCTTATTCTTTGATAAGTACAGGCTTGTGATGAAATTAAATGGTGAGGCATATTAATGCCATGATCGCGTAAGAAATCATGATTTTCTGAAAGCGCTGTAGCGGGATCAATATCAGCAAGGCAGCGATTCTTGATTGTTCGACCTTTATTATTTTTAAATTTAACTTCTAAAAAACTGGTGCCAACATCAGCGTAATGGCGATGTCTTACCTTGTGCCGATTGAGTTTACGATTGTGGTGTTGTTTATAGAAACCCAGATCTGGTGTATCAAAATAAATATTGTTGTATTGAAATATTGTCACATTATCAATCATTAGGACGGAGTAATCTGAGCTAGCGGCGTTTAAAACGTCAATAATCGTGTTTATAGGAAGAAGGAATTTGCTATCTACACGATTCATTAGTCCTGAATTAGAAATTGCAGAGAGATCGTGAGTAGAGAATCCCTTGATTGTCTGGCCAATAAGAGCGTCTACTTCTGGTAGCAAATCTGTTTTATTGAATTGATATAACATTTTTATCCTAAAATCCCCTTCTAACCGTAACATCCTGACTCTAATACCGTGTAACAAAAAAACACTTGTGTAGTCCGTATTGACGAACCTGAACTGGCAAAGGGGATTTTGTTATTTTTTATTACGATAAATTCTTAATATTGAGATTTTTACCGTAATACTATTTTTGTATGAAACCTAGGTTAGCCATAATTCGTGTTGATTGCAATTTTTTTCAGCCTAAGACCCTAATATTACTGGCTTAGAAAAAATTTTTGATCATTAATTGAATGTATTTTTTGAATAAAAGCTCAATATTTATTGAATTTTTATTCGAAAAATTGTTTACTGAATTTGCTGTTTAATTAAATTGGAAAAATTATGATAAAGTCGTTAAGCCCAAGAAGTAAACCGATTCAAAATCGCGCAAGGTTACAGCGCGAAAAAATACTAAAGGTTACCTCTCAGTTACTGAAAACAGTCGGTTTAGACGAGTTAACAACAATTCTTGTAGCAAAAAAAGTGGGAGTATCTGTGGGTACTCTGTACCACTATTTTCCCAATAAGCATGCAATTCTTTATGCTCTTTCAGAGTTATGGGTTGAAAGTATTAGCAATTTAACCAGTGAAATAGAGTCTCAAAATTTAAATGAAATGCAGCTAAAACCCTTTATTAACTTGCTTGTAGACCGTATTGCAGGGTTCTATAAGGATAATTCTTCTCTCCTTCCTCTTGTTGCTGTAATGGGCTCTATGCCTGAGTTAGAGAAGATTAATAGTGATTATCTAAGCCATATACATAGCAAGTTCGCATCCATTTTAAAAGCATTGCCGCTTTCACTTACTGATGATGATGTCGATCATATGTCAGTTTTTTATTGGCAGATATGTCATTCGTTGTTAGCTTCAGTCTATTGTGGTCATCTGGACGAGACTAAATCTTTAGCTGATTTAAAGTACATATTGATGTCTTTACTGGACAGAGCTAGAACTAACTTCTAATAAATAGATTTATAATTGCAGATTAACTAATTGATATTGTTATTATTTTAAAGTTACAAATTCTTCTGCTGTGGATGGATGAATACCTATAGTCGAATCAAAATGTGATTTCTTTGCGCCCGCTTTAAGCGCTATAGCTATTCCTTGTATGATTTCTGCTGCATTGTGACCCACCATATGGCATCCCAAAACCCTGTCGCTTGCCTTATCGACAATCATTTTTATAAATATGCGATCGCTGCCCTGCCCTAGGGTTTCAAACATTGGCTTAAAATCTGAGCGATACACAGCAATTTCTTGGTATTTTTCCCTAGCTTGATCTTCTGTTAAGCCTACAGTGGCAAGTTCTGGTTGACTAAATACGGCAGTTGGAATGTTGTTATAGTCAAGTTGTGAACTGTTTTCACTGTATAGATGAGTAATTAATATCATCGCCTCTTTGATTGCGACCGGGGTTAGCTGTATGCCACCGACAACATCCCCAATAGCATAAATACTAGGCTCACCCGTACAGTAATTATGATCAACTTTTATTGCTTGGCTGTCAGTTAATCTAACCGCGGTATTTTCAAGCCCTAAGCCTTCTATATTTGCCTTTCTTCCGGTGGCATACAAAACCGTATCGGTTGTGATTATTTCGCCATTATCTAAGCTAATAGCTAGTCTTTGACCCTGTTTTGATACTGAGCTGACATTTGTTTCTAATTGAATCTTTACACCTTTTTTGATCATTCCCTCTGTGACTTTCTCCCTACAATCGCTATCAAACCCCTTTAAAAGCTGGTTTCCACGGTATATCAATTGAGTTTCTACACCTAAACCATTGAGAATGCCGGCAAATTCTACCGCTATATAGCCACCGCCCACGATAACGGCTGCTTTGGGTAACTTATCTAAGCTAAATATTTCATTTGAGGTGATTACTAGTTCTTTACCGGGTATATCTGGTATATGTGGCCAGCCACCAGTGGCGATTAGGATTTTTTCAGCAGTATATTCAACACCATTAACAGAAATACACTGAGGGCCCTGTATTTTTGCTCTGCCTTGAATAATGGTCGCACCGCTATCATTTAACAGCTTTTGATAAATGCCGTTTAAACGGCTTATTTCAGCGGTTTTATTGTCTCTTAGAGTATTCCAATCAAAATTAGCTGAATCAACGGAATTCCAGCCATATCCCTTACTGGCCTCATATAGTTCTGGAAACTGAGAGGCATAGACAAATAATTTTTTCGGTACACAGCCAACATTAACGCAGGTTCCACCAAGATCTGATGCTTCTGCTATGGCTACACGCTTGCCTTTTGACGCCGCTACTCGGGCGGTTCTTACACCGCCGGAGCCTGCACCAATGACAAACAGATCATAATCAAAAGACATTGTCATTAGCTGACCTACTTAATTTAGATTAAACCAATCGAGTTTATTATGCAGACTGACTACAGTGCCTACAATAATAAGCGTTGGTGCCTTGGCTTCTGCGCTGCGAACAATATTCGGCAGACTGTCCAGATCACCAGTAAATACTCGCTGTCTATCGGAGGTTCCCTTTTCAATGAGTGCAATTGGCATACTAGACTCCATACCATGATGCTTAAGTTGCTCACAGATTGTTTCTAAGCCATTAAGGCCCATATAAAAAACCAGTGTTTGATTGGGCTGAGCCAGTTCATTCCAGTTTAACTCCAGCTTTCCGGAGCGATGGTGGCCGGCAATAAAACGCACTGACTGGGCATGATCCCTATGGGTTAAAGGGATACCTGCATAGCTTGCACAACCAGAAGCTGCAGTTATACCCGGAACTACCTGAAAAGGTATGCCCTGCTCTGCTAGGGTTTCTAATTCTTCGCCGCCGCGACCAAATATAAATGGATCGCCACCTTTTAGGCGTACAACACGATTGCCGGCAAGCGCATAATCGACCATCTTTTGATTAATGTTGTCTTGGGTTACAGGATGATCACCCGCAGTTTTACCCACATAGATGCGAGTAGCATCACGTCTAACCAAATTTAATACTGGTTTAGATACCAACCGATCATACAAAACTATATCGGCTTGTTGCATTAGGCGAATAGCTTTAAAGGTTAATAAGTCTGGATCACCCGGGCCACCACCAATTAAATAGACTTCACCGGTTTTAAATTCAGTAGTAGTTTCTAGCTTCTCTT
>JBMZEV010000009.1:0-30995 GCA_049615065.1 Porticoccaceae bacterium | reverse complement strand
TATTAATAGTGCTCAGGTTGCTTATATTTCCAATACAACATTTTCTGAAGGAATGAAAACAGTAACAATTTCATATGCGTCAGACAATGCCTCTTTAACAGGCCTTGGGTTACGTGTTCATTTTGACAGTTCCGAGCTGGAATATGTCTCGGCTGATAATTTATTAGCAAAAGATCTTTTGGTTCAACCCAACAATGAACTTGAGCTAGAGAATTCTGATAGTGACTCTGAAACTGACAGAAATATTGTTATTGGTTGGGCCGCATTACTTGGTGGCTGGCCGGGAGATACAAATACTGACTTGGTTACCTTAACGTTTAAAGTTATTAATCAGTAATGTAATACTCCAATAAAAAAGCCGGGCTCAGCCCGGCTTTTTTATTGAAAGTTTTTAATTATCAATCACTAAAATATATTTTTCTGATTTAAATGGTTGATAAATTCTTCGCGTAACAATTTCAGTGTTAAGCTCTTCAGTACAGCGATCTGCAAGCGCCCAAAACGGCGGTCTTCCTGGGTCGGAGATTAATATTCTTTTAACGCCTGCTTCCACTGCATGTTGAATAAAATCAAATAAAGGGTTAGTCATTTCATCCCAAAAACAGATATCGCTACCCATAATATATTGATATTCTCCAAGCTCAGTCTGACTAAATGACTCAAAGCTTCTCTCCTCAAATGTTATAGCACAGTCGTTGATACTATTTTGCAATTCAAAATAGGGTTTTACACTTGAATCTATATCAATGCCTGTTACTTTAGCATTCTGTTTTTTGGCGGCATATAAGCCTGATAAACCCCAGCCACAGCCTATTTCTAGAACCTTTGATTGGGGCTCTAGAGGATAGGTTTCAAGATAATCAATTAGGGCAAAGCTTGAGCGCCATACCTTATTGCCATGGGCGCTATGACCCTGCTGTTTTCTTTTAATCCTGCGGACTTCAGGGTGGGTAGAGCGTAAAATTTTAAGTCCAAAATGCTTAATAATATGTTGTTCTGACACGTTATATTCCAAATATTTTTAAGGGGCTATTTTATCTTTAATATTTAGTCGTATGGAATAGGGCGGTTGCCATATATTATTTTTTAACGTTAAATGTTGCCCCTTAAAGTTCAGTTTTATTAGGGTTTTCATGTCCGATTCTATGCACCATCCTATTTTGAATGCGATATATCGCAATACAAATGTTCAATTTTGGCTACTACAAATTATTGGATGGTTTGGTCTTTCGTTAATCAGTTTTCTTAGTCTTACTCTGTGGTATGACCAGCAGGGAACGGGTTATATTTCCCATACAATCTTACAATCTACTCTGGGTGTTATTGTCTCCTGGCCGCTTCGATTATTATTTCATTTCTTTTGGAATGATATTTTAATTTTCCGTATCTCATCGGCTATTGCAGGGATTATCGGCTGTTCACTTATATGGACCATTCTAAGAATTAGCACCTTTATGTCTCTTACTGGTGAGCAGGATGTTTGGTCAGATTTTGGTGGTTGGTTATTTGGTTCATTGTTAATATTTTTATGCTGGGTGGCATTTTATCATTTGGTAAAGTACTACCAATTACTGCAAAATCAACAGCAAGAATTATTGCAGCTAGCATCTAATACACAGAAGGAACAACTTAAAAGGCTTCAGGCCGAGGCTGTTGCTCATGAGGCACAGCTTAAAATGCTCCGGTATCAGCTTAATCCTCATTTTCTATTTAACACCCTTAATGCTATTTCTGCTTTAGTAAAGGTTAAGGAGTCGGATAAAGCGCATGATATGATTGTTCAACTGAGTAAGTTTTTACGTTATTCATTGGATAATGACCCGGTACACAAGGTCAGCTTAAATCAAGAAATAGAAGCTACAAGGCAGTACTTAAATATTGAGCGTACTAGATTTGGTTCGCGCTTAAAGTTACACTTCGATGTGCCATTGCATTGCTCAAGTATTGATGTTCCTAGCTTGATTCTTCAGCCCTTGGTAGAAAATGCTATTAAATACGGTATTGCTCCGTCTGAAACTGGTGGTAAGATTTCTATCATTGCCACCATGGAAGACTCCTATTTGTTGATTAAAGTGATTGATACTGGTCCGGGGATTAATGGGTCGAAAATACCCATTAAATCAGCAGGTATCGGTTTAACAAATACTGATGAAAGGTTAAAACAATTTTATAACGATGATTACGAATTGCGTCTAGATAATACCTCTGATGGTGGTCTATGCGTGACACTTAAGTTGCCCGTTGAGAACTTGAACGTTTAAATTTAGAAGGACATTATGCAAAAATTACGAACAGTCATTGTAGATGATGAGCCGCTTTCACTCGACTTATTGCGAGCTGTACTCAGTGAGATTAGTGATATTGAAATTGTCGGTGAATGTAGCAATGGCAAGCAGGCAGTTGAAGCGGCGATGAAATTGCAGCCCGAATTATTGTTTCTAGATATTCATATGCCGGGTATGAATGGTTTTGACGTTATTCGTTCTCTACAAACAGATATTATGCCGATGGTGGTATTTATCACTGCCTATGATCATTATGCAGTCGATGCCTTTGATCTACATGCGGTTGATTATGTGTTAAAGCCACTGGATAGTGAGAGGATCGCTAGGTCGGTAGATCGTGCGGTGGATCGTCTTAAAAATGATGTTGATCGCAGCTTTAAGAGTCCACTTATAGGTGCTATCGAAGAAATTTCTGAGCGTGCGTCTAAAGAGGAGCAACCCCAGGAGCCGGAAAGTAATATACCTGATGGCATGAAAAGAAAACTTTTGGTACGTGATTCGGGCGTGGTAAAAGTGATCCCCTTTGATGATATTGATTGGGTTGATGCTGCGGGTGACTACATGTGTGTCCACGCCAGTGGTGAAACACATGTAATTCGCAGTACCTTACGCGATTTAATGGCCAAACTCGATGATAATCTGTTTGTTAGGATACATCGCTCTACCATTGTTAATGTTGAGCGCGTGGTCAGTGTGACGCCACTGCAAAAGGGTGGAAGTCTACTGCATTTAACTCAGGGTGAATCATTAAAAGTTAGCCGAAATTATCGCGATTCTATTCGTAAATTTTTTAATTAGATCCCAAAGAATTTCTTTGCCGTAGCACTGGTTTGTTTGGCTATTTCATCGCTGGGTTCTTCTCGGTTGTTGGCTATTTCATCAAGAACCCAGGTTAGATATGCAGGTTCATTGCGTCTATTTTTGGGTTTTACTGGCATATTTTTAGGTAATAAATAGGGCGCGTCGGTCTCTATCATTAGCCTATTTAAAGGTATATTTGCTACAAGATTCTTTAATTCCTGACCTCTTTTTTCATCACATATCCACCCAGTTATTCCTATATGGAGATCGAGGTCTAAATAGCTAAATAAGGTGTCGCGATCACCGGTAAAACAGTGAATAACACCCTGTGTGAAATGATCTCTATATTCGCGCAATATCTCTAGCTGCTGTCTGGCAGCATCTCTTTCATGCATAAATAGTGGCAACTGTTTTTTTGCCGCTAGCTCAAGCTGTGATTCAAATGCACAAATTTGTTGTGATTTGGTCGAAAAGTTTCTATTGAAGTCTAGCCCCGTTTCACCAATAGCTACCACGTTGTTGTGACTTGCTAGGGTCTCAAGTGATGCTGAGGTTTGATTGTTATATTCATTGGCATCATGAGGGTGTACGCCTACTGTGGCATAAAGCATATTAGGGAATTGCTGTTCGAACTTTGTGCATAAGTTGATGACTTTTTCACTTTCCGCAACGGAGGTTCCGGTCAATATTAAATGACTGATATTGCTGTCAATAGCACGTTGTAAGGTATCGGCTATATCGTCTTTAAAGCGATTGTTTGATAGGTTAACGCCTATATCTACAAGTGGTTCAGTCATTAGCTTTAAATAGTTAATTAATTGGCGTCAAATTTTACCCTAATGTTATAGCCAAAGTTAATTGAGTTAGCTAATTGCTATATATTAATGTTTATAATATGCCTGTTTTGTTTTTTTGCGGGGAATTTCTTCAATGGTTTGGCTATTGATAATCTTTTGTTTGGCTGTTGCCGTATCTCCGCTAATGTGGATGAAAAGTTCACCGCGCCAACAAAAGGTTATGTCGTTTAGAAAAAAAGCCCGTAGTCTTACAATTAATGTCAGCCTATGTAGACATCCAGATGCCTTGGATTCTGAAAAGAGACTGGATGCAACTTATTATGGGTTAGCTTGGCAAAAGGACATATTAAACCAATCTTGGGTATTGCATCGGCGCAACAGAAGAGGATGGAAGTCTGATTTTGATGGTTGGCGTTGGGTTACATCAGAAGCAGATGAAGTATGGCATGAATTACTTTCTGCTACTGTCAATAATCTACCCTCAGGTGTTACTGCTATTGTCGTCAATAAAGAGGGTGTAGGAGTGATTTGGGATGAGCGCGGAGACAGCGATTTGTTGGATAATTTACATCAATGTTTGATCGTTTTGCGAAAAAAAGGTGAAGAAATTTGCACATGAAGCTTGACCAGAGGGTGCTCTAGCAAGTACTTTTGCGCTCCTTGACTTTAATCATTTGCATGTAACTAGCAAATTTAAACTTAACTCTCGACGTGGAAATCTCTCTTAAATGGGTAAATCACTAGTAATTGTAGAATCACCAGCAAAGGCTAAAACGATTAATCGATATCTCGGTGATGACTTTATCGTGAAGTCGAGTGTAGGGCATATACGTGATTTGCCGACCGGTTCTAGCCGAACACCCTCTGATCCTAAAGAGCGTGCTAAGCAAGCTGCAATTACTCGCAAGATGTCGCCTGAAGAAAAAGTCCTGCATAAAGAACGTAAAGCCAAAGCCCAGCTAATAAAGAGTATGGGTATTGATCCAGACAATAACTGGGCGGCGGAGTATGCAACTCTACCGGGTAAAGAGAAGGTTGTAGCTGAGTTAAAAAAATTAGCTAAAAACGCCGATACTGTTTATCTCGCAACGGATATGGATAGAGAAGGAGAGGCCATTGCATGGCATCTCACTGAAGTTATTGGTGGCGATCATGGTCGCTACAAGCGGGTGGTATTTAATGAAATAACTAAAAAGGCTATACGTCATGCCTTTGAAGACCCCGGAAAGCTTGATCAAGATAGAGTGGATGCTCAGCAAGCTAGACGCTTTTTGGACCGAGTGGTTGGTTTTATGGTTTCCCCATTGCTGTGGGAAAAAGTTGGTCGAGGGTTGTCCGCCGGGCGAGTACAGTCAGTAGCGTTAAAAATGATTGTTGAAAGAGAGCGTGAAATTCGTGCGTTTTTACCCCAGGAATACTGGACTGTTCAAGCAGACTTAGAAGCTGACGATGCCTCAACTGATGGCCTAGTATCCAGGTTTGATGTTAAGAAATATCAGGGTAAGGCATTCAGACCTGAAAATAAACAACAGACCGATACTGCCTTAGCTTTCTTGCGAGATGCTGAATATGAAGTGTCTAAGCGTGAAGACAGGGCAACTAAATCAAAACCGTCTGCGCCCTTTATTACCTCTACCTTACAGCAAGCAGCCAGTACTAAGCTTGGCTTTGGTGTGAAGAAGACAATGACTATGGCCCAACGTTTGTATGAAGCGGGCTATATTACTTACATGCGAACAGATTCTACCAACCTGAGTAATGATGCCATTGCCAATTGCCGTGATTATATTCAACGTCAGCACGGTAAGAAGTATCTGCCAGAGCAGCCGATTATATACGGAAGTAAGAGTGGTGCTCAGGATGCTCACGAAGCTATTAGACCCTCTAATATAGATATATCGCCCGGCAGCTTGAGTGATATGGAAGTGGATGCTCGACGTCTGTACCAACTTATTTGGCAGCAGTTTGTAGCCTGTCAGATGACTCCGGCGGAATTCACCTCATCTACTTTAACCGTAGCTGCGGGTGACTATGAAATGACTGTTAAGGGTCGTGTAACTAAATTTGATGGTTTCTTGGCGGTAATGCCCGCTAAGGACGAAGATGCTGAATTGCCCGATCTGCACAAGGGCGATACCCTTAAGTTGCTTACCCTTTTGCCGCAGCAGCATTTTACTAAGCCACCAACGCGATATTCTGAAGCTGCTCTAGTCAAAGAACTAGAAAAGCGAGGTATTGGTCGACCCTCTACCTACGCTTCAATTATTTCTACCATTCAAGATCGCGGTTATGTCCGAATAGAAAACAAACGTATGTTTGCGGAAAAGATAGGCGACATAGTCACTGACCGTTTAAGTGAAAGTTTCACCGACCTTATGGATTATGGTTTTACTGCCACTATGGAACGACAGTTGGATGATATTGCAGCTGGTTCGTTAAATTGGAAACAATTATTAGATAAATTTTACAGCGAATTTAACCAAAAACTAGCTAGCGCCAAGAATTCTGAGGGCGGTATGCGTCCTAATACGCCGTCTGAGACCGATATTGAGTGCAACCTATGCGGTAGGCCTATGATGATTAGAACAGCGGGCACAGGCGTGTTTCTTGGCTGTTCTGGCTATTCCTTGCCACCTAAAGAGCGCTGTAAGAATACTATCAATCTCACATCTGGTGACGAAGCGATAAATATCGAAGAAGATGATGAGGCAGAATCTAAATCTCTACTCCATAAACATAGATGTAAATTATGTAATACTTCGATGGATAGTTACCTTCTCGATACCTCTCGCAAACTGCATATTTGCGGTAATAATCCTGACTGTTCTGGCTATGAGGTTGAAATGGGTCAGTATGTTATCAAAGGTTATGAGGGGCCAACGTTAGAGTGCGATAAATGTGGCAGTGAGATGCAGCTTAAAAATGGCCGTTTTGGTAAATATTTTGGTTGTACTAATGATAGCTGTAAAAATACTCGAAAACTGTTGCGAAGTGGTGAAGCTGCGCCGCCTAAAGCCGACCCCATTCCAATGCCAGAGCTGCAGTGCGCCAAAGTGGATGACCATTATGTCCTTAGAGATGGTGCCTCAGGTATCTTTCTAGCCGCAAGTCAATTTCCGCGTCATCGTGAAACTAGAGCACCGCTTGTCTCTGAGTTATTGCCCTATAAAAATGAAATTGATAAAAAATATCAGTTTTTGCTTGAAGCGCCGATTAAAGATTCCGAGGGTAGGGATACGGTGGTTCGTTATAGCCGCAAAACTAAAGAGCAATATGTCCGCAGTGAAAAAGATGGAAAGCCTACAGGTTGGAGTGCCTTTTACTCTAAGGGTTCCTGGTCAGTTGCTGAGAAGTCAGGTGGCTAAACGCTGTGAGTAGCTGTTCCTATCTGTCAGCGGTTAATCAAAAGCTATTATTTGCTAAAAAGCTTATAAAGTTAATAGATTCAAATTCTGAAGCGTCACAAGATCGCCATATGCGGGCCGCTTTAGCTCAATCCATCACCCTTCATTTGGGGCAAGCTTGGGCCTGGCACCTGCAAGATGTTGCGACCAATTACAAAGTTAAAGATCCTGCAATTATTAACTCTGTTGATGACCTTGAGCAAAGCCTTATGGATGACGGCAAACAGCCGGCAGAGTCAACCGAGTTAAAGCAACTGTTTTACAGTAACGATTCATGGGCAAACCATATGCTCTACGCCTTCAGTCAGCTGTCATCATTGCCAGTGATTCGCAAGGCTGAAATGGATTCAGATCGCCTGCCGATGCTTTCCCTTGACGATGCATCTAATTCGCAAAGGAAAGCGGTAGATTGGAATCTGACCGAAGCTATGGACTGGTCTAAACAGATGAATGAGCTCGTAGAAAGACATAGAGATATGATGATCGAGTTTTAATTTTTCTTTAAACCCAACAATAATATAGATTGAGATAGAACCAAATGAGTACACCAGCCTTTGAGCTAATTATTTTAGAAAACGGTGATATTGGATTGCAGCGAGCGGGTGTTAGCGAAACACTGGTTCAGGTAAAGTTTTCATCCAAGGTAAAGAAATACCTCGGTGAGCAGCATATAGAAGTCGCTAAGCAAATGATTGATTCTGGTATTCAAGCGGTAATTGATTGGGAGCAGTCGGAATTAATTGCGGAGCAACAACAACCCAGTAAAACAGTTCACTAACTTGCAACTTACGGAGTCTTGCGTTGTCAAATCATGATGCGTTAGAAAAACTTGCTGAACACCGCCATATATCGAGCCAACGTCAACATCTGCTGCTATGTACGGCAGGTAAGTGTAGCTCTACTGAATTAGCTGAAGAATCATGGAGCTATCTTAAGCGGCGAATTAAAGAATTGGGCCTTATGGATGTTGAGTCTGGAGTCTACAGATCAAAAGTCGATTGCCTAAGAGTCTGCAGGCAGGGGCCTATAATGGTCAGTTATCCAGACGGCACTTGGTATCACAGTTGTTCTCCAGAAGTTCTTGAGCGGATACTCCAAGAACATGTAATTGGTGGTAGCCCAGTTAAACAATACAGCTTTGCCGAGGGCGACCTAAGCACTTCAGTTAGGCCTTAGATCGCAACCCGAACCACACCTACAGCAAGACCTTCGATGGCAAAATCTTGATGCCTTAAATCAACCAAAATTGGTGAATACTGTTGGTTTTCTGGTAATAACTGTATTTCGTGCTTACTTTTGGTTCGCTTAAGACGCTTAACTGTCACCTCACCATCGACTCTAGCCACAACAATTTGTTGATTTTCTGCTGTTGGTTGTTGATGAACTGCCAGTAAATCACCATCCATAATGCCAACGTCAACCATGCTCTGTCCTTGAACGCGCAAAAAATAGTCAGCATGAGGGTGGAAGGTGCTTGAGGGTACTTCTTGGTAGTCTTCGATATTTTGCTCGGCAAGAATAGGTTCACCAGCCGCAACCCGGCCGACAATAGGTATTCCCGATAACTGTTCCGCAATGCGAATACCTCTTGAAGCACCGGGGATCATCTCAATTGCCCCTTTTCTTGCCAGTGCTTTTAAATGGTCTTCAGCCGCATTTGCTGATCGAAATCCAAGCTGCTCAGCAATTTCAGCACGGGTGGGCGGGTAACCTGTTTGGTCTAGGTTTTCTTTTATCAGATCAAAGATTTGTTGTTGCCTAGCGGTTAAGCGTTCCATCTTAGACTCCTGTATATTTATATACCTGTTATTATATACAGTAATGCTTTTCGTGCAACCCTGTTTTTTGATAATGCTTACTATTAGGTTGTTTGGGCTATAGGCCTATGGTTAGAATGCTTGCTGCATTTGCAAATACTGGATGATAACGATGGGCAAAAAAACATACGGGCGTCTTATGCTGGATTTAGCAGGATCAGAATTACAACCTGCTGAGCGCAAGTTGTTGGCAAATAAGCATGTGGGTGGGGTGATTTTATTTGCTCGCAATATTGTCACTAAACAGCAGGTTTGTGCGCTAGTAAAAGATATTCGTAGCTGCTCTGAGAGTATTTTGATTGCGGTGGATCAAGAGGGTGGTCGAGTTCAGCGTTTTAGGGATGGGTTTACTCGGTTGCCTCCAATGCAGCTGCTTGGAGATATACTTGCCTCAGATTTAAAGCAGGGACTTGCGCTATCCATGGACGTCGGTTGGCTTATGGCATCCGAAGTATTAGCCTGTGGTTTGGATATAAGTTTTGCTCCTGTTTTAGATGTAGATAAGAATTACAGCAGTATTATTGGTGATCGTTCATTTTCAGATTCGGCTGAACAGGTTGTATTAGCAGCTAAAGCGTTTATTAAGGGAATGAATGAGGCTGGTATGGCGGCAACGGGTAAGCATTTCCCCGGTCACGGTGGCGTGGTTGCAGATAGTCATCTTGAGGCACCAATTGATCATCGAACCATGGCCCAACTTGAGGCGCGAGATTTAAAGCCCTTTGTTTCTCTAAGAAAAGATTTAGCCGCTGTTATGCCAGCCCATATTACATTCCCTAATATAGATCCACAGTCTGTTGGCTTTTCTAAATATTGGTTGCAACAGGTTTTGCGATCAAACATTGGTTTTGAAGGTGTTATTTTTAGTGATGATCTAACTATGAAAGGTGCTGACGTTGCCGGTGGATATATTGAAAAAACTGAGGTGGCACTTGCCGCTGGTTGCGATATGATACTAGTATGCAACTGTCCCGAGGGAGCGAAAGAAGTTTTGGACCATTTGCAGCAATTAAAGGTGAAAGGTTGTGAAAAAATTGCCACAATGAGAGCAGGAACGCCCATCAAGTGGGATGATTTAATTGAAAATACGCGCTACCAGCAAACAATAAAAAAACTACAGCAGTTAACTGCAACAGGACATTGAGATGAATGCACTTGAATCTTGGCTAGTCAACTTAACCGGTGAAACCTATCTTTGGATAGGCGAACTTTTTCTGATTGTTTTTGCCGCGCTAATGGCGGGTTTTATTTTAAATAAAATACTGAATCGCCTTCAGATGAAAGCCGCTCAATCTCCCACTGTTTGGGACGATGCCTTGCTCGAAGCTTGCAGAGCGCCAGCAATATGGCTGATTTGGATTCTAGGTATCAATTTTGCGCTGAGTATAATGGCTCAGCGAATCGATTCGCCTTTACAGGATTTTATTGGTCCACTAAACCGCTTAGCGATAATCGTGCTAGGTGTTTTATTTATCAATGGTTTTATCAAACGCGCCGAATCTAATCTGCTCAATCCAAAATATATGAAAAAGCCAATGGATCCTACAACGGTTAAGGCGGTGTCTAAGCTTTTCCGTGCCGCGGTTGTTATTACAGCGGTTCTTGTGATTATGCAGTTCCTAGGTTACAGCATCTCAGGTTTATTAGCCTTTGGTGGTATTGGTGGTATTGCTGTAGGCTTTGCTGCTAAAGATCTACTAGCCAACTTTTTTGGCGGCCTAATGATTTACCTAGATCGTCCTTTTTCTGTGGGCGACTGGGTGCGCTCTCCTGATAAAGAAATAGAGGGCACTGTAGAAGATGTTGGTTGGAGGCTCACGCGAATTAGAACTTTCGATAAGCGCCCTTTATATATTCCAAATGCGGTATTCGCCAATATATCTGTGGAAAACCCTTCGCGTATGACCAATAGAAGAATCTATGAATCCGTTGGTATTCGCTATGATGATATCGCCTGTATGTCACCTATAGTTGATCAAGTGACTACTATGTTGCGCGAGCATAACGAAATAGATTCAGACCAGGTAATCATTGTTAACTTTGATAAATTTGCGCCTAGCTCTCTGGACTTTTTTGTCTATGCCTATACTAACACTACTGATTGGGTTAAATACCACGAAGTGAAGCAGGATGTGTTACTTAAGGTATCTGAAATTATTGCAGCTAATAAGGCTGAAATAGCCTTCCCAACATCAACGCTGCATATAGCACCACCCGGACTTGAATCAGTATCTAATTAGTAATTCAGTGCTTAGGGTTACCAACGCAATGCGTAGTTTGTTACTCGTTAGTTGCTTAGCGATATCAAGCTGCCTGTCAGTTCCGGACGGTATTGAACCGATTCAAAACTTTGAGCTGGATCGCTACCTTGGTCGTTGGTATGAGGTTGCTCGCCTGGATCATTCCTTTGAGCGCGGATTAGACGCAGTGACTGCCGATTATTCTCTCAGAGATGATGGCGGCATAAGCGTGATTAATTCTGGACGCGATATCACATCGGGTGAGATGCAACAGGCAGAGGGTAGGGCCTATTTTGTTGATAAATCAAATATCGGGTATTTGAAGGTTTCTTTCTTTGGTCCTTTTTTTGGTTCTTACGTTATCTTTGAGCTCGACCATGAAGGCTATCAATACGCTTTTGTAGCAGGTAATACCACGGATTATCTATGGCTTCTTGCACGTGATCCAGTGGTCTCAGAAGAGGTGCTAAGAAATTTCAAGGATAAGGCATCCACATTTGGTTTCAATACAGAAGACCTAATCTTTGTTCAACACTAGATTGATTATTCTGCCATTTTAAGCTCAGATATTTCCTCTGGTTCTGGTATTTGTGGAGGCCTATTGATCGCTACTGGCTCAAAGGATTTTATGCTGACCAACGCTCCCATATAGGGGTGATCAATATAATAGACTTCATCTTCCTGAAGACGCTTTGACTGCTTTATAGGCCAGATCTCTTTAATTGGATAATTTGGGTTTATCACGGTTTTAGTCGCTTCTGCCGTGGTGTCTCTGGAGGAGTCAAGCAGGGGAAGTACGGCATCTAAATCATATGCATTCAGTACATTCTCAACCTCTTTAATACCCTGATCGGAGGTATTCAAACCTATGCTGTTGGGCATATTATCGCTTAAAGCCATAAGTTGTTTAGAAAAACGCAAGGCTTTTAACAGTGTTTTCTCATCTGAATTCAAAGGCGTTTGAGGAATTTCTGGTAGTAGAAGATCCATAGTTTCTGAGTTTGAAAATATGATACGCCATAAATCACTTTCAAAATGTAAGTATCTAGATTTATAAAACCGCAATGCCCCCTCAATAGCATGTCGATCAGCCACCTTTGGTTGAGTCTTAATCAATACCCAAGGGCTTTGTTCTTTAGCGCCAATTTGAAAGCGCCATGCTTGGTGAAAGCGAACATTGTACTTGCGTTTGTTCAGAGCCCTTGCTGTGTCATTAAGGTCTCTGAGTTTCTTATCTAACATTTGATAGGGCTGTTCATAAACAGGTTTAAACTCGGCCTTGTTATTGGCTTGCAATGATCCATTTTCCATAACATCTTGCTCATTACTCAATTCGTCTTGTAGAAAGGGCTTGAGATCACTTAATTTTTCCGGATTATGATGTTGATAGGGTATGGATGCTTCAGGTATTTGTGTTGACCCTCCCTTAATGTTTTGTGGCAGATTTTTTTCAGCCTCTAACAAAACTCGTAGACGTTGAGTAAAGTTACTGTGATCAATATTTACAATTGATGCAGAACTTGATGGGTCAAATATCGGGCGGCGCATGATGCCGACATTGGGGTATTTATCACCTAGCTCAAGCCAATTTTCAGGAAAGCCAAGATGTAGATCTTTTGGGGCTGACTCAGTGCCAGTTGCGGTTTTTTGATCAAATAATATAACTTCTACTTGATACCAATTTTCTGCTGCAGGGTCAGTTTCTATGGTTTGTTTGGCATAAAGCGGGCTATGTATTGAGAAAAAAGAAAATATAGCCGCTAGCAGTAATCTGCTCAGTGGTACTTTGTAGCTTAAGAAATGCATCCAGAGTCCTTTTTGTGCTTTGATTACAGCGTCTCAGTCAGTGATGACAGCATAGCATACACTGAGTTTAGTCTAAGTTCAGGTGTTCCCATTGGCATTGTGAAACTCAATTGATCATTATTCAACAGCTTATATTTGTTTGAGTTTTCCTGTACTAATTTAATAATAGTAATGGGTTCTAGCTTAGTATTTTGAGAAAAGTGTAAGCGGCCGCTAGTAGGACCAGCCTCTACTTTCTTGAGACCAAGTTGCTCACCGATTTGTCTAATTTCAGCTATTTGGAAAAGGGCTTTTACTGCCTCGGGTAATAAACCAAAGCGATCGATCATTTCTACCTGCAATTCGTGAAGTTGCTGTTTATCTTGGCAATTAGCCAAGCGTTTATAAAAAGTAAGCCGCATATTCACATCGGGTAAATAATCTGAGGGGATAAGCGCGGGAATATGCAGGTTGACTTCTATGCCTTGGTCAAAGTTGATAGCTTTATTTGGACTTTCGCCACTTTGTATTGCTTCAACAGCTTGGTCAAGCATTTCAAGATATAGGGTAAAACCAATGGTCTGAATATGGCCGCTTTGCTCTTCGCCAAGTAATTCTCCAGCGCCACGTATTTCGAGGTCATTGGTAGCCAGGGTAAAGCCCGAACCTAGGTGTTCTGCTGCGGCAATCGCCTCGAGACGCTTAGTGGCATCAGTAGTAAGTTTCTTTTCAGGATGAGTCATCAAATAGGCGTAGGCTTGGTGATGCGATCGCCCAACACGACCTCGTAACTGGTGAAGCTGCGCTAAACCAAACTTATCGGCTCGTTCAATGATAATGGTATTGGCACTGGGTATATCGATACCAGTTTCAATAATCGTGGAACAGACAAGAACATTGAATCGCTGGTGGTAAAAGTCCGACATGATTTTTTCTAGTTCACGTTCACGCATTTGACCGTGGGCTATATTGATGCGTGCCTCGGGAACAAGATCTGCTAATTCATCGGCAGCGCGTTGTATGGATTTAACATCATTGTGCAAATAGTAGACCTGACCACCGCGCAAAATTTCTCGCAATATCGCTTCTTTGGCGACTCTGGGTTCTTTTTTTCTGATAAATGTCTTTACTGATAAGCGTTTAGCTGGAGGCGTAGCAATAATCGATAAATCTCTGATGCTATGCATAGACATATTTAGCGTACGCGGAATAGGTGTTGCGGTCATGGTAAGCATGTCTACTGAGCTTCTAAGGGCTTTGAGTTGCTCTTTTTGCCGCACGCCAAATCTGTGTTCTTCATCAATTATCATCAAGCCCAACTGACTAAAGTCGATATTGGCATGAAGAAGCTTATGAGTGCTAATAAGAATATCTACTTTACCGGATTCTACTTGGCTGATAACTTGCTGCTGCTGTTTTGCTGTTTTAAATCTGGATAATTCTTCAACCTGAATAGGCCAGTTTGCAAAGCGATCGCGAAAATTTTCTAAATGTTGGTGCGCAAGTAGGGTGGTTGGAACTAAAATTACCACCTGTTTACCACTTGAAACCACGGTAAAGGCAGCGCGCATAGCTACTTCTGTTTTGCCGAAGCCAACATCGCCGCATACCAGTCTATCCATAGGCTGAGGGCTTAACAGGTCCTTTCGAACGGCGTCAATAGTAGTGAGTTGGTCGGCCGTTTCTTCAAACGGAAATTGACTGCAAAATTGACGATATTCTTCTTCATTTTCTTCACAGGAAAAGCCTTTGCGAGCGGCGCGACGTGAGTAGATGTCAAGAAGTTCTGCCGCTGTATCTCGAACTTTTTCTGCAGCCTTTTTCTTTGCCTTATCCCATTTATCGGATCCCAGACGATGCAGTGGTGCCATGCTTTCATCGTCGCTACCACTAAAGCGACTAATCATATGCAGTGATGATACAGGTACATAGAGTTTGGCATCATCGGCATAGACTAGAGTCAGAAACTCCTGCTCAGAGCCATCGACTGTCAGAAGGACTAGACCCTTATAGCGGCCGACACCATGGTCTAGGTGGACAACCGGTGCGCCAATTTTAAGTTCAGCTAAACTCTTAAAGATATAATCAGGAGATTCAGAGGCAGTTGAGCGTCTTCGTCGCTGCATCACCTGTTGGCCGAACAGCTCACCCTCAGTAATAAGACATATATTGCGTTGCTGGCAATAAAAACCTTGATCAATTGGGTAGACGCAAATTCCCATTGTTGTATTAGATGATATAAATGACTGCCATGAGTCAGATGTGGTCGGCTTAATATTATTGGCGGCCAATAACTCCATTAAAGCCTCTTTTCGACCGGCCGATTCGGCACAGAATAAGAGGGCGGTATCCTTTGGAATAGCGACTATAAATTGTTCTAACTTCTCTAGAGGATTAGGTTGTTTGCTATTAACGCTTATATCGGGAATACCAGATCTAATCAGCGCTGTATTTTCATTAGCATTTGGCGTTTTTTGGATAATGTTAAGCTGTTTGAATTCGGAAAATAAATCTTCAACCGTGATAAAAATTTCTCTAGGCGCTAAAAGTGGCCTTTGGGGGTCAACACCGTATTCGGTATAGCGGCGATTGATATCTTGCCACAGGGTATTTGCCGTGGTGTATAGATCGCCTAGCATATAGGTTCGAGTTTGCTCAGGGAGATAATCAAACAATGTGGCTGTTTGATCGAAGAAAAGGCTAAGGTAATACTCAATACCCTGAGGGGCAATGCCTTGTTTTACATCTTTGTATACAGGGCAGTCGATGGTTGATGGTTCAAAATGATCATGCCAGTTATTGAGGAATTGATTAATACCCTCCTTGTCGAGTGGAAATTCCCTTGCGGGTAATAGTCGCAGTCGTTCAACACTGGATAGCGTGCGTTGTGATTCAGGGTCGAATATTCTCAAAGACTCAATATCATTATCGAGTAGATCAATTCTGAAGGGTGCTTTTTCACCCATTGGAAAGATATCAATGATCGAACCGCGAAAGGCATATTCACCGTGCTCGTAAACTGTATCAACCCGTTGATAGCCCGCTATGGTTAACTGATTGTGCAATTTGTCACGATCGAGCGTTTCATCAACCTGATAGTCAAAAAGCCGTGATGCCAAAAAATCAGTGGGTGGCAGTTGATGAAGTAAAGAGGGTAACGGTAAAACTAGCACCGTCTTTTTGAGTGTTGGCAGTTCACTCAGTATTTGAATACGATCAGAAATAATATCTTGGTGAGGCGAAAAAATATCATAAGCCAAAGTTTCCCAGTCTGGGAATACCTTGGTATCTACTTCACTATTTTGTAAAAAAAAGGTAATTGCTCTGCGAAGTATTGATGCCTCAACGGTTGTAGCGGTTATAACAAGAGATATACCACCGTAATTAACGGCATTTTCAGCAATGGCTAATGCTTGTGCTGTAGAACTAAGGGTTGCCCAATCAGATTGACTGTCAGTAGCTTTACTCATGAATTAGTTTCTCTAATAGGGTGTTGGATTTTACATAACCATTGTCGATTGATCATTCTACTCTACTAAGGTTGTTTGGTTTAAAAAAATATCATTTCGCCGATTAATACTAAAAATTTTTGTCTATAGTTTATAAAGACCACTAATTAATAATTATTTCACAATAAAAGGATTTATATGGTGAATAAAACAGTGCGACCATCACCCGAGAATTTCTTTTTAGATTGGAAAGAGAGAGAAAGTCTTGCTGAGGGCATGATTCCAATCATTGGCAAGTTGTACAGAAAATCAAATGTGTCTTGTTACATGTACGGTAAAAGTATGGTGAATAAATCTGTCACTGATCTTATGAAATCCCATCGTTTTGTTCGCCAAGTTGAAAAGAATGAGTTATCCGAATTTGATACGGCACCAATGTTAAAAGCTGTTAGCGAGTTGAGCTTGGGTCCAGCCCATATAGATATAGGTAAGTTGGTTGTAAAGTATCAGGCTTTAAATCAGCCGTTAAGTCTGGAAAAGTTTGTTCATAATGAGCTAGCTGAGTGTATTGGCTCATGCTCAAAACCCCTTGCTCAACCACAGGATATAGTGCTATATGGCTTTGGACGCATAGGTAGACTTCTGGCTAGGCTTTTAATTGATAAGGCTGGAGGCGACGATGTTTTGCGGCTTAGGGCAATAGTGGTTCGCAAGGGCAGTACGTCGGATAATGATTTAGAAAAGCGAGCAGCATTATTGCGTCAGGATTCTGTTCACGGTTCATTTACAGGAACGATAAGGATACTGCAAGAAAGCGATACACTGGTAGTTAATGGTAACCCTATTAAAGTTATTTATGCCGATAAGCCAGAGTCTATTAATTACAATGATTACCATATTAATAATGCCCTAGTGGTCGACAACACCGGTATTTGGACTGATCGCGCAAACCTTGAGCGGCATTTTTCTCCGGGTATAAAAAAAGTATTACTCACAGCGCCAGCGGGAGATGATATCCCCAATATTGTCTATGGCGTAAATCATCATCAAATTAAGCCGCAAAATAAAGTTATTTCAGCGGCGTCATGTACCACCAATGCTATTGTTCCAGTGCTTAAAACCATTCTTGATAAATTCGGTATAAAGCAGGGCCATGTTGAGACTGTGCATGCCTACACTAATGATCAAAATCTTATTGATAATTACCATTGCGGTGATCGGAGGGGCCGCAGTGCAGCACTCAATATGGTTTTAACCTCGACAGGTGCAGCTAAAGCCGTAGCAAAAGCCATTCCAGAACTTGAGGGCAAACTAACGGGTAGTGCAATTAGAGTGCCTACACCAAATGTATCCATGGCGATTTTAAATTTACAATTGAGTCAGTCAACTAGCAGAGAAGAGCTCAATGAATTTCTGCGTTATATGGCACTGCATAGTGAGTATCAACAACAGATTGGCTATACAGTCTCTACTGAAGCGGTATCCACAGATTTCGTCGGGTCTAGGCAGGCTAGCGTAGTCGATTCTGAAGCTACAATCGTTTCCGGCAACAATGTGGTTATCTATTGTTGGTACGACAATGAGTTTAGTTATAGCTGTCAGGTTGTCAGATGTATTGAAAAGTTTGCAGGTGTTGATTGGCAGCGTTATCCTACTGAAGACTGATAATTAATTACTAAGTACCTCCCATGTTGATCGAGCAGATTTGGACTAATAACGCTTGGAGAAATTTTAATTACCTTATAGCTTGCCCCGAGACGGGTGATGCTTTGGCTATTGATCCGTTAAATCATCTGCAGTGCTTGGATGTAGCTCAAAAGCGTGGGTGGAAAATTACCAATATACTAAATACTCATGAGCACCATGATCATATAGAAGGAAACCAGCCGCTGATAAAAGCGACAGGAGCAAACTTATTGGCTCATGCCGATGCTTGTAATGCTATATCAGGTATTGATACTCCTCTTTGTGGGGGTGAGATCATCACCGTTGGTAACAGGGTTGAATTACAGGTTTTAAATACCCCAGGGCATACCATGAGCCATTTATGCCTTTTATCAAAAACTCAAATCCCGGTGTTATTTAGTGGTGATACACTCTTTAATGCTGGCGCAGGCAACTGCCATGGCGGTGGTCACCCCGAAGCGCTCTATGCCACTTTCAGTGACATCTTTTCTAAGCTGAACGATGAAACACAAATCTATCCTGGGCATGACTATATAGTTAATAACTTGCAGTTTACTCTCGATAGAGAACCAGGAAATACTGAGGCAGCTAAGCTTCTTGATCGAGTTATTACGCAGGATACTAATAACCCTCTGGTAACTACCATCGCGATGGAAAAACAAATCAACTGTTTTATGCGCTTGGATAACCCAGAAATTATCGAAAATTTAATATCGTCGATACCAGATTTCCCTGCTCAGCCTTCAGCAAAGGATGTATTTCTTGCGCTAAGATCACTGCGTAATAATTGGTGATTTTTAGTGGTTATTTACCCTAGACGGGTAAAAACATAAAAAATATTCGAAAAATCGACTATTTTTGACCGTTAAACTGGCATCAAAACCCTAAGAAGATTATACTCCCGCGCGAAAATGTTGGCCGCACTACTCGAATTTAATTTCGTAGTTTGGTCAGTGCAAATAGATGTTTTTGAGTACTGTGTGAATAGGGTCAAGACTGTTTGGCGTATTTCACATATTCGTTCTTGAAATGTTTTTAATCTCGTCAATGGTATTTCCTATGATAAAAGTTCGCCGCGGACTGGACCTGCCTATAACAGGTGCGCCAAAGCAAGACATCCACGATGGCCCTAAAACTAGTCAAATAGCTATTATTGGCTCTGATTTTCATGGTATGAAACCCACCATGGAAGTAAAAGTAGGGGACAGTGTTAGTAAAGGTCAGTTACTGTTTACTGATAAAAAGAATCCAGGTGTTCGATTTACATCTCCTTCGTCTGGCACTGTGGTTGAGATTAACCGTGGCGAGAGAAGAGTTTTTCAGTCGTTGGTTATTGATGTCGACGGTGATGAAAAAATAACTTTCCCTTGTTTTGATGCTGATAAGCTATCTAGTCTAAGTCGTGAGGAGATTGCCGATACTCTAGTTAATTCAGGGCAGTGGGTAAGCTTTAAGACGCGACCCTATTCAAAAGTGCCTGCCATTGATAGTGCGCCAGCGTCAATTTTTGTTAATGCCATGGATACTAATCCATTGGCAGCGAATCCCCAGGTTATTATTGCAGAGCGTCAACAAGACTTTGCTAATGGTCTTACAGTGATCTCAAAATTAACTGAGGGTTCAGTTAATCTTTGTGTTGAGACTAACTCATCTGTAACAGCTGAGAATGCAGAAGTTTACCATTTCTCTGGCCCGCATCCTGCAGGTCTTGCTGGAACACATATTCACTATATAGATCCAGTAAGCGCCGATAAAACAGTTTGGACTATTAATTACCAAGATGTTATTGCTATCGGTGCGCTATTCACCACCGGTGAAATTGATAATCGTCGCGTAGTTGCCCTAGGCGGCCCCCAAGTGTCAGAGCCGCGTCTAATCCGTACTATATTGGGTGCAAACCTAAATCAACTGGTGATTGGTGAGCTTGTTAATGAAGAAAATCGTATAATTTCTGGTTCAGTTTTAAGTGGCAGAACTGCTACTGGTAATTTTGCTTATCTTGGTCGTTATCATAACCAAGTCTCAGTGATTCGCGAGGGTCGTGAGCGAGAATTTTTGCATTATCTTCGAGCTGGTTTCAACAAACATTCTGCACTCCCAATTTTTGCAGGCGGTCTCAAGAGAAAGCTTTTTAATATGACATCTAGTACCAACGGTAGTGAGCGTGCCATGGTTCCTGTAGGTGGCTATGAGAACGTTACTGCACTGGATATATTGCCTGTTCAATTATTGCGATCTCTAATCGTCGGTGATACAGAAATGGCGCAAAAATTGGGCTGTTTGGAACTTGATGAAGACGATGTGGGCTTATATACCTATGTCTGTGTCGGTAAGTATGAATATGGTCCGATCCTGCGTGAAAACCTCACTAGAATTGAGAAGGAGGGTTAATCCACATGCGTAAATTCCTTGATAAATTAGAGCCTAACTTTAAGAAAGGTGGCAAGTGGCAAGGCTGGTATGCTCTTTTTGAAGCAATTGATACTGGTTTGTTTAAGCCTTCTGATGTGACAAAAAACAGTTCACATGTAAGAGATAACATTGATCTAAAACGCGTAATGATTACCGTTTGGCTCTGTACTTTCCCGACCATGTTTTTTGGTATGTGGAATATTGGTTTCCAAGCTAACAATATTATGGCTGATATGGGTATGGCGAGCCAAGAGGGTCTTCGCGGTATCTTTATAGGTTTGCTAGCAGGCTATGACGCCAACAGCGTATGGGACAATATGGTCCATGGTGCCGCATATTTTATTCCTATTTACGTTACAACCTTTGTTGTTGGTGGTTTTTGGGAAGTCCTATTTGCTAGTATTCGTGGGCATGAGGTAAATGAAGGCTTCTTTGTCACTTCAGTGCTGTTTGCTCTGTGTTGCCCGCCAGACCTTCCACTATGGATGGTTGCCGTTGGTATTAGTTTTGGTATTGTTATTGGTAAAGAAATTTTTGGTGGTACTGGTAAGAATTTCCTCAACCCTGCGCTAACTGGCAGAGCATTCTTGTATTTTGCCTATCCTGCTTACATGAGTGGGGATATGGTCTGGACTGCTGTCGATGGCTATACTGGCGCCACTATGCTCTCTATAGCTGCTGCAGATGGCGTTAATGCTTTATCGCAAACTGCCACTTGGATGGATTCTTTTGTCGGTACGATTCATGGTTCAATCGGTGAGACATCGACGCTGGCAATCCTAATCGGTGCAGCAGTATTGATTGCTATGAAAATTGCATCTTGGCGGATTATTGGCGGTGTTTTAGTAGGCTCTGCCGCAATGTCATACTTATTTAATAGTATTGAATCGACAAACCCGATGTTTGCTTTGCCATTCTACTGGCATTGGGTCATCGGTGGTTTTGCCTTTGGTGCCATCTTTATGGCCACTGATCCAGTGTCTGCCTCAATGACAAACACCGGTAAATATATCTACGGTTTATTAATTGGCGTTATGGTTATTCTTATTCGAGTGGTTAATCCTGCATTTCCAGAAGGCATGATGCTAGCTATTCTTTTTGCCAATCTTTTTGCGCCATTAATTGATCATTATGTGGTTGAGTCCAATATCAAGAGGAGACTAGCACGTGGCTAATGAATCTGTTACTAAAACATTCACTGTTGCATTGACCCTATGTATTGTTTGCGCTGTGGTTGTGTCCGGTGCTGCGGTTTCTCTTCGCCCCGCCCAAGAAGCCAACAAGCTACTTGATTTAAAAACCAATATCTTAGCTTCTGCTGGGCTATTACAAGAGGGCGTTGATGTAGAAACTCAATTTGAAAAAATCAGTGTCAGACTGGTTGATTTGGAGACCGGTACCTATACCAACGAAATCGATGCTGATGCATACGATCAGCGAAAAGCATCAGCTGACCCAGCGCTATCTACTGCTTTAAGTGCGTCCGAAGATATAGCAAAAATTAAGCGCCGAGCTAATTTTGCTAAGGTATATATTGTCGAAAATGAAATTGGAATAGAAAAGGTAATCCTGCCAATTAAAGGCTATGGTCTATGGTCAACCCTCTATGGCTTTATTGCCCTTGAGTCGGATTTACAAACTGTTGCAGGTATTGGTTTTTATGAGCATACCGAAACTCCTGGTCTTGGTGGTGAAGTAGATAATCCTAAGTGGAAAGCTAGCTGGATTGGTAAGAGTGCCTATAAAGATGATGCCCTAGTACTCCAAGTGATTAAAGGTAAGGTGGATAGCGCGCGAGATGGTGCAGATTCTCAAATTGATGGTCTCGCCGGCGCAACGCTTACTACTAAGGGTGTTGATAATCTAGTGAAGTATTGGTTGGGTGATCAAGGGTTTAAACCTTTTATTGAAAATCTTAAAACAGGGGAGGCGTAATAGATGTCAAAGACTAAAGATATCTTACTCGAGCCAATAGCAAGCAATAATCCTATTGCATTACAGATATTGGGTATCTGTTCCGCTCTAGCTGTAACTACAAGTATGAAAGTTGCCTTTGTTATGTGTTTGGCGCTAACCACGGTGTCGGCTTTCTCAAACCTTTTTGTTTCTTTGATTCGTCATCATATTCCAAATAGCATTCGTATTATCGTTCAAATGACGATCATTGCTTCATTGGTAATTATGGTAGATCAGGTGCTAAAAGCCGTTGCCTATGATATCAGCAAGCAGCTTTCAGTGTTTGTTGGTCTTATTATTACCAACTGTATTGTGATGGGTCGTTGTGAAGCCTTTGCTATGAAAAATCCGCCGTTACCGAGTTTATATGATGGTATTGGTAATGGTCTTGGATACAGCGTGATTTTGATGCTGTTAGCCTTTATTCGAGAGTTATTTGGTGCTGGTAAAATCTGGGGTATTCAGGTATTACCAGTCAGTACTGAGGGTGGTTGGTATGTTGCCAACGGTATGATGTTGATGCCCCCTAGTGCGTTCTTCTTGATTGGTCTGTTTATCTGGGCACTGCGTGTTTGGAAAACTGAGCAGGTCGAAAAACCGGACTTTAAGATTACCGCGAATAGCCGCAAGAGTGAGGTTGCCTAATGGAACATTATCTAAGTTTACTCGTTAGATCGATTTTTATCGATAATATTGCACTTAGCTTGTTTTTAGGTATGTGTACCTTTATTGCAGTATCTAAAAAAGTGAATGCTGCCATTGGTCTTGGAATAGCAGTTATTGTGGTACAAACGATTACCGTACCCGTAAATTACTTGCTTTTAAACTATTTGCTTGCCGATGGTGCCTTAGCTTGGGCTGGACTTTCAGATGTTAACCTCAGCTTCTTGGTCTACTTATGCTTTATTGGCGTTATTGCAGCCTTAGTTCAAATTCTAGAGATGGTATTGGATAAATACGTACCGGCACTCTATAGCGCGCTTGGCGTTTTCTTGCCTTTGATCACAGTAAACTGTGCTATTTTGGGTGGTTCGCTGTTAATGGCAGAGCGTGGCTATAACTTTACTGAAAGTGTTGTGTACGGTATTGGATCTGGTACATCTTGGGCCCTTGCTATTGCAGTTCTGGCAGGTATTCGTGAAAAGCTAAAATATAGTGACATCCCCGACGGTCTTCAGGGTTTAGGGATTGTATTTATTACCGTAGGTTTGATTTCCTTAGGCTTTATGTCGTTTGGCGGCATTGACCTATAAATATTGGAGAATTAAAGCAGTATGACGACTGAAATTATCCTAGGCGTAGCCATGTTCACAGTTGTGATCCTAGCGCTTGTAGCCTTTATTCTTGCCGCTCGCAGCAAGCTAGTTGCTTCTGGTGATGTAAATATCGAAATTAACGGCGAAAAGACAATCACTGTTCCTGCCGGCGATAAACTTTTACAGACACTTTCCAATGCGGGCTTATTTTTACCATCTGCCTGCGGTGGTGGTGGTAGCTGTGCTCAATGTAAATGTGTTGTGTCTGACGGTGGTGGTTCAATGCTGCCAACTGAAGAGGCACACTTTACCCGAAGAGAGGCCAATGAAGGTTGGAGATTGTCTTGTCAGGCGCCCGTTAAACAGGATATGAAAGTCGAGGTTCCAGAAGAAGTATTTGGTGTAAAGCGCTGGGAATGTACTGTTGAGTCAAACCCAAATGTTGCAACGTTTATTAAGGAATTGACCCTGCGTCTTCCTGAAGGTGAAAACGTAGACTTTAGAGCTGGTGGTTATGTGCAGTTAGAATGCCCACCACATGTGGTTAAGTACTCAGACTTTGATGTCGAAGAGCAGTATAAGGGTGATTGGGAACGCTTTGGTCTTTATCAGTACACATCTGAAGTTAAAGAGCCTCTTATCCGTGCCTATTCAATGGCTAACTACCCGGAAGAGAAGGGCGTTGTTAAGTTCAATATTCGTATTGCCAGTCCACCTCCAGGCTCTACCGACATTCCACCAGGCAAGATGTCATCCTATGTATTTAACTTAAAGCCGGGTGATAAGATTTCCGTTTATGGACCATTTGGTGAGTTCTTTGCCAAAGAGACTAAAGCAGAAATGGTGTTTATCGGTGGTGGTGCAGGTATGGCGCCAATGAGATCGCATATATTCGATCAACTTAAGCGTATTAATTCTGATCGTAAAATTAGTTTTTGGTATGGTGCGAGATCGCTAAAAGAATGTTTTTATGATGAAGAATACGACCAGCTAGCGGCGGAGAATGAAAACTTTGACTGGCACCTAGCTCTGTCTGATCCTCAGCCAGAAGATAACTGGGATGGCCTTACAGGCTTTATTCATAATGTGCTTTATGAACAGTACCTTAAAGATCACGAGGCGCCAGAAGATTGTGAGTTTTATATGTGTGGGCCCCCGATGATGAATGCAGCAGTTATTAAGATGTTGGAAGATTTGGGTGTCGAGCCTGAAAATATTATGCTTGATGATTTTGGTGGCTAGATTCCCCATCGTGAGTAGCCTAGGGCAAACTACGTTGTTTGCCTCATGGCGCTCTGTATTTGTTTTAGTTATACTTGTACTTAGTGGTTGCAGCAATAAACCTGAGGTTTTAAATATCTCGGGAACTAAAATGGGTACTAGTTACCACATTACAATTGTAGCAGACCAGTTACCCCCTGAAGACTTAGAGCAGCAAATCGAGCGGCTACTCTCTAAGGTAGATAATTCAATGTCTACCTATAAAAAGGATTCAGAAATTAGTCAGTTTAATCGCCTGCCAATTGGCCAGACTATGACTATTTCTCAAGAATTTGCCGAGGTTGTGGAAATCAGCCAAAAAATATGGCAATTAAGCAACGGTGCTTTTGATCCAACCATAGGTCCACTTGTGGATTTATGGGGCTTTGGTCCGGGTGAAAGGCATGATTCTATCCCCTCATCTGAAACCATAGCGCTGACTCAAGCGAAAATAGGCTTTGATTCTGTTGTGCTTAAAGAGCAGACATTGTCAAAAACTAAATCTGTTGCGTTGGATTTGTCCGCAGTGGCTAAGGGCTATGCGGTTGATAGGGTAGCAAATTTATTGGAGATGCTCGCTTTACCTGATTATTTGGTAGAGATTGGAGGTGAGATTCGCGTTAGCGGTTTCAATTCTGATGGCATTGCATGGCGAATAGCTATGGAGTTGCCGCAATTATTTGCAGAGGTTGATCGGGTAATTAATATTACTGATATTGCTGTGGCAACCTCTGGTGATTATAGAAATTATTTTGAGAAAGATGGTGTTCGCTACTCACACACTATCGATCCAAAAACAGGCATGCCGATCGATCACAATTTAGCCTCGGTCACAGTGCTATCTCCCTCCTGTGCCGAAGCAGATGCATGGGCTACTGCTTTTTCAGTAATTGGTGCTGAGCAGGGTTTAGCATTGGCAAATAAGCTGAATTTAGCAGCTTACATGCTAGTGAGAGAGAACGAAGAATTTGTGTCCAAGTCGAGCGCGAGCTTTGACTTGTCTATGCATTAAATTTAATAGGTTATTACCAAGTGTTAGATATCTTATTTGCAGTCATAGGTTTTATATTTCTAATCTCTATTATGGCGATAGGGGTTTTGATGGGTAAAAAGCCAATATCTGGATCCTGTGGTGGCGTTGCCGCTGCTCTTGGTGAGGATGATTACACCTGTGAAATATGTGGCGATGATCCCAATAAGTGCGATGAAATATCTAACACGGCAAAACCTTTATATACAAACGCAGCTGATATGAAAAATAAGGAATAGTAATGGCAGATTTCTCTTATGACCTGGTTGTTATTGGTAGTGGTCCGGCGGGAGAGGGTGCTGCTATGAATGCCGTAAAACAGGGCTTAAGCGTCGCTGTAATCGATGACCGAGCAGAGCCTGGTGGCGGCTGTACCCACCTTGGGACTATTCCCTCTAAGGCTTTAAGGCATTCCGTTCGCCGAATGGTGCAATACAATACCATGCCGATGTTTCGCTCTGTTGGTGATCCCCGTTGGTTTTCTTTTCCAGAAGTAATGAAAGCTGCTGAAGATGTTATTACCAAGCAAGTTGAAGGAAGGACAAAGGGCTACGCCAGAAATCGCGTGAAAATTCATGTGGGTAGAGCTAAATTTATCAACCCCAATGAAGTTGTTGTCAAGGATGCCTCTGGAAATCTGTTAACCATTTACGGTAAAAATTTCCTTATAGCCACTGGTTCTAGACCCTACCATCCTGAGGATATTGATTTTAATCATCCTCTGGTTTTTGATAGTGATACTATTCTTTCCCTCGATCACTCGCCACTCAATGTCATAATCTATGGCGCTGGTGTGATTGGTTGTGAATATGCCTCTATCTTTGCTGGTTTAGATGCACGTGTTGATTTGGTCAATACACGTGAATGGTTAATGAGTTTTCTCGATGATGAAATTTCTGATGCCCTAAGTTATCACCTGCGAGATCTGGGTGTAAGCGTTCGTCACAATGAAGAATATGAGCGCGTTGAAACCACGGATAACGGTGTCACCCTAGTGCTTAAATCTGGAAAACGTATTCATGGTGATGCGCTTTTATGGTCTAACGGTCGCACCGGTAATACCTATGACCTAGGACTTGAAAATATCGGTCTTGAGTCTGATATGCGTGGACAAATAAAGGTCAACAGTGACTACCAGACGGCAGTTCCTCATATTTATGCAGCCGGCGATGTGATTGGCTGGCCGGCACTTGCTGGAGCCGCCTACGATCAAGGTCGTTTTGCTGCATCACATATGTGTGACACGCCTGACAAATATCGAGTTGAAGATGTTGCCACAGGTATTTGGACTATCCCCGAAATTAGCTATGTGGGTAAAACCGAAACAGAATTAACCGAGCAAAAGATTCCTTATGAAATGGGTTGTGCCTATTTTAAAGACCTTGCTCGAGCGCATATTTCGGAAGAAGAAGTAGGCATGCTAAAAATTCTTTTCCATCAGCAAACCCTAGAAATCCTAGGTATCCATTGCTTTGGTGCCGAAGCAGCTGAAATTATTCATATTGGTCAAGCAATTATGAATCAAGAGGGTGAGGCCAATAGTATAAATTACTTCTTGCGCACCACATTTAACTACCCAACTATGGCAGAAGCCTATAGGGTTGCCGCGCTCAATGGATTAAATAGAGTGAGTCGTGAGAGCCGTCGCGCATAGTCTCTAAAGCATTGCCGTTAATTTTTTAAAATAACACATTAGATTTGCCTGAGAGTTGTACCCTTACAGGCTTTGCTGTTTAATCTGTGCATGAAATCAAATCTATCATTCTATATTGGTATTCGATACGCCCTAAGTAAGCGCAAAGAAGGTTTTTTGTCGTTTATCTCTGGTTTTTCATTTTGTGCAATGGCCATTGGTGTTATGACATTAATCGTTGTGCTGTCTGTTATGAATGGGTTTGATCGTGAAATTAAACAGCGATTGCTAAATGTTATACCTCATATTTCTATAAAACATGATAACAGTATTAACCCACAACGATTTGATCAATTATCTACACAATTAACTAGTATTGACTCCAGAATATCGGCAGTAATACCGATTCTTGAAAACTATGCCATGTTGTCAAATAGTTCTCGTCAGCAGGCTGTTCTGTTAAAAGGAATAGATGTCTCCTGGTCATCAGCCAAGTTGCTATCCGACAATATGTTGATCGGTAATATAACTCAGTTAAAGCCGCGAAATTATGGCATTTTGTTAGGTAGTCAAGTGGCAAGGAGTCTAGGTGTCGGGTTGGGCGATAGTATTGAAGTTATATTGCCAAAACTGTCGGTAACCCCTGTAGGAACTTTTCCGCGTTTAAAGAGGATGCAGGTTGTAGGGTTATTTGAGGTAGGCGCTCAAGTAGACGCGACCACTGCCTATATTAACCAAGCTGATGCACAAAAGTTATTTCAATTGGGAGGTAATTATCAAGGCTTACAATTGGTGTTAAACAACCCCTTTTTAGCTCATGGCGTTGTTGACTTTATAGCGCCAAATTTACCACAAACAATGATTATTGAAAGTTGGTCCGAGCAAATGGCAACGCTTTTTCAGGCTATGCGAATGGAAAAGCTAGTTGTAGGCTTGCTTTTGTCCGCAATTATCGCTGTTGCGGCATTTAATATTATTGCCTGTTTGGTGCTAATGGTTGCGGATAAACGCAAAGATATTGCAGTGTTGCGGACCCTAGGTGCCAGATCTGATCAAATTGTAAAGATATTTATTATTCAGGGCTCTGCTATAGGAATATTTGGCGTGGCCTTAGGCTTGGTTTTGGGTTGTATAATTGCTTATTTTATTGGCGATATTGTAGCCTTTATTGAACAGCTTACTGGCTCGCATATTTTCGATCCGGCGGTGTTTATGATTAACTCACTACCCAGCACACTGATATTTACAGATATTCTACTGGTTGCTGCTGGAGCTATAGTTATCAGTATTGTATCAACTCTCTATCCCGCTTGGCGTGCCGGTCAAGTATTGCCGGCGGAGGCACTTAGATATGACCAATAAAGCCATTTTAAAGGCAACAAATTTACATCGCGACTACCAGCAGGGAGATTCAGACGCTGTCCTCCGTGTAATCAAAGGTATTGACCTCGAGATAGCTCAGGGCGAAAAGTTAGCTATTATTGGGGTCTCTGGTTCTGGCAAGTCAACATTATTAAATTTAATGGGTGGACTAGATAATCCTAGCCAAGGTTCAGTTGTGCTGAAGGGAAAGGATTGGGCAGCCCTTGACCCTAGCCAGCGCGCTGCATGGCGCAATCAACATATAGGTTTTGTATACCAATTCCACCATTTACTGGATGAGTTTACTGCGCTTGAAAATGTATGCCTGCCAAGTTTAATCGCTGGTGATAGCAAAGATACTGAGCGCTATGCAAAAGAACTATTGGCGAGAGTTGGATTGGCGGAGAGATTACATCATCGACCATCAGAGCTATCAGGTGGCGAGCGTCAGCGTGTTGCTATAGCGAGAGCATTGGCCCGTAAACCCTCTTTGGTGCTAATGGACGAGCCTACAGGTAATCTTGATCCCAAGACAGCGGAATCGGTCTTAAAACTGTTATTAGAGCTTAATGAGGAGCTTAAGATAAGTTTCGTGGTTGTTACTCATGATCCGCACATTGCACAGCAATTAGATCGAACCATCAGTCTTGTGGATGGTGTTTTGGGGCCCAGTCTTGATTAGAAATTTACCTCTATTTATCGGCCTGAGATATTTTTCATCTGGCGCTCACAAGAGCAGATTAGTTTCTTTTATCTCATTGCTAGCACTATCGGGGTTGTCACTGGGGGTTGGCTTGTTAGTTTTAGTGCTATCAGTGATGAATGGTTTTGATCGCGAGATGCGCGAGCACATCCTGTCTGTTGTGCCACATGTGCAAATTACACATTCCAACGCTATTCTTGATTGGCAGTCCCAACGCCAACTAATAACTACGGTGCCTAATGTTAAGGAAGTAACGCCTTTTAATAGGGTAGAAGGGATTGTTATTTCAAAAAATAATACTCGGCCCATACAGCTTATGGGTTTAGATCAGGCTATTTTACCCAAGGGCTTGAAAACTGTTCTCAATAATGCAAATTTAACTATTCCAGCGGATGGTGAATTGTTGCTGACACAGCCAATTATCGATTCGCTCAACTTATCCTTAGGCCAAACTATCAACCTTATATTGCCCTCTGATACAAACAGCCGGGCTAAGGTGTTTGCTCTAGTGCTTACTGGTGTTTTTGCCACCAAAACTGAGGTCGATCAAATGCTCGGCATAGTGTCGCTTAACCAAGCGGCTGTTATGGCGGGTAATGGCGGTGAGGTTTATGGTTTTAGAGTCCAGCTCGACGACCTTTTTCAGTCTAGAATTACGGCTAATCGTATTTTAAGTCAACTTCCTTATGGCTTTAGTTCTGCGGATTGGACTCAAACCCACGGCAACCTATATCAAGCCATACAGCTCTCAAGAAACATGGTCGCTCTATTGGTTTTTCTGGTTGTAGGTATAGCGGCATTTAATGTTATTTCCATGCTGATGATGATGGTTCTTAATAAGCGTAAACATATAGCCATCTTGCAGACCATGGGTGTATCTAAGCAGCAAGTGGTTAATATTTTCCTTATTCAGGGATTACTTATAGCGCTGGTTGGTATCTCCGTTGGAGTCATTATTGGGGTATTGGGTTGTTATTGGGTTGCTGATTTAGTGGTATTTATTGAAGGCATTCTGGGTGCGCCGCTATTAAATACTTCAATTTATCCCATTGACTATGTACCTGTTGATTTAAGGTTGGGCGATGTATTTTTTGTAGGGCTATCGGCTTTATTTTTAAC
>JBMZEV010000008.1:0-34027 GCA_049615065.1 Porticoccaceae bacterium | reverse complement strand
ATTAAATCGCTTCGGCACCGGTTTCGCCGGTACGGATTCGGATTACTTGTTCAGTATTGGTTATGAAAATTTTGCCGTCGCCGATTTTTCCGGTTTGAGCAGCCGCTGTAATTGCTTCAACTGCCGGATCAACAAGTTCATCCGATAAAGCAACTTCAACCTTTACTTTGGGTAGAAAATCCACCACATATTCAGCACCTCTATAGAGCTCTGTATGCCCTTTTTGACGCCCGAATCCTTTTACTTCGGTAACAGTGACGCCTGTCACACCAAGCTCACCTAAAGCCTCTCGTACTTCATCGAGCTTGAAAGGCTTTATTATTGCCGTAACCATTTTCATTGAAATTCTCCATTGAGCAACTTATGCGCTCATCTTTTTTAAACTAAATTAAAACTTCTACTGGTGAAATTAAAATTGGATATTGCTCAATTTCACCAGTAAGGAGTTCTTTGTTTAAATCTCCCAAGATTTAAATGCGTTTTAAATGTATGTTTTTCAATACGCACAAAGGTCAATGCATTTAGCGTGCCAACTTTTTAAAAAATACTTTAAGTAACCCAAAAAATACCAATTTACACAAAAATCCCAAAAAGAAATGGCTTCTGAAACACTTGAAATCATCAAAATGCACCAAAATGGTACAAATATAAACACCCTAAGCACCTATTTGGTTAGTTGAAAAACTTCATGATATAGATTGGCAATTTTGCTAAAGTTAATGAATTGAGGAATATTGAACTATGAAACCAGAACACTTCTACCAACAATTAAAAGACCAACTTAATCAGGCCATGACTGGTTCACAAGCGCTTAATACAGAGGCGATGGTTTACCTTCAGGCTGGGATAAACCATCTTTTCGACAAGCTTGATATTGTATCAAGAGAAGAATTTGATGCACAAAAAGCTGTGCTCGCTCGATCAAGAGAAAAAATTGTGCAACTTGAAGCACAGATAACTAAACTTGAGGAAGCACTAGAAAATACATAGTAACACTGCTTTTTATATACTCTAGGGACAATGGATGTCGCTTTCTACAGTTAATACCCGAGCCAAGCTAGGGCTACAAGCCCCTCTTGTGACGGTTGAAGTTCACCTCTCAAATGGTTTACCCGCTTTTAATATAGTTGGCTTACCCGAAGCTGCTGTAAAAGAGAGCAAAGATCGCGTTCGCAGCGCTATTTTAAATTCAAAGTTTGAATTCCCCAACCGTCGTATTACCGTTAACTTAGCACCCGCAGAACTTCCCAAAGGCGGGAGTCGCTTTGACCTCGCTATTGCGATTGGCATTTTGGCTGCATCCGATCAAGTACCCAAACAACCCCTACTAGACTATGAGTTTATTGGCGAGCTTGCATTGTCGGGAGAACTGCGGGGAATAGAGGCAGTTTTACCTTCAGCAATAGCTTGCGCAGAAGCTAAAAAGCAACTGATTACAAGCCAACAAAATGCTAATGAAATATTATTGGTTGAACCAATTACCATTCTGGCAGCAAACAACTTACTAGAAGTTTCAGCACACCTGTTTGAGACACAACTTATTGCTCCTTGGAAGAACAAGCTCACCTCTTCAGCCGTGAACTACCCCGAAATGCAAGAAGTAATTGGACAGAATCAAGCTAAACGCGCACTTGAAATAGCTGCTTGTGGCGGCCATCACATACTTTTATTTGGCCCTCCGGGAACAGGCAAGTCTATGCTCGCCAGTCGACTGGCGGGAATTTTGCCAACATTAACTAAAAAAGAAGCGCTTAGAGTTGCTTGTATTCACTCTCTTAGCCGAAAAGACAACAGCGAAAACCTACTTCGGCGACCGTTTCGCTCGCCACATCATAGCGCCTCTGCAGTTGCTATTGTCGGTGGTGGCAGCTCACCGCTACCTGGTGAAATCTCTCTTGCCCATCAAGGGATTTTATTTCTCGATGAATTGCCAGAATTTCATCTATCTGTATTAGAGATGTTGCGCGAACCTCTAGAGTCGGGGGAAATCAATATATCTCGCGCTGCTGTACAGCTTACCTTCCCGGCTCAATTTCAGCTAATAGCCGCAATGAAACCCTGTCCCTGTGGTTATTTAGGAAGCCAACGTTGTGATTGCAGAGCAGAAAAAATAGCGCGTTACCAAAGCAAAATATCCGGCCCTATCTTGGATCGAATTGATCTACATATTCCCGTAAATAGCATTGATAATCGTCAACTAATTCAAGGTAAAACGAGTCAAAAAGTAGAAACAAATTTGGATATACGGCAACGTGTATGTACGGCTCGAGACATTCAAATACACAGACAGGGAATCGTAAATGCTCGGCTCGACAACCATCAATTAAAAAAAGTTTGCCCATTGAACTCACAACAACAAAATTTTTTGGAAAAAGCTATAGCCACATAAAGTCTTTCGGCGAGGAGCTACCATCGATTACTAAAAGTGGCTCGAAGTATCGCTGATTTATCTGCATTGGAAATTCCAGATATTGCACAATATCAAGAGGCCTTAAGTTATCGTAGTCAATTTAAACCACTTAAATAGTAAAAAGGTAAGGTTTAAATGATGATTAAATAAGTAAAATTAGTAATAATCCATAAATCATCCAATATTTGAGACCTATTAATGCCAAATAAAGACTCACATCTTGTTTACTCCACGGAAACTGGTCGTATTAAACCGCAGAGCGAACTAAGCCCAAAGATACAAACCGATGGCATTATTCGCATTCGCCGTGAAACCAAAGGTCGCAAAGGCAAGGGAGTAACCACTGTTAGTGGTTTTGATGTGGATTCCGATAAGTTAAAAGCCCTTGCTAAACAGCTTAAGAAAGTTTGCTCCACCGGTGGCACTGTCAAGGACGGTGTTATTGAAATTCAGGGTGACCATCGCGACAAGCTAAAACAACAACTGGATAAAATGGGTTACCAGGTTAAATTGGCTGGCGGCTAGCATTATGACGTCTAAAATCACTCTGCCATTTGGCACTTGGCCCTCATCAATCAGCGCAGATATAGTCGCTAGCGCGGCACCTAAAATAAATCATATCCAATCAAATAATACATTGCTGACCTGGGTAGAGAGTCGCCCCAATGAAGACGGCAGAAATGTCATTATGGGACGCAACCCTGATGGGTTAATTATCGACCTTATTCCACCACCCTTTAGCCATTACAGTCGAGTGCATGAATATGGTGGCATGGCTTATACACTGACTGAAAATATCATCTACTTTGTTAATGCATCGGATCAGCGTATTTATCAGCAAATAATTGGCACAAAAATCCCTACGCCCATTACTGAGACTGGGCCACGCTTTGCCGATCTTATATTTGATAGGGAAAATAATCGTTTAATAGCGGTCTGCGAACAGCATAACAACAGCTCGGAACCAGAAAATTACTTGGTGGGCATTTCACTTAAAGAGGCCAATGCGCAGCTAACCCCCCTTGCAAGGGGAGCGGATTTTTACGCCTACCCAAGAATAAGTCCAGACGGCAAAACACTCAGTTGGATTCAGTGGAATCATCCCAATATGCCATGGGATAGTACTGAACTGTACTGTGCAGATATTCAACAACAGGGTCTTGTTAATCAACGGTTAATAGCAGGAAGCAATGGCGATGAGGCTATTTTCCAACCTCAGTGGTCTCCTGACAACCAACTCTATTATGTTTCTGATCGAAATAATTGGTGGAATATCTATTCTGCTGAAAATGGCATTATTATGCAGATGCCCGCTGAATTTGCCACACCTCTATGGCAATTTGGCATGTCGACCTATGACTTTATTGATAGCAATACCATAGCTTGCCTATGGACCGAGCAGGGTATTTGGCATTGCGGCTATGTGGATATTGCCAAGGCAAAATTACATCATGTGCCCTGTCCTTATAGGTCTATGCACGCCGCCTGTTGCCACAAAGATAGTCTGTATATGATCGCTGGTGCGCCCGATATTGCCGATGAGATTGTTGCTGTTTCACAACAGGGTAAAGTAGCGTCGATTTATTCTCCCTCAGGTCTAGATATTGAACAGGGAAACCTAGCTATACCTGAATCAATTAACTTTGCAACGGCAGATAATTCATCGGTACAGGCTTTCTTTTATCCACCAACCAACAGTCAACACTGTGGCAACGATAAACTATTACCCCCACTGATTACTATCTGTCACGGCGGCCCTACCGGAGCCACTGATTGCAGTTTAAATCTAAAAATCCAGTACTGGACCAATCGCGGCTTTGCCGTAGTAGATATCAATTATCGTGGCAGTACCGGGTTTGGGAGAGATTATCGCAATGCGTTAAATGGTGCTTGGGGCTCGGCTGATATTGAGGATACGCAGTTCGCGGTTAAGTATTTAACCGCTCAAAAAAAGATTGACCCTGAACGCTGTATTATTCGCGGCAGTAGTGCGGGTGGCTATACTGTGTTATCTGCCCTTACCTTTACCGACACCTTTAAGGCAGGCGCTAGCCTGTATGGTATTGGCAATCTTGAAACCTTAGTTAGCGACACTCATAAATTCGAATCGCGCTATTTGGATAAATTAGTCGGCCCCTACCCTGAACAAAAAGAGGTTTATCGGCAACGCTCTCCCATCAATCATATACAGCAACTCAATTGTCCGGTTATTTTTCTACAGGGTTTAGAAGACAAGGTTGTGCCCCCGAATCAGGCGGAATTAATGGTCAACAGCCTTAAAAAACAGGGCATTGATGTGGTTTATGTTGAATTCGCTGACGAGGGCCACGGTTTTAGAAAATCGGAAAATATTATTCGAGCCATGGAATCTGAGTTCGCCTTCTATACCGCTGTATTTGATCTAGCAAAAGAGGATTAAATATGTCGCGCTATCGACCGCCCAGCCCAAAAAGCTCACCCTACATTACCGCTGATGGTGCGGCTAAATTGCGCGCTGAAGTGCGTCAACTGTGGAAAGTCGAGCGCCCTCAGGTCACTCAGGTGGTGCATGAGGCGGCAAAAAATGGTGATCGCTCGGAAAATGGCGACTATATTTATGGTAAGCGTCGTTTGCGAGAAATTGATCGCCGTGTACGCTACCTATCCAAGCGACTTGAAGATGCCACCATTGTTGAGGATAAACCCAGAGATACTTCAAAAGTATTTTTCGCCGCTTGGATAACGCTTGAAGATCAAGATAATCCCCATGCACAACCTCAACGCATGCGTCTAGTTGGCTCAGATGAAATAGATAGTGAACAACATTGGATAAGCATAGATTCACCCATGGCACGAGCACTGATAGGAAAATCTGTGGACGATGAGGTAGAGGTGGTTACCCCGGAGGGTGTACGCTGTTTTGTTATTCTCGCAATAGATTATTAGGGGGATAGGCGAGATATTTCCCAGCTATCTTGATTTAAACAATAGCGAAACCTGTCATGAAGGCGCTTTTCACCGCCCTGCCAAAACTCAATTTCAGTCGGCACTACTCGGTACCCACCCCAAAAATCTGGCAATGGTATTTCGCCCGTGGAAAATTTTTCTTTGATGTCACTATACTGCTGCTCTAAAACCTGCCTTGAGCTTATAACACTGCTTTGCTTTGAGGCCCATGCAGCTAACTGACTTTCTACAGGTCGACTTAAGAAATACTTTTTCACATCACTATCAGATAGAGGCATAGCTCGCCCAGCAACTGTCACTTGACGGTCTAACTGCAGCCAAGGAAAATGCAGACAAACACAGGGGTTGTTGTTTATATCCATTGCTTTGCGACTTTCTAAATTGGTATAAAAAACAAAACCATTAGAATCGAACTGCTTCAGTAATACCATTCGTTGCCAAGGCTGACCCTCAGTATCTACAGTGGCTATGCTCATTGCAGTTGGGTCTTGTATCTGAGATTCAATCGCTTGATTCATCCATAGATCAAATTGGCAAAATGGATCATTCAGCAGCGAGTCACGACTTAAATTGCCGTAATCATATTCTCTTCGATTATCTTCTAAACTCATGCTTACTCCAAAAAGACCTTAAACCGCTTAAGATGCAGGTAATTTAACATAGTTAGTCTGTATATGGCGGTTATTGTTACCTTTGTTTTGATATTTACGCTTATTGTGAATTTTTGTTCACTTTTTTACATCTATTTAACAGTGAAATGAAGCTAAAACGCATGAAATGCTAATAATAACAATGATTAAGCTATAAAAATGTTTACTACAGGCGTATACTCCGCGACCTCTCGCTGTTGAGAGCATAACCAAAGGTAATTTCATGTCTTCTAACGAATTTCTATCACTGGGTATCAGTGCACCGGTGCTAAAAGCTGTTCAAAATTTGGGTTACGAACAGCCCTCACCCATTCAAGCACAAAGTATTCCAATACTTCTCAGTGGCAAAAACCTTTTGGGTACTGCTCAAACTGGTACGGGTAAGACCGCAGCTTTTGCCCTCCCTTTACTCAGCAAAATTGATGAAAAGCAAAAGACTCCGCAAATCCTAGTCTTAACCCCGACAAGGGAGCTTGCGATACAGGTTGCTGAAGCATTCCAGAGTTATGCCAAACATATTAAAGGCTTTCATGTACTACCAATTTACGGTGGTGCTGATATTGGTGGTCAGTTGCGTGGTTTAAAACGTGGCGCACAGGTAGTTGTTGGTACACCAGGTCGAATACTGGATCATCTTAAGCGTAAAAGTCTAAATCTTAGCCAAGTAAAATCACTGGTTTTAGATGAAGCAGATGAAATGTTGCGTATGGGTTTTATTGACGATGTAGAAACCATTCTGTCAAAAACTCCCGATGAAAGTCAGCGTGCACTATTTTCAGCGACCATGCCAGCCGCTATCAAGCGTGTGGCGGATAAATATCTTGGCGATGCTGAACAGGTTCGCATTAAAAGTAAAACTCAAACCGTTGAAAGAATTGAGCAGCAGTACGTTACTGTTAAAGCTCACCAAAAAATGGATGCTTTGACCCGTGTTCTTGAGGTAGAGCAATTTGATGGCATGATTATTTTTGTGCGCACCAAATCTTCGACCTTAAATATTGCCGAACGCCTCGAGGCTCGAGGATTTGCATCTGCCGCATTAAATGGTGATCTTACACAGGCTTTAAGAGAGCGCACTATTGGTAAACTTAAGCGCGGTCAAATTGATGTAGTTGTAGCGACAGATGTTGCCGCTCGCGGACTTGATGTAGAGCGTATCAGTCATGTTATCAATTTTGATATTCCCTACGACAATGAATCCTATGTCCATCGAATTGGTCGAACCGGCCGTGCAGGCAGAGAGGGTAAAGCAATTTTGTTTATTACCCCAAAAGAAACTCGCTTGTTGCGTTCAATTGAAAAAACCACCAAAAGCACCATCGCACCTTTAACTATGCCATCTAATGCGCAGGTTAGTGATCAGCGGATCCAACAATTTACTGAACAACTATCTAAGACGCTTGAAACGCCACGTTTGGATAAATTCCGTGAAATGATTGTTAAATATGCTGAAGAGAATGATTTAGATATGGCAGATATTGCTGCCGCTTTGACCTATGAAAATCAAAAAGAGCGCCCACTGTTCCCTAAACTAGACAATATAGTCGCGCCTCGCCAAGATAACTCTGGCAAAAATAAAGATCGAGACAGCCATAAAAGAGATAGAAAAACTAAGGATAATTTTTCAAAAGACAACAGCCCTAAAAAAACTAGAGCCAAATCTGAACGTATTATTCGTGACGAGGATGGCAATGAAGTACCTATGCTTACCTATCGTCTTGAAGTCGGTAAAAATGACAATGTTGAGCCTTCAAATATCGTAGGTGCCATTGCTAATGAAGCAGATATCAGTAGCCAATATATTGGCCAGATTATTCTGCATGACGACTATAGTACGGTAGACCTTCCCGATGGCATGCCTGATGAGATTTTCAAAACGCTTAAGAAGGCTCGAGTGCGTTCAAAGGCACTTAATATCAGCGTAGCCAACGGCGGCGATAGCTCTGCGCCCAGTCGATCACCAAGGCCAAAAAAAGGTCCTAAAAAGGGAAAGCCTGCTGATCGCGGCAATTCATCAAAACGCAAAAGCATGAAAAAAGACGGTAGTGCACCGCTTAAGAAAAAGAAAAAAACCTACACTAAAAAAGACAAGAAAAAGTAACCTATAGCTGTCGTCTAAACGGCGGCAGCGCATCGATTAATTGTCCGCCATAGCGCTTGGTGATCAAGCGCTTATCCAAAATTGACACTGTTCCAGTATCGCTTTCAGTTCGCAGCAGGCGCCCACAGGCTTGTATCAGCCGCAAAGAAGCAATGGGAAGCGCTATATCAAAGAATGAATTACCACCCTTATCTTCAATCCATTCTGACAGAGCTTCATGCAGAGGATCATCGGGCACCATAAAGGGTAATTTGGCGATGATCACGTGTTTGCAATAATCACCCGGCAGATCAACGCCTTCAGCAAAACTGGCCAAGCCAATTAAAACACTGGCTTTACCCTGATCAACCCGCTCTTTGTGCAATCTGACCATTTCACGATTTGAGTATTTGCCTTGAACAAGGCTAATATTTTGCACGTCCGTATCCAATCGATCGACCACCTCCTCCATTTGGCGCCGAGATGAAAAAAGCACCAAAGTCCCGGCCTTTTTATCCAACATAGCTCCAAGGTTATCAGCAATGTAATCTGTGTGCTGATCGATTGAATTACCCTCAATGCAATCAGAGGGAACACAGAGAGTGGCCGCATCTCGGTAATTAAATGCACCCACAACTGACAGAAATTGCGCCGAATCTGGAATACCTGTTTCTCGTTGTAAGGTGTTAAATGTGCCCAACGATCTCAATGTCGCCGAGGTAATAACAGCCCCGTAACAGCAGCCCCACAATTGCTCACGCAGAATATCGCTTGCCTGAATTGGACTGGCATTAATTGCAATATCAAGATTACCAGAGCCTGTGTCATCTAAACGCAACCAGCAGGCGATTGGAATTTCTGAGCCTTTAGGCGCTTTCTTTAAGCGATCCCAAAGTGCTAACAAACTTTCACCCTTGGTTAACCAACTACCTACCTGCTGATAAAAAAGCTCAATATCTGGCGTTGGTACAGAGTAATCTTTATCACTCAGCGCCTCGCTTAGGGTATCCCTGAGAATCTCGGCGCGACCTATCCAGCGACTGGTGTGAGTACTAATATTTTGCGCAAGATCTCGAATACCTTCCCCTACATCCCCTTGAGGGAAACGAAACAGTTGCCGATCGTCCTCTATAGTATCTAAAAAATCTTTAAAAATAGGATAGGCAACGGTTAGAAGTTGCATTATTTCATTGGCACCACTTTCAATTCTTGGCAGCATATCAATGATTGTTTTGTCTTTTTCAAATAAGGGTGCCTGTCCTTTAAGCTGCTTTGGGAGTCGCTCAAGCCAATTGACTGTAGTATTAATTCGACAATGGGCACCAAAATGCTTAACTGCAGTTTCACCAAGACGATGCCCCTCATCGAAGATAAAAATACAGTCTTCAGGGGGCGGTAGTATGGCGCCACCACCGAGAGCTAAATCAGCCATTACGAGATCGTGATTGGCGACAATACAATCAGCTTCTTCAAGCTCGCCGCGTGCTTTAAAGAAAGGACACTGGTCAACAAACTTACAGCGCCGACCAGAACACTGGCGATGATCAACAGTTAAGGCGCGCCAATCTGTATCAGGAATGCGACTCTCCCAAGCATCTCGATCACCATCCCAACTGCCATCTTCTAGGGATTCAGATAACTCTATATAAAGATCCTCACTTTGGTCATTGGGATTAAACTGTAACTCGTCCTCAAATAGAAATAGGCCCGCCTCCTTAGATTTAATGGCATCTAAACATTGCTCTAACCTAAGGTTACAAATATAGCGTCCGCGACCTTTTACCAAGGCAACCTGGTAATCCCAATCACAGGCTTCAAGTAAATCTGGAATATCTTTGAGAAGTAATTGCTCTTGAAGAGCAACAGTCCCTGTGGCAATTACCACTGTTTTATCACGTGCTCGCGCTATAGGAAGTGCTGATAGCAGATAACCAACGGTTTTCCCTGTACCTGTTCCCGCCTCAATAACGGTGAGTCGCTTGTCAGGGTCATCGTGGCTTAGACTATTAGCAATAGCAGCCACCATTTGCTTCTGGCCCTGCCGAGGTTTTAAATCACGAGATTTTAGAAATTGCCGGTAACCCTGTTGAATGGTTTCCTTAATCGAATCATCTAACAAACAATAGCTTCCTCATTAATGGAATTACCCACAATCGGGCTTTGCTGTTGATAGTCTAGTTGATTTTTTACTGGCGCGGCGTAGGCATCTATGACCAATGATCGCTGTTCCGCGGGGACAGATTGAAGATGATCTTGAAATTTTGCCTCAGCCTGTAACCAATCTTCATCCGGCCACTGCTGTTTTAATTGTTCAAGTTCATTCGAATCCCTAACCTGCTGCATTTGCCAAGCAATAATATTGGAAGGGAAAAGTTGATAGTGACTGTAAATTTGACGGTTAACTTCCTCCGCTAAAACTTCTGCGGTTTCAAATGTATCACCAATGGCGTCGCCGAAATTAACCTGAACCCGACCCTTATAGCCCAAAAATCCTTTTTGAATACAATCTAAATCTTCAAACTCAGATTTTATATACTCACCGCCCTGAATTGCTGCATACAGCTCTCGTGTTTTTTCGACAATACAGGGATCATATTCATAGGAAATACTGACTGGCATTAGTTTTAATTCGCCAATCGCTTCACCAAATGTCTGTTGCTTTGATTTAGATAGAGACAGCATCTTTAATAATGCTGTTTCAGTGCGGTCATTACCGTCTTTGGCTCGCCCTTCCGCCTGGGCTATCCAACATGAGGCCTTATCTTCAGTGATACTGTGTCGAATATAAGCAGATAGATTTTTTAGCGCCTCAAGCTTTTCTCTGCGACCCTCAACTGAGCGCTTAACAATAAAACTGCGATTTACTCGAATAAGATCGCTGGCAAAAGGTTTGCTTAATAGGTTATCACCAATGGCAATGCGCACCGTATCAAGTCCCACTGTATGTAAAGCTAAGTTAACCATAGCTGGATCAAGGGCAATATCGCGGTGATTACAGATAAAAAGGTACGCTTGTTTTGGATCTAACTGATCCAAGCCACCAAAACCATAGCCGTCAGTGGTTTTATCAAGGCTATTTTGCAAGCCAACTTTCACATGATTTTGAAAGTCCTCTACTGTTTGAACATCAGCGGTTAGTCTACGTAAACTTCGCTTTAATAGGGGGCGAGCAATTGGTTTTAATAACCAGGGTGCAAACTTCATCAACAGTGGTATACGTCTGGATAAAAGCAGATCTATAAATTCATTATCAGCAATTAATCGCGATAGTACTGTGGGAACTTCGATATCCCTGTAGGGACGAATATCATCAAACTGATTCATTAATTCTGCCTAACTCAATTTTTTGCGACATACACTAAGGCAATCGCTTATTTATTATTGATAATTTACTATGCGCGAGCATTAAACCAGCGGATATCATGAGAGTACTTATCTACTGTATCAACCACATCAAGCACCAGTGCAAATAGCGCCATTCGGACTAAAACACCATTGTCCGTCTGTCTAAAAATGGCTAAGTTGGGATTATTATTTAGATCATTATCCAATTCATTAGCATCGGCCCTTGAGTCTCTCGGCAGAGGGTGCATAATTACCGTATTAGGCTGACAAAATTCTGTATAAATCGCCTGATTTAATCTAAACCGGCCTCGATATAGATCAGCTTCTTGCTTACTGCCAAAACGTTCTTCCTGAATTCTTGTTGAGTAGACAATATCTACATCGGCAATACTGGGTGCCAGATCTTCTGAAGTTTCGACAACAACCCCTGCCGATCGCATTGCATCAATTAATTCCGCTGGCAAACTAAGCTCTTTGGGCGATACCAAAACCACCTTCACCTTATCGTAGAGGCATAGTAGCTTGCAAAGGGAGTGCACAGTTCTCCCAAACCTGAGGTCTCCCACCATAGCTATGGTTAATCCGTCAATATCTCTTCCAGTTGCCGCCATTTCTTTACGGATTGTATACAGATCAAGTAATGCCTGCGTAGGATGCTCATTGGCGCCATCACCACCATTCATTACCGGCACACGACTGGCAAGGGCAAAATCTGAAACTGAGCCCTCTTCTGGGTGGCGCATACAAATCACATCACTAAAACCAGACAGCACCCTTGCTGTATCCTGAAGTGATTCACCTTTAACTAAAGCCGAGCTTTCAAAACCAGCTGTCTCTCTTACTTCCCCACCGAGTAGATTAAACGCAGAGCCAAAACTTACTCGGGTACGAGTACTGGCTTCGAAAAACATATTGCCAAGAATAGCCCCCTCCAAAACTCGGGTTACTTTTTTGCGCAGAGCATAGGGCTGCATCTGATCAGCAACATCAAAAATGCGAGTCACATCCTGTTTCTCAAATTGATTGATTGAGAGTATATGAGCGCCTTGGAAATTCAAATCATTGCCCCAAAAGTAAATTAACTCCGCGATTTTAGCCTGTTTAACCGCGGTACTCTAGCCCGAATATCATTTCCAGTAATAGCGTCTAGTCAAGCGAGCTATTTTTTTGAGCATCAATGGCAAATTTTTTAGCCACATGATGACGCCAGGCGCCAAGTTCCGCGAGGATTTCACGACTTTTAACTGGCAACTCACTATCATTAAGTAATTGTTCAATTTCAGATTGCAGATTATTCAAAGTGAGGTAGCCTGCCTCTGGACTAGTTAGGCGCTCACGACAGCTATGCAACCAATTACTTTGCTCATCAGCGGTAAGCGCCTCCGGAAAATACCTAGCTTTGTAACTTAACAATAATTTGTTATAGCGCTCATCCGAAAAATAAAATTCCTGTTGCTTAAAGTCTTGCAGAGAAGCAGTGCGCACCTGATCCAATAAGGGTTTATCTCGATTGGGTAAGAAACCACCATAAAGTTGCTGCTCAGCCTCATTTTTGGCTGGAAAATCAGGCTCAACAAATACTGCTTGTAATTTGTTCTGAAGATCCACTTGCTGAAGGCGTTGCCAATGCTCTTCACATCGCTGTAAATTAATTGATAACCGTTTGGCTACAGTTGCATCAACTACCTTAGGTGTGGCAACCATAGGTGCCTTATTAAGGTGAACTAATTTAAGCGGTATTCGTTCAACATCCTCAGGTAAATCATCTGTCCTGCTAAATACACGCTGTTTTATTTCATCCGTATCCAGCGCAATTAGCCGTTCAGGATCCGCCGAAAGATCAAAACAAATAACCGCATTTTTATTGGTGGGATGAGCGGCCAAAGGCATCATAATTGCACTGTAGAGGTGTTCTTTAGATAGCATGCCCGAACAGTGGAAAAATGGTTTGCGACTTTGGGCATCGACAATTTTGGCTACTGCGGCCTTGCCGCGGTTTTGCAGCACATAATCAAATAGCTTTGGTTGTGCCTGTTTGACCAACTTTGCCATTGCAATTGTTGCAGTGACATCTGACAAGGCATCATGGGCATCCTCATGGCTTATACCATTAGCCTGAGTTAGATGCTCAAGTTTGAAACTAGGGCTTCCTGGCTCATGGTCTGGCCACTCTATACCATCGGGACGCAAGGCCCGAGTAGCGCGCAACAAATCAATAATATCCCAGCGTGAATTACCGTTTTGCCACTCCCGCTGGTAGGGATCAAAGAAGTTTCTATAAAGACTATATCTGGTGACTTCGTCATCGAAACGGATACTGTTATAGCCGACGCCACAGGTTCCTGGCAACGCTAATTCAGAGTGGATTTGGCGGATAAATTCTGGCTCAGGTAGCCCATGCTCCAGAGCATGCTGAGGAGTAATTCCGGTGATTAAACAGGCCTGCGGAGAAGGCAATATATCCATCTGAGGTTGGCAGTAAATAACCAGTGGCTGACCAATAATATTAAGATCAAAATCTGTTCTTAAGCCAGCAAATTGGCTGGGTCGATCTCTGGCGGGAATCGCACCGAAGGTTTCGTAATCATGCCAATATAAACTGTCTTGCATAACTCTTCTTCAGCCCCATTAAAATAATAAAAGTTAACTCAACCAAGCCACCTACATACAGTCTAGCTTAATAGTTTTTTATTACCAAAAAAAACGGCGCAAATAGCGCCGTTTTGATAGAAAGGGTATTTCAATTATTCAAAAAATTTATTAATAGAGAGCTGTAAAGCAACATCGTCTTCATTTTCATCATCGCGAGCCATTAAACGAAGGTCAGCACGAAATTGGAAAGATTGAGAAATTTTTGTAGCAAATCCAGCACCAAATGCGATTTGTGCACTACGGCGTTTAAGGGATTCATCTTCATCATCATCAAAATGATATACATTGGCTCCCATCAATACGTAGGGTTGATATTTATCAGTGTTTTCCCCCATCCAAAATACTGCAGAAACAGAGCCTATAAAAAAGTCACTTCTATCGGAGTTAAAAGCATAGCCCCCCTCAATAGACATGTCGTCTCTTAAGAATTTACCAACCTGCAAGCCAGCTTGACCAATATCAATTTTGCCAATCCATTTATCGCTCTCGCCAACAGCGAACAAACCCTGTGTAGCACCTACATACCATGGGTTTGCCGACAAAGCAGGAGAAGTTGCAAACAATAAAGCTGCAACCACAAAAGATTTTAAAAGGTTCATACATGCCCCGTTGAATATTTTTCAAATTTTCAGCAAGTTTATCAATCTTAGAAAATAGGTCAATCGATTACTTACTAGTAAAAATTATTACTTTTTTATGACTTAACCTGTATTACTTTTTCTTCAATTTTAGCTTGCCACAGCTTAGGGCCAGTAATGTGGACTGATTCACCCTGCGTATTTACCGCAACGGTTACTGGCATATCAACTACCTCAAATTCGTAAATAGCCTCCATACCAAGCTCAGGGAAAGCCACTACCTCTGCCGAAACAATCGCCTTTGATACTAAATATGCTGCGCCACCCACTGCGATTAGGTATACAGATTGGTTATCTTTTATAGCCTCAATACCCTGCTGTCCCCGTTCGGCTTTACCAATCATTCCCATAAGCCCAGTTTGCTCAAGCATGGTGCGAGTAAACTTATCCATTCGGGTAGCTGTAGTTGGTCCTGCAGGGCCCATCACTTCATCCCGAACTGGATCAACAGGCCCAACATAATAGATAAAGCGCCCAGTTAAATCCACCGGTAATTGTTCACCAGCGGCAAGCATATCAGTCATTTTTTTATGCGCAGCATCGCGGCCAGTAAGCATTTTCCCCGAAAGTAAAAGAGTCTCGCCCGGCTGCCACTGATCGATATCAGACTGAGTAACAGCATTCAAATCAACACGCCTCACCGATTCATCTGCCTCCCATGAAATTTCAGGCCAGTCATTAAGATCAGGTGGATCAAAGCTAGCGGGACCAGAACCATCTAGTACAAAATGCACATGCCGAGTAGCCGCACAATTAGGGATAATCGCAATCGCCTTGTTAGCCGCATGAGATGGGTAGTCTTTGATCTTAATATCTAAAACAGTCGTTAGGCCACCCAGACCCTGAGCACCAATTCCCAGAGCATTAACCTTTTCAAATAGTTCCAAGCGCAACGTTTCATTGCGGTTTTCTGCACCCTTAGCCTTGAGCTCTTGAATATCTATATGTTCAAGCAATGCTTCTTTTGCCATAAGCATTGCTTTTTCAGCAGTTCCTCCCAAACCAATACCTAATATTCCCGGAGGACACCAGCCAGCTCCCATAGTAGGGACAACCTTTAATATCCAATCAACCACTGAATCAGAAGGATTTAACATGGCAAATTTTGATTTTGCCTCAGAGCCACCCCCTTTAGCAGCAACATCAATCTCAACCTTATCACCGGGCACCACTTGATAATGAATAACCGCTGGGGTGTTATCACCTGTATTCTTTCGCGCACCATCTGGATCTGCAAGAATTGAAGCACGTAGGACATTGTCTGGGTGAGTATAGGCCTGCCTCACGCCCTCGTTAATCATATCTTCAAGGCTGTCCTCAGCATCCCACTGAACCTGCATGCCCACTTTTACAAACACAGTGACAATTCCCGTATCCTGGCAGATAGGACGTTTACCTGTTGCACAGAGTCTAGAATTAATTAGAATCTGCGCCATTGCATCCTTGGCCGATTGTGACTCTTCACGATCATAGGCTTGCTTAACCGCTTGAATAAAATCAGCAGGATGATAGTAAGAAATATACTGCAGTGCGTCTGCAACACTTTGGGTGATATCTTGTTGGCGAATAACAGTCATAGTTTATGTTTGGCTCACTGTAAGGTTAAACTACTGAGGGCTGAGTGTATTTGTATCAGGCTGCTGATTGATAGGTTGCCCCTGAGCACTCTGCTTCTCAGTTTTCTTGTCTAAATTGAGTAACTTTTGATTTACCTGCCTACGAAATGCATCCATGGACTTTACAGCCTCGTTATTGGATTGAATTTTCTTATTTTGCTGCTCCAGCGATCGCTCTAACTTTTGCACCACTTGAAAGTAGTCATTTAAAGATTCTGATAATTTATCTATATCCGCAGAAAGGCCAAAAAAGTTTTCACCTACGCTCTCTGCTGCTGCTCTATCCTTATTCGCCTGAGCACGAAGCTTTTTCATAGACGATTCTAACTCAACACGTTTGGATGCAAGAAAAGAAATATCCTTGGTATTTGTAGCAATTTTTTGTTTATTTTTATCATTTGCGATACCCCAAAGCTTTTTAATTTCGCTCCAGTGTTTCTTTAGCTGCTCGCTGTGTTTACTGATATTGACCTGCATGGCAACGCCAGATTGGTTAACCGATTCATCAGTATTATTAAGCCTAGAATCCAGCACTTCAAAGCGTTGCTGTAATTCAATAAATTGTTGATATTGCTGCCACCCAAACCAAGATACCGTTAGCATTCCAAATAAAGCCACTGCGGCAATGAGCTTCCAGATGGTGGACACGTTTTCCGCGGTCTTGGCTGATTCTCTGCTTTTGTAGGGCTCAGATTGAGATCCATTGGAACTTCGACCAAGATTGTCGTCTCGCTCTGGAACAATTGGGTTATTACGCTGATTATCCATTACTTAATTAACACCTAAAGATTGGGATTATTTGTAAATGATTATACCCCTATCCGACAGCAGAACCATACCAGTCCAGTGAATTTATTACATAAAAAAACCGGCGCAAAAAGCACCGGTTTTTTTACGACTCGTTATAGCTTATAGTACGTTAAGTGCTATAGCTAAAACTGCAGTCAGTACCAAACTCGATACAATCACACCGCGAACAGTAGTCAAAGGACCCTGCTTGCCTTTTAAACCGTTTAATTCAATTGCAGCAATAATGACAAGTGCAACAATAAGGCCAGTTCCGCCTACCGCTGTACCATAGCCATAGCCAGCGTAGTGAGGACCAGCAAACATTGCCCACAGCATTGGTGCAGAAAAGAAAGTATTGGTTCGCGAGGCCAATAACGCTTTACCCGCTGCCGCTGCCTTATCACCACCCTCCTCAATGCCTAGTGCAATTTTTTGTGCAGGCCATATGACCATCCACACATTGGCTGCCATTAGAGTACCCATAACCACACCAACAATAATATAGTTATTCATCTGAGCATTATGATGTACACCAGCAAGTAGAATAATACCTGTAATAAAGGTGAACATTGCGCCCCAACGGAACCACCACAGTGCTCTCGGAGCAAGCTTCTCTTTAGCATCTGCCAAACCTTCTGCTGAAGCTTCTTTAAAATAGGCACCCTGAATAAAGTTAAAGTAATAGAGCATACCTATCCAAGTGATACCGAATAGTCCATGGCCCCAACGAGCAAGAAAATTAATAAATTCCATTGTCATAGCAGTTCCCCTTAGTTTAGCGCCCACAAATGGGCATTGATTCCTGACATGGCATTGTTGTTTAAAGCCCTAAAAATTTCAACCGTTTAAAGTACAAAACAACAAGATACTGCAGTATTTTTTGCAAATATAATAAAAAAACCCCACATTAACTCAATGCGGGGTTTTTTTTAAAACGCTTGGTAGCAATAACCAGAATTACATCATGCCGCCCATGCCACCCATTCCGCCCATACCACCCATATCTGGTGCAGCTGGAGCAGCGCCTTCATCAGCAACATCTGTCACCATTGCTTCAGTAGTAATCATCAGACCAGCAATAGAAGCTGCTGCCTGAAGTGCTGTACGTGTTACTTTGGCTGGATCTAGAATACCCATCTCAATCATATCGCCATAATCACCAGCACCGGCATTGTAGCCAAAGTTACCTTTGCCGTTTTTGACCTTATCGACCACTACAGAACCTTCTTCGCCAGCATTTTCAACGATCTGACGAAGCGGAGCTTCCATGGCACGACGAGCAATACCAACACCTACAGTTTGGTCGTCATTAGCACCAGTAAGAGAGACGATTTTTTCACAGGCGCGCACTAGAGCTACACCACCGCCAGGAACTACACCCTCTTCAACAGCGGCTCTAGTTGCATGAAGTGCATCTTCAACTCGCGCTTTCTTTTCTTTCATTTCGATTTCAGTGGTAGCGCCAACCTTAATTACCGCAACACCACCCGCTAGCTTAGCAACTCGCTCTTGGAGTTTCTCACGATCATAATCTGAGCTAGTTTCTTCAATTTGTGCACGAATTTGCTTAACTCGCGCTTCGATAACTGCACCTTCACCAGCACCATCAACAATAGTGGTTGCTTCTTTGTTCATGCTAACGCGTTTTGCCGTACCTAGATGCTCAAGCGTTGCACTCTCTAGATCTAAACCAACCTCTTCCGAGATAACCGTACCACCCGTCAGAATAGCAATATCTTCAAGCATCGCTTTGCGGCGATCACCAAACCCAGGCGCCTTACAAGCTGAAACCTTAACGATACCACGAAGGTTATTAACCACCAGTGTAGCCAGTGCTTCACCCTCAACATCTTCTGCAATGATTAGAAGAGGTTTACCCGCCTTAGCTACTTCTTCTAAAAGAGGCAATAATTCGCGAATATTGGAAATCTTCTTATCGGCCAATAAGATAAGCGGGCTCTCTTGATCAACACTCATACTGTCTTGGTTATTGATAAAGTAAGGAGAAAGATAACCGCGATCAAATTGCATACCTTCAACAATATCTAGCTCATTCTCTAGACCCGAACCTTCCTCAACGGTAATCACACCCTCTTTGCCCACTTTATCCATAGCTTCAGCAATAATATCGCCAATGCTTTCGTCACTGTTGGCAGATATTGTACCTACCTGAGCAATTTCTTTGTTATCCGAGCAAGGTTTGGCAATCTTGGCAATCTCTTCAACTGCAGCGGCAACCGCTTTATCGATGCCGCGCTTTAAATCCATCGGGTTCATGCCCGCAGCAACAGATTTAAGACCTTCGTTAACTATGGTCTGTGCCAAAACTGTGGCAGTTGTTGTGCCATCACCGGCATCATCTGATGCTTTTGATGCTACTTCTTTAACCATTTGCGCGCCCATGTTTTCGAACTTGTCTTTTAGCTCGATTTCTTTGGCTACTGAAACACCGTCTTTAGTGACAGTAGGTGCACCAAATGATTTATCCAATACAACATTGCGGCCCTTTGGCCCCAAGGTTACCTTAACTGCATTAGCCAGAGTATTTACACCCTCTAGCATTCCTTGACGAGCACTGTCGCCGAACTTTACATCTTTAGCTGCCATGATTCTTTTCCTTCCAAAATCAGTTACAAAAATTCAAATAAATTAGCCTTCAACTACGGCTTTAATATCACTCTCGCTGAGGATAATTAATTCCTCACCATCGACATCAATCTTGTCATTGCCAGCATATTGGCCAAATACCACAATATCGCCAACTTTGACATCAACTGCACGAGTATCACCATTATCAAGTACACGGCCACTGCCTACTGCAACAACCTCACCACGATTTGGCTTTTCTTGAGCTGAACCAGGTAGAAGAATTCCACCGGCTGTTTTCTGTTCCTCTTCCTCGCGACGCACGATCACTCGATCATGTAATGGGCGAATTTTCATACTTTTTATCTCCAAATTATCTATCTTCAGTGTTTAGCATGGGGTTGCGGAGTAGCAATCTCCGCGCTTGTTAGGTATATGGTGACTCTACAGAAACTTTTCAAGGCCTGAGCTAAAAAAAATTTCATTTATTTAGGTTTTTTTAGACTCTCTTCAGAATCCCATGATTCTCCATCGATGGTATCTCCATAGTTTTGAGATTGAGAACCAAATGGTTGATAAGTAAAAGACTGGGCATTAGCATTTAAAATACTTACCTTTTGCAGAATACTTTTGACTAAAAATATGCGTGTAAGTGGCAATAAACCCATTAAGCCAATGGTATCGGTGACAAAACCTGGAGTGAGTAAAAGAGCACCTGAAACAGCTAAAACAATACCCTCCATCATTTCTTGAGCAGGTATTTTCCCCTGCTGTAATTTTTCTCTCCCACGCCACAGGGTCGATACTCCCTGCTCTCTTAATAAGCCAATACCAATTAGAGCTGTAAGCAAAACAAGTGCGATAGTACTCAAGGCACCTATATAGCTGCCAATAGTGATGAGTAACCACATTTCAATAATGGGCATCAGAATAAATAGTAGAAGTGCAAAACGCATATTTTTTACCAATTTTTAACTTAATAACTATATTGGGGTAGTTTCAGGTTTTTCAATGTTATCTTTTTTTAGCTAGTGTAAAGTTAAGGTTGTCGCAGATGAGTATATACAATGACTTTAAATAATAATTCGCCCCATACTAGCTGGAAGAATAGTCTAGTAGCAATCTGTCACCCCAGAGTAATAACCATGCTGTTATTAGGTGTGTCTGCTGGCATTCCGTTATTGCTTATCTTTTCATCCTTAAGCCTATGGTTGCGCGAGGCTGGCGTGGATCGCTCCGCTGTCACCTATTTTAGCTGGGCGGCTCTGGGCTATTCTTTTAAATTTGTCTGGGCACCATTGGTCAATAGTTTACAACTCCCCTTTTTAACCCGAAAAATGGGGCGCAGGCGGTCTTGGCTACTACTGTCTCAATGTATGATTATTTTGGCTATCGGCCTGATGGCATTGGTTGATCCAGCAGCAAATCAACTAACCGCCATGGCTTTGGCTGCGGTATTACTTGGGTTTTCCGCGGCCACCCAAGACATCGTTATTGATGCTTACCGTATTGAATCTGCAGACGAGCAATATCAGGCATTGATGTCATCTGGCTACATAGCCGGATACAGAATCGGCATGCTTATCGCAGGCGCTGGAGCCCTTTATCTCGCGAGTTTCTTTGGCTCCACTAGTAATCAATACAGTTACCAAGCCTGGCAATCGACCTATTTAACCATGGCGCTGACCATGCTGGTGGGTGTCATAACTACACTGTTTATAGCTGAACCCGATATAGAAAAAAGGGGCGGAAATATACATTCCATTAATAACAGCTTTAGATTTTTTGTTTTATTTACTGCCGCTGTAGTTGCATTTATTGGCTGCTACTTTGCCAGCGCTCAATTAGCTGTTGTGCTAAAACAGCAACTTGCTCAACTGCTCTCAAATAGCTATCTCGCCGCCACATTGGTTGAACTATTACGCCTTATTGCCGCCTCAACAATAGCCGCATCAATCGCCAAGCTTCTAATTGCTATCGGTATGGTAGAAAAAAGCCAAGTTGAGCAAACCTATATTACTCCTGTTAAAGATTTTTTTCACCGCTACGGGCTATCTCTCGCCTTAACTATGCTTGCTTTGATTGGTCTTTATAGAGTCTCTGATATTGTTTTGGGGGTTATCGCAAATGTTTTCTATCAAGATCTTGGATTTAGCAAAATCACTATCGCCAACGTAGTGAAAAGCTTTGGTCTAGTTATGTCCATTGTAGGTGGGTTTATCGGCGGTATTTTGGCATTGCGTTACGGTGTAATGCGCATCTTATTCGCCGGCGCTGTTTTGTCGGCATTGACCAATATATTATTTATAGTTTTGGCGAAAGCTGGTCAGGATATAGGCTTACTCTATTGGGTGATTGCTGCAGATAACTTATCAGCCGGCTTGGCCAGTGCCGCCTTTGTCGCCTTTTTATCGAGCTTAACCAATATCTCATTTACCGCCATGCAATATGCTATTTTTAGCTCAATTATGACCCTTTTTCCTAAGGTTTTAGGTGGCTATTCTGGCTCTATTGTCGAAGGTATTGGCTATGAGTCGTTCTTTTTAATCACTGCCCTATTGGGACTGCCGGTGTTATTTTTGATAATCTGTGTCAATCGTATGTTGGGCTCAAGGCAATCCAACTAGCTATCAAGTAATTGCTTGAATCTATTCCAATCAAAGGCTTCTCCGGGGTCAGTTTTACGACCCGGCGCAATATCACTATGCCCCACAATTCTATCTGGAGTAATCATTGGATAATGGCTGATAATTTGCCGACTAACCTCTGCTAAAGCCGCATACTGATTATCGGTAAAAGGGATATGATCCGCACCCTCCAACTCTATACCAATAGAAAAATCATTACAGCGCTGACGCCCTTGGAACTCTGAAACACCTGCGTGCCAAGCGCGCTTATCAAACGGCACAAACTGGGTGATATTGCCCTGACGATCAATAAGCAAATGTGATGAAACCTCTAGTTTATATATATCCCGAAAATACGGATGATCTTCGGGATCTAGACAATTTGAAAATAATTGCTCGATATAGGGGCCACCAAACTGCTCTGGCGGCAAGCTAATATTGTGGATAACCAAAAGACTAATATCATTTGCTTCAGGTCTTAAATCCGCATTCGGGGATTCAAGTTTTTTTACCCTATTTAACCAGCCTGTTGCTATAGTCATTTTTTATCCTAGTGTTTTAGGCACAAGACCTAGAAATTTGTTATTGATTATAATAACTATTAAGCAAAATCAATACGAGGCATATAACAGAGTCAAAATGTTATACTCCCTACATTAGTCCGCTTTTAATAAGGTTATGTAACTCAAATGAGCCCCATCGCAAAAATAATCGCTGAAGATATTCCTCAATCTGTTGCTCGAGCACTAGAGGAGGATATTGGCTCAGGTGATATCAGCGCACAATTAATTGATGCCGATAAACTGGCCACTGGGACTGTAATTTCACGAGAAAAAGCGGTGATCTGTGGGCGACCATGGGTTGATGAGGTATTTAAGCAGTTAGACCCCAATATTTTTATTGATTGGCATATTGACGAGGGTGACTGGGTTGATGAAAACCAGCCATTGTTTTCTGTCTCTGGCAATGCACGCGTTTTACTAAGCGCTGAACGCTGTGCTTTAAATTTTTTACAGACTCTCTCCGGCACAGCAACTTCAGCACGGCAATATGCAGATCTAGCCAATAATTCTCAGATAAGAATACTAGATACCAGAAAGACTATTCCCGGTCTTCGTTTGGCACAAAAATATGCCATTGAAATTGGTGGTTGTAGCAATCATCGCATCGGCCTGTACGATGCATTTTTAATTAAAGAGAATCATATTATTGCCTGTGGCGGTATTGCTCAGGCAGTCAATAAGGCCAAACAAATTGCCCCACAAAAAGAAATTGAAGTGGAAGTAGAGAGCCTTGGGGAGCTGCAACAGGCAGTTGAGGCTGGGGCGCATCGAGTAATGCTGGATAATTTTACTCGCGATCAAATTCTGCAAATAGAAACTATTGATCTAGGCAATACTAAAATTGAGGTTTCTGGCAATGTAACTGAGCACAGCTTGGCGCAGTACCTTGATACACCGATAGATTTTATTTCCTCAGGCAGTCTTACCAAGCATGTGCAAGCCATTGATCTATCCATGCGGTTATCGCTTTAAATTAATGATTATCTGTTTTTAACAAAGCTCTGCTTTAGAGCATTCACCACTGTCCCATTCCACTAGACCGCTTTTTTTTTAAGCTAGCTGTTAGAGTGAATGTTTGCCCTGCATTTTTCGAGTCACTGGGCGCTGTTGCAATAATTTTCACCTGATCACCATCGCTGGCACTTCCAGAGGTACTTGGTTCAAAAATATCGCTGACTAACTTTACCCCCACAACACCTTTCGCCACATTTTTAATGGCGGGAATACCATGACTGTTATGTTGGCAATTTCGCACATTAGCCAGCCCTAACATTTGAGCACAGACCTCAAAACTTACCTTAATCGCACCCACTGCTAGTTTTGTTTCAATAAATTCTGCTCTTAAAATAAAATTTCTATAACTGGGCAATGCCACTAGAGCCAGTAAACTGATAATGCCCATTACCACCATCAATTCAACCAAAGAAAATCCCTTTCCAAATATCTTAACCATATCTTCCTCAAGCTATTCCATTGCTATTAGGTCATGCATTTATTAAACCTATTTATTCAATTGTAGATCAGTATTTTGTTACTCGTTTTATATTTCTAGCGTTTTGTGAACTGCTTCACTGAAAAAGTTTTTTCTATTATTTAAGGTTTTGATACCAAAAAAAAGGACATGAAACTATTATTCGGGAGTTATGACATGCCTTTAAGTAGCCATCGTGTAAATATTTATCGCGGGAAAAACAGTCAGGGTCAATTTATTGAGGGGAGAGTTAGAGCTGAAAATAGCCAATGGGCAAAACATAAACTTAGAAAGAAAGGCATCAAAATTCAGTCCTTACAAAAAAGCTGGGATATCCCCTTTCAGACTCAGGCCATAAAACCTTCTGATATTACACAACTTACCCGTCAACTATCGACCTTGTTAAAAGCTGGAATTCCGATTCGCAGAAGCTTTGATATTATTGCATGTAGCTCCAAAAAACCTGCGTTAAAACAAGTTATTCGAGATATTAATAATGATATTTTCCTCGGCGATAGCCTTGCCAAATCATTGCGAAACCATCCTCGTCAGTTTAATGATATTTTTTGCAACATGGTAAATATTGGTGAAATTTCCGGAACGCTAACTTCCTCATTAGAAGGTATAGCTCAGCATTATGAAAAAGCTGAACATCTTGCAAAGCGCGTTAAAAAGGCTCTGACTTACCCTGTTATAGTTTTAATTATTTCTGTTTTGGTAGCATCAGTTATGCTGACTAAAGTGATTCCAAACTTCGCACAAGCTTATCAAGAATTTAACGCGGATCTGCCTGTATATACTCAGCTGATTATTGGTATTTCTGAGGCGTTTGGTCATATTTGGCCCTATGTTTTAAGCTGCCTTATTATTTGCTCTATCTCAATTAATATAACCATAAGAAACTCCCTTTTTGCCAAAAGAGTTGCTCATCAAACTGTTCTCAAGCTACCTTTTATTGGAGATATAATTAGCAAAGTAATGCTTGGCCGATTTACTAAAACTCTAGCCACTACCGTGAGTGCCGGCCTACCAATTGTCGACGCTTTAAAATCTTCGGCATCAGCTATGGGTAATCTGTGCTACAAAGAAGCCATCAATTGTATTAGAAAAGATATTATCAAAGGCCTATCTCTTCACAGAGCTTTAAGTAAGCACTCTATCTTCCCTGGAACATTGCAACAGATGGTTGATATTGGTGAAGAATCGGGGTCTTTAGCCTCTATACTCGATAAAGCCGGCGAAATATATGAGCATGACGTAGAGATGGAATTAGATACTATAATTCCACTAATAGAGCCTGTTATGATGATTGGCTTGGGGTTAATGGTTGGCGGTTTGTTAGTGGCGATGTATTTACCAGTTTTTCAACTTGGACATATGTACTAATATACCCATATTATTATGAATTACTGAGTCAGCATATATTTCATACACAGCGGCTCAGCAAAAATAAACGAAGTAAAAATGGATGACTGATGATTTTTGACCTAAATCTTTCGCCGACATCTTTAGCCATGCTTGGCTTATTACTTGGCGCGATTATTGGCAGTTTTCTCAATGTGGTTATCTATCGATTACCGCTAATACTTCGTGCTGAATGGACCAATGAGGCAAAGTTGTTTTTAGATATGGCGCCAGATCAAGAAAAAAATCTAAGCCTATCGACACCCAGGTCTCGCTGTCCCGACTGCGGCACGCAGTTAAAAGCTTTACATAATATTCCAATTTTGAGTTATTGCTTTTTGCGTGGTCGATGCAGCAACTGCAATAGTTTGATTTCAGTTCAGTATCCGTTAATTGAATTACTCTCGGCATTTGTTACTGCCTATATCTTGATTGCCCATGGCATTTCAGAAAAGGCTTTGTTTAGTCTAATCTTTAGCTACAGCTTAATCGCCTTAGCGGTTATCGATTTGCACGAGAAAATCCTGCCAGATCAGATTACCTTACCCCTAGTATGGTTGGGTTTGATTGCCAGTATATTTGGGCACTGGTCCGACCCTACTTCGGCAATTATTGGCGCTAGCTTAGGTTATTTATCTCTATGGTCTGTAATGCACCTTTTTAAATGGGTTACTGGCAAGGAAGGTATGGGCTATGGTGACTTTAAACTCAACGCCGCTATCGGTGCATGGCTTGGTTGGCAAATGGTGCCAACAGTAATCTTACTATCTTCATTTTTAGGTGCAGTTATAGGTCTTTGCGCTATTGCTTTTTTGGGTCATGACCGACGCAGCCCTCTGGCCTTTGGCCCCTATCTCTGCCTAGCTGGCTGGGTTGCTATGCAGTGGGGTAATCAACTTAGCCATGTGTTTAGTTTTCTTTCCTACTAACCTGCTATTGGGTAACTCGCACAATGAATAAAAAATATATTGTGGGCTTAACCGGCGGTATTGGCAGTGGTAAAAGCAGTGTTGCTGAGGCATTTAAACGACTGGGTGTCAGGGTTATAGATGCTGATCAGGCTTCTCGCGCTGTGGTAGAACCCGGGTCTAAAGCCCTTTCTGCTATTGTTAATCACTTTGACGATCAGCAATTGCTGGTTAATGGTCAACTCAATCGTGCAGCCCTAAGAGAAATTATCTTTAAAAATCCCGAACAAAAAGTCTGGCTTGAGGAATTACTTCATCCACTGATTGGTGAATGGATTACAATGCAAATTCAACAACCCAGCTCTAGCCCCTACATTATTTTAGAATCGCCGCTACTTTTTGAGACTGATCAATATAAGAGCGTAAACACCTCTCTACTGGTAGATCTTTCTCCTGATCTACAAAAACACCGAGCCAGTAAGCGCGATGGCGTATCTACTGAGCAGATACAGGCTATTATTGACACTCAGATGAGCCGTGAAAGAAAAATTTCACTGGCAGACTATGTTTTTGATAATTCTCTTGCTATTGAAAGTATTGAGCAAAGAGTTTTAGACTTGCACTGTCAATTTGAAAATTTAGCTCAATCGAATTAGATCTTTAGGATTTTGTAATGACTATGCCAACCATTGTGAACTGCCCAACCTGTGAAACAAAAGTTGAATGGACAGAGGCCTTCCCCTACAGGCCATTTTGCTCTGATAGATGCAAACAAATTGATTTTGGCGACTGGGCAACCGAGCGTTTTAGTATTGCCGGCGAACCCTGTTTAGACCCATCAAAACTGGGCGAAGAAGAATCCTAAAGCGATTTTAATTTTTCTAAAATCGCCTTATTAGCCTCGGGAAACTGATACTTGCTCTCTGCACATAGTAACTGCTGCATAGCTACCCATCGGCACTCCTGTCCCTCTAGGCCTCTAGCTTCTCCTGAATATTGGATGACTGTCCAGATATCGAGAAACACCTGTTTATCTGAGTAATTATGCTCAACCTGCATCAATGGCTGAGACTGAGTAACAGTTATACCCAACTCTTCGAATAATTCGCGTTTTAGCGCCTGGTCTACCGTTTCACCTGCAGCAACTTTGCCACCGGGAAACTCCCATAGTCCACCCTGATGCAGGTGCTGTGGCCGCTTGGCGATAAGAATGTGATCCGCTTGCTGGTTATCAAAAATAACACCTACTGCCACATGGATCGAAGAATTGGATATCATTAGGGGTTAGTTAGGTTCTATATTCGGCATTAATTCGAACATACTCATAACTGAGGTCTGTAGTCCACAAGGTCTCACTGACCTGCCCACGATGTAACTGAATAGTTATTTCGATATCCTCAGCCTGCATGGCTTTTTGACCCTGCTCCTCGGTATAGGATGCGGCTCTAGCGCCATTTTCTGCGATGAGCACTGAATTCAAACTAATCTGAACTTTTGACACATCCAAATCACTGACATCGGCACGCCCAACTGCTGCTAGAATTCTCCCCCAATTTGGGTCTGAGGCAGTTAGTGCGGTCTTAACCAAGGGAGATTCAGCCACGGTATAGGCTACTGATAATGCTTCTTCAATATTATCAGCACCCTCGACATTGACTGTTACAAATTTACTCGCACCCTCTCCATCGCGCACAATAGATTGTGCTAACTGCACAAAAATATCGGTTAACTGAGATAAAAATTGATCGAAATTAGCCTCATCAATTTCTACACCACTAGTGCCAGTGGCGACTAAAACCACCGCATCATTGGTGGAGGTATCACCATCCACCGTAATACGATTAAAGGATTTGCCATTGGCTTTTCTAAGTGCGGCATGCAGAAGTTCTTGGTCGATGGACACATCTGTCGCCACAAAGCCCAACATGGTTGCCATATTGGGTTTGATCATGCCAGAACCTTTACAGATACCAGTGATAGTGACTGTTGATCCCTGAATATCGAATTGGCTAGAAGCGCCCTTGGCTCGGGTATCTGTGGTTAAAATGCCCTCAGCGGCATCTTGCCAGCCACTGATTGAGAGATTGTTTTTAGCCGCAGAAATCCCACTACAGATGGTTTCAACTGGCAACGGCTCGCCAATTACACCGGTCGAAAAGGGCAGTATTTGCTGTATATCAACCCCTGTTGCATCAGCAACCGCTTGGCAACAGCTTAAACTATCAGCTATACCCTGCTCACCAGTTCCGGCATTGGCATTACCGGTATTAATTAATAGGTAACTAGGTTGCGCTTGCTGTAAATGTTGCTTAGCAATAATAACCGGTGCTGCACAGAACTTATTTTGGGTAAATACTGCGGCTGCAGTAGCACCATCAGCTACTTGCATAAGTACCAAATCTTTTCGGCCGGCAACTTTTATACCGGCAGAAGCAGTGCCCAGTTGGAAACCATCAACTGGATACATAGTTGGATTTTTTTCGCTACCTGTCGCCATTATTTAATTTTACCGCAACATTGTTTATATTTTTTACCTGAGCCGCAGGGGCAAGGGCTATTTCGACCTACCTTGGGTGCTGATCTTATCACGGGTTTACTAGTTTCTGGAGAATTCTGTTGACCGGCTTCCTCGCCCGCCATATCGGCAACCTGAGCATGCTGGTATAGACGCTGAACTTCCTGCTGTCTGCGTTGCTGCTCCATGCGCTCAACATCATCACGGGAGGACACCTCAACATGACTGAGATATTTAATCGTTTCATGCTTAATGTTTTCTAGTAACTGCTCGAATAGATCATAGGATTCGCGCTTGTACTCTTGTTTTGGATTCTTTTGCGCGTAGGCTCTTAAACCTATACCTTGGCGCAACTGATCCATATTGGTCAGATGATCTTTCCACAGTGTATCCAGCAGCTGTAGCATAATTTGGCGCTCGATCTCGCGCATGGCACTACCAACATGGGCGTATCGCTGTTCATAGGAGGTTTGGAGCTCTGCAACCACTTTTTCGCGCAGCTGTTCTTCGCTAAATCTTTGATCTTCATCCAACCACTTTTGCAATGGCAATTTTACTGCAAATTCTGTAGTTAATGCCTTTTCCAAACCGGCTATATCCCATTGTTCTTCGAGACTTTCGGGGGGAATAAAGGCGCTAATAGTGCTGTTAACAACGTCATCACGCACATTGGTTATCACATCACTGATATCCTCATCGGAAAGAAGGTCATTGCGCTGTTGATAGACCACCTGTCGCTGATCATTGGCCACATCATCATATTCCAAAAGGTGTTTACGAATATCAAAGTTGCGTCCCTCAACTTTGCGCTGAGCCTTAACAATGGCATTGGTTACCATGCGGTGTTCTATGGATTCACCGTGCTCCATACCCATAGCACGCATCATATTTTTGACGCGATCTGAGGCAAATAAACGCATCAATGGATCTTCTAGTGATAGATAAAACCTTGACCAACCGGGATCACCCTGACGACCGGATCGGCCACGCAATTGGTTATCGATACGACGGGATTCATGGCGCTCTGTTCCGACAATATGTAAGCCGCCAGCCTCTATGACTTTATCATGTCGCTGCTGCCAATCTTGTTTTGCTGCCTCTATAACGCTGTCATCAGCATTTTTTTGTTGCAACTCTTTAAGCTCTGCTTCGAGATTACCTCCGAGAACTATATCGGTTCCTCGACCGGCCATATTTGTGGCGATAGTGACGGCGCCAGGTCGACCTGCATTAACAATAATATTAGCTTCGCGCTCATGCTGTTTAGCATTGAGTACACTGTGTTCAACTTTTGCCTGCTTTAACAAACTTGAGAGAATTTCTGAGCTTTCAACCGATGCAGTTCCGACCAATACCGGCGCACCTTTTTCTACCAACTCTTTAACATCCTCAATCACTGCTTCATATTTTTCTTGTTGTGAAATAAAAATCAAATCATTGTGGTCGATGCGGCGAACGTCTACATTGGTTGGAATAACCGTCACTTGCAGACCGTAAATTTCTTGAAATTCGTAGGCTTCAGTATCAGCGGTTCCCGTCATACCGGACAGTTTCTGATACAGCCTAAAGTAGTTCTGGAAGGTAGTTGAAGCTAGTGTTTGACTCTCTTGTTGAATATTCAACCCTTCTTTGGCTTCAATTGCTTGGTGAAGACCCTCTGATAGACGTCTACCATGCATGGTTCGACCAGTGTGCTCATCAATAAGCACGGCTTCACCATCCTGAATTATATACTCAACATCTTTTTGGAATAGATGCTGGGCTCTTAGGGCTGAATGCACATGATGCAATAGGCGCAAATTGGTTGCTTGATAGAGATTTTCATTTTCGGGTAAAAGACCGGCTTTAATTAGAATTTGCTCAATTTTCAGATGGCCTTCCTCAGTGAGTTCAACACCTCGGATCTTTTCATCTAAGATAAAATCACCCACATTCTCGGGCTCTTGCTCGTCATCTTCACGTTGCTCTTGTGGCTCAAGATTAAGTACTAACTTATTAATAGCTTTGTAGAGTTCAGAGCTATCCTGAGCTGCACCTGAGATGATTAGAGGCGTTCTTGCTTCATCGATTAAGATTGAATCGACTTCATCAATAATGGCAAAACTGAGATCTCGTTGCGTTTTGTCGTCGAGTGACAACACCATATTGTCACGCAGATAATCAAAACCAAACTCATTATTAGTGCCATAGATAATATCTGCGGCATAAGCTTCTTTTCGGTTACACGGACTTGCCACATTACTTTCGTGGTTACTATTGATGATAAAAGAACTTGGGGTATCTGGTCCTTGGAAGGACTGAATTATCCCAAGCGACATATCTAGAGCCTGATATAAGGGCGCCATCCACTCAGCATCGCGTTTTGCTAAGTAGTCATTCACAGTGATAACGTGAACACTGTCGCCACTTAACGCATTTAAGTAAGCGGCTAGGGTAGCAACAAGGGTTTTACCCTCACCGGTTCGCATTTCGGTAATTTTACCCTGATGAAGGACTATGCCACCGATCATTTGCACATCAAAATGACGCATTTCAAGGACCCTTTTTGCGGTCTCTCTTACAGTTGCAAATGCTTCGGGCAAAATATCATCCAGGCTTTCACCCAAATTAATACGCTGCTTATATTCTGTTGTTTTATTCTTTAACTGCTCAGATGTTAGAGCCTGTAACTCAGGCTCTAACTGATTGATTCGATCGACAATTTTTCGCATTTTGCGAAGTTCACGATCATTACTACTGCCGAAGATACTTTTAGCTAACTTGCTTAACATTAATTTTTTCACCTAAACATACTAAAACCAGCAGTGCACAACTTGGTGCACACTGCGCTATATTATCTATAGTTTAGGAGATTAGCGACTGGTTCGACGAATATAGGAAGCTGGATCGACTACACGACCATTTTTATATACTTCGAAGTGGACATGGGGACCTGTAGAGCGTCCCGAAGTTCCCATTAGGGCAATGACATCGCCCTTTTTAACCACTGTGCCTAATTTTGCAATATTCTCTTGGTTGTGGGCATATCGGGTCACATAGCCATCACTGTGATTGACCTCTACCATCTTGCCGTAACCGCTTTTTTCGCCAGACCAGGTGATAACGCCAGAAGCTACTGCAATAACATCGGACCCAAGTCGACCGGCAAAATCAACACCAGCATGCCAGCGTTGCTCTCCGGTAAATGGGTCGGTGCGCATACCGTATTGCGATGACTGCCATCCAAAGGCAATCGGTCGACCAGCTAGCCTGCGTTCATTGATTAAATTTTTATCAGCTAGACTTGAACGCAATAGCTGAAGCTGGATTTCGCTTTGGGTCAGTGAGCTGTCTATGCCAGCCATCAAAAGGTTGAGATCAACTTGGCTATCTTTAATACCGCGATACACCTGTTGGTCTATATTGTCTGGGCCACCAAGTCCTGGCGAAGTGGAGAAATCAAATTCACCATCCTCAATCCCCGAAAGCTCAGTTAATTGCTCGCCAAGCGCATCCAATCTGACAACGCTAGCGCGCATTTGAGCTAATTTTGCGGTCATAAGTGACAGAGTTTGAGAAACACGCTGACGATCTTCAAATAACTCTTGTCGACTGACGGTGAGCTCATTTTGCATATCTGCAATATGGTCTTCAAATAGAAGTTGCCAGCGGCCATCGGCAAGTTTTAGCCCCAATAGCATCCCCGCAGCTACAGGTATTCCCACAACAGCGGCTGACAGAAGGACTTTCATCCAGCTATTTAAGCTGAATGTCCTGACCTTATCTGAACGCTTGCTAATAAGAATTAATTTCACTGAAAAAATTGCCTCGCCGATGTTTGTCTTATTTTCTATAAACGCATGTTAACTATTATAGGATATGGGGGCTTCGTCTGCGTTTTCAACGAAGGTTACCATTTCCCACGCGTCTTCTTCGGCTATCAGCGCTAAAAGGGATGCATTATTAAGACCATGACCTGATTTGTGGGCATCAAACTCGCCGATAATGCTATTACCCATTAGGTACAGATCGCCAATTGCATCAAGAATTTTATGTTTTACAAATTCGTCTTCGAAACGCAGACCATCTTCATTAACAATCTGTGATTCATCGACCACAATGGCATTATTTAGACTACCACCTCGCGCTAAGCCCTTAGCTCTGAGGTATTCAAATTCATGCATAAAACCAAAGGTTCTGGCTCGGCTCACTTCTTTAACAAACGAAGTGCTTGAGAAATCAATACTGGCATTGAGTGTTTGGCTAGTAAAAACGGGGTGATCAAAATCAATGGCAAAGTTTATCTTAAAGCCATCAAATGGCTTAAAAGTGGCTTCTTTGCCATCTTGCTTCACTGTGACAGGACGCTTTACTCGAACAAACTTTTTCGGCGCATCCTGTTCTTCTATCCCCGCAGATTGAATAAGAAACACAAAGGGTGCCGCACTGCCATCCATAATGGGAATTTCTCCCGCCGACACATCGATAGTTACATTATCAATCCCCATTCCAGCCAGGGCGGACATAAGATGTTCAATGGTTGAGATGCGCACGTCATCTTTCACTAAGGTAGTAGAAAGCGTGGTGTCACCCACATTTTTTGCCTTAGCGGGAATTTCAACGACCGGATTTAAATCGGTACGACGGAACACAACACCAGTATCTGGTGCTGATGGATGAAGTGTCATATACACTTTTTCACCGGTATGGAGGCCCACACCCGTGGCTTGTATGGCATTTTTTAATGTTCTTTGCTTTACCATAAACAGCACATCTCGCTATTTTCAGGCTAAGCATTCTAACAGACAAGCCCTCCTACCACCAAGGATATAATCCGAGGCGCGGTGG
>JBMZEV010000007.1:0-36808 GCA_049615065.1 Porticoccaceae bacterium | reverse complement strand
GCCTAAGCTTGGGCTATCCCAAAAAAGGGGGCGAATTGTAAAGAGCATATTGCTCCATTACAAGTACTGATTGATGTAAAAACCAAATTTTTTTTCTGTGGCAGCAAATATTATGCAAAAACAGTCGCTAATCTCTGGTTTTAGTAAAAAAAAAACAGCAGTATGTATTAATCGACTTGATGAGGCTGAGACAAAAACTCTAAACTTTGCATCTCTATTAAGCGACTCTGTGTTCGCTCAAAATCAAAAGTTAACTTATTACCCTGATAAAGCTTTTCTAATGGATATTGTGCCGAAATAGCCAGCTTTACATTGCGATCATAAAATTCATCAACAAGATTTATAAATCTTCTTGCACTGTCCTCTGTTTCTGCATTAAGCAAGGGCACATTACTGACCACTACTGCATGAAATTCACAGGCTATATCAATATAATCATTTTGACTTCGAGGCCCATCGCAAATAGCGGAAAAATCAAACCAAATAACATCTGACGTCATAGCTTTTACAGATATAGCTCTATCATTCACTGTTAAATTTGCGTCTCGAGTAATATTTTTTTCATTGGCGGCTAGGGTTTCAAAAATATCTGAAATAGCGTTTTGCGACTTTTCATTTAAAGGTGAGTGATAAAGTGACGTATTGGTCAGCACTCTAAGGCGATAATCTGAACCACCATCTACATTCAGCACTTGGCAGTGCTGCTCTAACAAAGCAATTGCTGGAAGAAAGCGTTGCCGCTGTAGGCCATTTTGGTAAAGCCTCGCGGGTTCAATATTTGAAGTGGCCACCAAACACACCCCGCGCGCAAACAGCGCCTCAAACAATGTACCCAAAATCATGGCATCAGTAATATCACTAACAAAGAATTCGTCAAAACAAATAACCTCTGTTTCCTTAGCGATTTTGTCCGCCACCCTTTCCAATGGATTAACATGGCCCTTAAAAAGGCTTAAATCATGGTGAACCCTGCGCATAAATCGATGAAAGTGGATACGCAGCTTGGCATCAAATGGCAACGCCTCAAAAAAACAATCCATTAAATAGGTTTTTCCACGACCGACACCGCCCCATAGGTAAAGACCCTTCTCAGGCGTTTTATCAGGTGTTTTAATCAGCTTTATAAAACGAGCAAATAAACTGCTGTCTTCAACTTTTAAATGAACTAATAGCAAACGCTGATAGAGGCTTTCCAGATGCTCCACAGCCCGCTTTTGAGCATTGTCTGCAACAAAGCCCTCACGATTTAAATCGTCTAAGTAACGCTGTTTTGGAGTGGTCATTAATCTATATAACGAATTACGGCAGACTGCACTCTACCTATCCATTGTCGTCAAAACAACCCATAACATCATTATTTATAGTCTTATGATAGCCTATGGAATACTTTGAAATGGCATAATGCAGTATAAACCTCTATATTGGGGTACAATTGTGTTATTAACCTATACGGCAATTAGTTAATTTTTTAGAGGGAAGTATGAGCACGTTAACAATTATTATTACAGCAGCAGCATTTTTTCTTATCGGTGCTGGACTAGGGCATCTATTTGCCCGTCAAAATCAATCAGGTGACCAATCTGTTCGCGACCTAGAAAAAAAACTGGCAGAATCTGAGCGTCAGCTTAAACGCTATCAGCAAGAAGTGACTGAACATTTCTTAAAAGTATCACACCTAACGACCAGTATGTCACAGAGCTACCGCCAGATTCACGAGCATCTTGCCACTAGTGCCATTAGGCTAGCTAGCCCTGAAATTGGCCGACAACTTCTTAAATCCGGAGGTTCAGATCTTAACCTTACTGATGAAGACGGAAAGCCATTGATCGATGCTGAAGACGTCCGACCACCTCGAGACTATGCACCAAAGGTTCCCGGCGGGATTCTAAGTGAGGACTATGGTTTAGCTGAAAACGAAGACGGTAAAGCTCAACCAGATTCGGTCAATACAGAAGTCACTGAAAGTGAGGACGATGATGACCCAACCAGTAAGGTTATTTAGTTAAGGTTTGAGCGCAAGAGGAAAGGAGGTCCTATTTGATATATAGCAAGATAAAACTTGCTGAAAAACTACGTGAAATACAGCAAACGCTTTTCCCAAGATCATGCAGCCTGTGTCGAGAGGCATTAGATTCAAAGCAGCAAACGCTGTGTTCAGGTTGCATTGATGATCTGCCCTACAACAATAATTCTTGCCTTAGATGCGCAGAACCCCTTGTATGTAACGGTGTATGCCCCGCCTGCCAAAAAGACCCGCCAAATTTTAGGCTTTGTTATACTTTGTGTCTCTATACTGACCCAATCTCTCAAGCGATAAAAAGCATCAAAAAAAAACCTTTTGCCCCAGAAACAAAACAACTCAGCGTTTTGCTTGCCAAGCAGATAAAAACTATTTATCCGGTTGATGATATTCCAAAAGTCATTATTCCTATGCCACTCCACCCGCTAAAAATACTGATACGGGGCTTTAATCAAAGCCTTCTAATCGCACAGTTTTTATCTGCCAGATTAGCTAATACCGAGGTTAAAAATAATATCTGTATTCGCAGGCATTTTGCACAAGCCCAGCGATTAGGCACCAGAATGCAACGTTTAAAAATTTTGCCAACAGCCTTTGAGGTTTATAGTCAATCGGATATAAAAGGTAAATCTGTCGCTTTAGTTGATGATGTGGTAACTACTGGATCTACTGCCCGGGCAGCAACCGAGTCACTTCTCAATGCTGGTGCTAAGTCGGTTGATTTATGGTGTATTGCAAAAACAAGCTGGCATAATTAATCAGGCTCGATCAAAATATGAATCTTAACTAATATTATTAAATTGGTGCTCAGGTGAATAAACCACAATCTATCGATCTTATTTGGCAAAAAATTGTCGACGAAATCACTCTCGCATATAAGCAGGAACCAATACTGCAGCAATTTTTGCAATCAACCGTTTTAGATCATAGCTCTTTGGACAAATCACTAAGCTATCACCTCGCTAAAAAACTGGCTAATCACGCACTGCCGCAAGAAATTTTGCAGCCCCTAATGCAAAAAGTTTTCAAGCGTGAGGAGGTACTGTTTGCGACAGCGCGAGATATTCAAGCGACGGTAGACAGAGATTCTGCATGTTCCGTATACAGCACACCATTTTTATATTTCAAGGGCTTTCTGGCACTTCAGGCTTATAGAGTAACCCATGCACTTTGGCATCAAGGCAATCAATCATTAGCCCTGATGTTACAACACAGTATCTCTACCCATTTTGCCGTCGATATTCATCCTGCAGCTAAAATAGGCTCTGGGATTTTAATTGATCATGCAACGGGCTTGGTCATTGGGGAAACCGCTGTGGTTGAGGATAATGTTTCGATAATGCAGTCAGTTACCCTAGGCGGTACGGGTAAAGAAAGCGGCGATCGTCATCCAAAAATCAGAAAAGGTGTACTACTTGGGCCTGGTGCCAAAATTTTAGGTAATATAGATATTGGTGAAGGCTCCATGGTTGCCGCTTCAAGTGTAGTGCTTAAATCTGTTCCCTCTCATTCAATCGTAGCGGGTGTGCCGGCAGAAGTGGTTGGCAAGGCAGATGTTCATGAGCCATCAAAAGTGATGAATCACTACTTTAAGCCTTGCTAGCACCTGCTCCAAGGAAAAGCCAAAACATCATCTATGTTGCTTACTTGGCACAATTGCATAAGCAGCCGATCCACACCCAAAGCAACACCACTGGCGCTCGGCAAACCCGCTTGCATTGCCTGATCTAGTTTTGCGTCTAGGGCTATTTCTGGCTTATTAGCCTGCTTTCTTTGTTCAATATCTCTTTCAAAGCGCTGTTTCTGCTGCTGCGCATCTGTAAGTTCAAAATAACCATTGGCTAGTTCTATACAATTTAAGAAAACCTCAAATCTGCGACTGACTAACCTGCCTTGTTTATCTTCATAAGTTTGGGCAAGGGCTGCCTGACAGGCGGGATAGTCGTAGATGGTCACTATGCCGCTTGGCAAATCGGGCTCGACAACCTCACTAAACAGACAATCTAAGCAATTAGCACGGGTTTCGTTAGCCCAATCTGAATAGCCAAGATTGACAAGTTTGGATTGAAGTGATGCTAGGGACTCTGTGTGAGGATCAAACTGTAATGCACGCTCAAAGCAATCACTGTAACTAATTCGCTCAACCGGTATTTTAGAATTGTTTAATGCATCAAATACGCTAGAAATTAAGCTTTCAACTTCAGTAACTAGTTGAAATTCGTCCCAACCCAACCGATACCATTCCAGCAAGGTAAATTCAGGATTGTGACGCGAGCCCTGCTCTCCATCTCGGAATGCTTTACCAAGGGCGTATATATCGCCTACACCAGAGGCGAGCAAGCGCTTCATAAAAAATTCCGGTGAGGTTTGCAGATAACCGGATGTTTCAGCCACTTGGGCATTTATACTTTCAATATGCAGGTCTGTGACTGAGGTGGTTGCAAGTGATGGTGGGTCCACTTCTAATACTGCGCGCTCGGCAAAGAACGCTCGTATCAGCGCAAATAATTTTGCCCTGATACGCAGAATCTCTGGTTTCGCGCTCGGCTGCCAAATGTCTATGCTAAAACCTCTGCCTATCTCTTGAAGCGATCAATCTTTAGCGCGACCTTGATATTCACCGGTTCGAGTATCTACCTTGATCACATCACCCTGATCTAAAAATAGAGGTACCTTAACCGTTGCACCGGTTACTAGCTTAGCCGGCTTGCTGCCACCCTGAGCTGTATCCCCTCGCAAACCAGGATCAGTCTCAACAATCTCTAGCTCAACATGATTTGGGGGTGTGACCGACAGTGGAGATCCGTTGTAAAGAGTAACAACACAGGTGTCTTGCTCTTTAAGCCAAAGCTGAGCATCACCAACAGCAGTCTCTGTGGCTTGATGCTGTTCAAAGGTGTTGGGCTCCATAAAATACCAAAAATCACCGTCTTCATAGAGGTATTGCATATCCATATCTAATACATCTGCGGCCTCGATAGATTCACCTGACTTGAAAGTTTTTTCTAGCACGCGACCAGATTTCAAATTTCGCAGTTTTACTCGATTAAATGCCTGCCCTTTGCCCGGCTTTACAAATTCGTTTTCTAAAATCGAACAGGGATCGCCATCTAGCATTACTTTAAGACCAGATCGAAATTCATTGGTGGAATAGTTGCCCATGTTTGTTTGCTCTCAATAATTTCTAAAGTTATATGATACCTGATGTAGCTATAGTTTTAACTAGCTGCAAACTAAAAGCTTGGTTATTGGTGGAACTTTTAACCTAGAACACCGGTATCCTTATCTGAATAGCCTAATAAATACAGAATACCGTCTAAACCTAGACTGGAAATAGCCTGCTTTGCGGATGCCTCAACCAGCGGTTTAGCTCTAAAGGCAATTCCTAAGCCGGCTATATCGAGCATTGGCAAATCATTGGCGCCATCGCCTACGGCAATCACCTGCTCCAACATCAAACCCTCGCGATCAGCTAGCTCTATCAATAAATCAGCTTTACGCTGACCATCGATAATATCGCCCTTTACTCGACCGGTTACCCTGCCATTTTGGACATCGAGCTGATTAGCATAAACATAGTCGACACCGAGGATTTCCTGAAGATACTCACCAAAAAAACTAAAACCGCCAGAAACAATTGCCGTCTTAAAACCTAATGTTTTCAGCGTAGCTATCAGATGCTCTGCACCCTCATTCAATCTTAAACGCTGGGCTATTTTTGGTAGCACTGCGGCATCTAAACCTTTTAGTAGTGCCAATCTCTGCTCAAAACTCTGCTTAAAATCGAGTTTACCCTGCATTGCCGCCTCAGTAATTTCAGCTACCTGTTGTCCTACTCCGGCTTCAATAGCTAATTCATCGATAACCTCTGCATCAATTAGCGTTGAATCCATATCAAAAACAACCAATCTTCGATTTCGCCTAAAAATATTGTCCTCTTGAAAGGCAATATCGATATCATACTGATGAGCTAACTCAAGCAAAGACTTTTTGAAAGCATGAGGATCAGAGGCTTCACCGCGAACCGAGAACTCCACACATGCCCGACCTAATTGGTCGCTTTCATGCAGATTAATTCGACCTGAAAGACGGATAATTTTATCTATATTTAGCAGGTATTGTGATACCACAGCCGTGAGTGCAGCCAGATGCTGAGCTTCTATTTTTCTACCCAAAAGGGTTACTATATGTCTTGACTTACCCTGTTGATCGACCCACTGCTTGTAGTCTTTCTCAGAAATGGGTAAAAATTTTGCTCGCATTTCTAAATCTGCAACACGTAATTTAACTTGCGAAATTAAAACCTCTTTATCGATATCACTTGGAATAGCTATCAGCAATCCCAAATTGAGCTGATCATGAATAACCGCTTGGCCAATATCGAGTATGGTTGCATCATAAAATGACAGTACGTTTGTCACTGCACAGGTCACACCAGGTTTATCCTCACCAAACACGTTGATTAGAAGTATATCTTTCACAAAGTCGGCCCAAATTTAGTTTCTAAGACATGCATTATATAAAAGCTGTGAGAATAGGATAGAATATGTTTAAAAATAACTGCAAAAAAAAGGCAAAACATGCGTCGCCAATTCTCGATGCCCAAAAAAACCTCTGCAACCGTTCTAAGTATATGTCTGCTTTTTGGTCTAATTAGCTGGCCACTGCTATTTGCACAGGCCGATAAGTTAGCCCAGGAAGCAGTTTCTGATATGGCTAGCTCGGCTCTCAATCAATTACATGAATCTATACTTGCGCCACTACTGAGGAATGACACCATCAGTCAGCAAGTAGCGTTACAGAGAATAACGGAACACTCTCGCGTAATTAGTGCCAGCTTGAATGGTATTGATGGCGAACTTTTAGCTCAGAGCATTAATTCCACGGCGCAACCAATATCCACTGAAATATTTTCAAAAAACATAGAATTTGAAAATACTCAGGCTGGGGTTATATCCGTTGACATTGATAGTCGACCTATCTACCAAAAATACCATCGTATCTTTATAAATTGGCTGTTTTTATGGTTGTCTTTCACTCTATTAAGCACCTATATTAGCTATCGCTTTACCGATCAAATTATCGCTCGCATTGCTCGTATCAATGATCGACTTCCAGGCAAAAATGAACCTCTAGTCGATGAAATTTCAACCCTAGAGACCAAAATACAGCCACTACTCTCAACATCGGGAGAATCAGCCTATGAACCAAATAACCGTTATTACTATTCACTTATAAGCGCAAATATCAAAAACAATAAACGCCTTTTACAACAGCTTAATAAAGATAATTTAGATCATTTATTTGAACAATTAGATTATTCTATTTTGCGAACTCTGCAACTTTACGGTGGAGATCGCGTGGAGGGTATGGAAGATAGCTTTTGCTTTACCATCCGTTCAACTGAGTGCTCAAAACAGCATCTTCTTGTTTGCCTTATGGCTGTGTATAGCCTCCAGCAACTCATTGAACAGCTGTCTAAAAAGATTGGTATTGATCTCGAAATTAATTGGGTGATTAATAGCGATTATATAAAGACATCACCTCAATTTTGGCATGAACAATCACTTTTGAGCCTTAAAAATAATAATTCAGAAATAGCCAGCAACTTACAAGAAGGATTAATTCTACTCAACTGCGATCAATTTGATATTGATGAGTTATCGACCATCGCGCGCTTTCAGCGTTATGACAATCACCAATTTATCTTAGAGGGTTTCTCAGAAAACAGACTTCAATTACTACACAAACAGCTCGAATATTTAATTCGCATCTGTCTTGATTAAGACGTAATAATACCAAAGTTGGCGGCTGAGATTAGCCCCCAAACTAATACAAAAAGAGACATTGAAAGAGCTACAGCAGCTGAGCCGATATCTTTAGCTCTACCAGAAAGCTTGTGAACTTCAGGTCCTATTCGATCGACAACTATCTCGATAGCGGTATTTAATAACTCCACAATCATCACCAAGAATAGCGCCATTAAGAGCATTAATAATTGCTGGTAACTATTGGCAATAAACCAAGCCAGAGGTATCAAAAATACACTAAGTATTACCTGGAAACGAAATGCCTCCTCCTTGTGGAATGCATCTTTAAGCCCCTTCGACGAGTGTCTGCCTGCCACAATAAAGCGGCGATAAATCAGAGCTAAAAAGTTTTTCAGCATCAAAATAGCCTCTTTTATTCGATATATTGGTCCATTTCGAGCGCAGGATTTTCTTCGGCAGGCGTGCCAACGATCTTTGCAGGCACACCGGCAACCGTGACATGGTCTGGAACCGACTCTAACACTAGGCTACCAGCGCCCACCTTTACACCTTCACCCACGGAAATATTACCCAAAACTTTAGCGCCAGCAGCCAACAACACCCCATTGCCAATCTTTGGGTGACGATCACCTTTTTGGCAACCACTGCCGCCTAAGGTTACTGAATGCAATATGGATACATCATTTCCTACTATCGCGGTTTCACCAATCACCAAACCAGTAGCATGATCAATCATAATACCGTTACCCAATCGTGCTGCTGGGTGAATGTCCACGGCAAAACGCTCTGAAATATTATTTTGCATAAATAAGGCAAAAGAGAAGCGCTGGTTTTTCCACAGCCAATGGGAGATTCGGTATAGCTGCAGAGCTTGGAAACCTTTAAAGTAAATTAATGGCATCAAATAATGCTTACATGCAGCATCCCTCTGAAAGGCCGCCTCAATATCGCGCCGAATACTAACGCCTATTTCGGGGTCGCTATCGAGCGCTTGGGAAATAACTGCACGAACATCCTTTGGCTCAATGGCACTAGCGACAAATGTTTCAGCCAAAACATGCACAACAACTTCCTCAAGGCGACTGTGTTGAAGTACTGCGCGCTGAAAAAAGTCCGCCAAAAGAGGCTCTTCTGACGATAACTGCTGAGCCTCTTGTTGTATAAAATCCCATATAGGATCATTTGAATTCATAAATTATTCCCAAATACCTGAATTATTAGTCCACTATAATAAAACGCTGAAAAATATCATCCAAATGTTCTAGAACCACATCTAATAGCATTAAATTCGAATTTTGAAGCCTGTCAGAAAGAACATCAGTGTTCAGCATTTGCGCATATTTATCAGCCAGTGGCCGGTAGCTTAGATGCCAGCGCTCAGGTGCTATACCACCCCTATCAAATTCATAGGGACGATAAAAATCTGTTTGCCCGCAACTCAAATAATCATCAAGCCAATCATGCATAGGCGCAAATAGACCATCGCCCTGAACTTCTTCTGGTGTCAACTGTATTTGATAACCCTCTGGCATTGCATTAGCATCATAAATATCAAAATCGGTACCCCAGTGATGCCTTGAAGCACCTGGCAGCGCTGACCAACGTAAGATTGCTTGAATTTTTTGCCATGAATCTAAGGCTTGCATATTAATCGGCTTACCAAAGGGATCCATTACCGAACGCATACCAGAAGCCTTGCCGTTCCATATAATCAACTGTCTATCGAAAGACCTGTAGGCGCTACATATTTTTATATCAAAACCAGCCTCTCGCCCCGCAAGCTGAAGATCAAGCAAAGGCTGTGATAACTGCTTGTGAATAAATTGATTTTCATCTAGCCTAACTAGATGAGAATCGGTTGAGCCTGTGATAATTTCAGTTGTCATACATATCTTATACCCTCACCAACAATAATAAGCAAAAAATACCTTTGATAATCTATACAAACATTGACATTTTTTATCAAACGACAATATTCTCGGATAGATGAAAATTATTTTTACCGTTAAACAAGTTATTTTGACTATACGAGTTTCGCTATGAGTACTGAAGTCTTTCTTCAACAAGAAGTTCCACTCTGCAAATTAGATGATTTGGAAGATCGCTGTGCTATGGAATTAATTATCGAGGAGCGTCAATTATTCGCAGTCCGTCAGGATAATTCTATTTTTGCTTACTGGAATCTCTGCCCACACAGAAATAGTCCCCTTAATTGGGTGCCAAACCAATTTTTAGATGTTGAAAATCAACTTATTCAATGCGCACTCCATGGCGCACTATTCGAAATCGATTCAGGCTTTTGTATTGCAGGTCCTTGCACTGGCGATAGCCTTCAGCCTGTTGAGTTAAGGTGTGAAGATCATTCTTACTTTGTGGCGGCAAACCAAAAGATGCCCCCAGCCCCAGTTAACCTTCGCGCTCAGGCTCTTGCAGATCTTGAAGACAAGGGATAGCAGTCTCTAAAACGATTTCTTTAGGGCTAAGCTTGGCTCGCCAGGCAATAATTTCAACGCCCGAATTTATGGCCTTGGTAAGGGTATTAGCATATTGAGGATCTATAGCCTCAGCCACCTCCATCCTTTGCGCCCCATTGACCTGAACGCAAAAGAATAACACCGCCCGATGGCCTTGCTGAGCCACATTCATAAGCTCTCTTAGATGCTTAGCACCGCGACTAGTCACAGCATCTGGAAACATAACCAAACCTTGCGACACCTCTAGAGTCACACTTTTGATCTCAATATAGCAATACCCTTTTTCCGGATCCTTAAGCAATAAATCTATTCGACTATTTTCCTCGCCATACTTTACCTCTGATCGAAGCTGTTCATAGCCACAAAGTTGAGGGATAAGATTGGACTCTACCGCCTCTCTAACCAGTTTGTTAGCTCTATTGGTGTTGATGCCAGCCAAATTGCCATACTCGTTGGTAACTAGTTCCAGTGTTCCAGGAAGTTTTCGTTTTGGATTATCCGATAAGGAATACCAACACTCAGAATTTTCAACTAAACAATTTTTCATAGAACCAGTATTCGGACAATGTATTGTTAACGATTGACCATCGATACTTAACACATCACTAAAAAACCGTTTATACCGCCTTTGAAATTTGCCCAAAAGAAAGTTCGGTGATAATTTCATGAGTTACATTCCTCTGTTGTAGCTAGACCATTAGAAAAAATATTCACAATAGAATATGTGCTATTATTTATTAAGATTCATAATCTATCACTGTAATGTTTCTAAAACCCCTTAAAAGCAAAAATTTTTCTTGATAAATTGGAATAAACTCTCTATAAACACCTGTCTTAATATTTGAGCTAATTTCAAATTTGGACTTAAAGCATGGCAACAGCAAAGAAAAAAGTATCGGCGAATTCTGCTTCAGTAGCTAAGAATTCTGTAACCCTTCATGGTATTGCTCCTTACCAGGAAAAAGCCAAAGAAGAGTATATGAACGAGCACCAGCGAGATCATTTTAAACTGATCTTAAACGCTTGGCGAAAAGAGCTAATGGAAGAAGTTGATCGCACTGTTTCGCACATGAAAGATGAAGCCGCAAATTTTCCCGACCCCGCGGATCGAGCGACTCAGGAAGAAGAGTTTAGCCTTGAACTTCGCACAAGAGATCGAGAGAGAAAACTTATCAAGAAAATTGATAAGACTCTGATACGTGTTGAAGATGATGATTATGGATTCTGTGACCAATGTGGTGTAGAAATTGGTATTCGAAGACTAGAAGCTAGACCTACTGCAGACCTCTGCATCGATTGTAAAACCCTGGATGAAATCAAGGAAAAGCAAATCACTGGCGGCTAATCAGGCCACCAGAATGAATGCTTAATTTACGGTCAATACGCAATGTCCCCAACATTAAGTATTGGCCGGTTTGCACCCTCTCCTAGCGGCCCGCTCCACTTTGGCTCCCTACTAGCTGCAGTTGCCAGCTTTATGCAGGTTAAACATCAGGGTGGAAAGTGGCTGGTCAGAATAGAAGATATTGACCCTCCAAGAGAAGTCGCTGGCGCAAGTGACACCATTCTTCAGCAATTAGAACAACACGGGCTTTATTGGGACGACAATGTTATTTATCAAAGCAACCAATTAGCGCGTTATATTGAAATTCTTACGGATTTAAAAACACAGCAATTAACCTACCATTGTGAGTGTGCCAGGCATCGCTTAAATCTGCTCAATGGCATCTATGATGCTAAATGTCACAAACTATATCTGACTGAAAAAAATACCTCTGTACGCATTTCAATAAGTGATACTTTGAAAGCGTTAGGCCAAGAACACGACAGGATAAATTTTTGCGATACTGTTATGGGGGATTACACTCAATCACTTATTCAGGATGCGGGTGACTTTGTTTTGCGTCGCCGAGATGGTCTTATTTCATACCAACTAGCAGTAGTTATTGACGACCACCTACAGGGTATTACAGAAATTATTCGTGGCGCCGACCTTATCGACTCAACACCTAGACAAATTTTACTGCAGCAGTGTTTAGGGTATAAGACACCGACCTATGGTCATATCCCTGTTGCCAAGAATAACCTTGGGCAGAAGCTCAGCAAACAACATCATGCTAAACAACTCCCTCAAACCAATGAGCATAAGCAACTGTGGCTGGCCCTAGACTGGTTGCAACAGAGTCCCCCACAGGAACTTCGTGATTCTTGCGTGGATGATATTATTAGCTGGGGAATAAAACATTGGGATATAAATAAAATACCTAAGATTTCTAATGGCATTGCCGCGCCAGAAAATTTTTAAGCTAGCAATTCAATTTCTAGCCTTTGATCACAAAAATAGCTCAAAATATGTCGATTAAGCGTATTAAATTTGGGTAATTATTACTTTTAACGCATTTTAGACCCCCTTTAACCTAAATTCTGTATCAACAAGGTTGTTACCCAATAACTTTTTTGATTATATAGATCCGTCGAAGCATGCTTTGACTAACAATAATAAAAATAAATAAAAATAAAAATCGGATGGATTGCAAAGCGTTCAAACAGCGAAGACTGGAGAACGATTACGGGGGGCTGCCGAGAGGCAACCCTTTTTTATTTCCGGTCTATTTTTCCTGTAACTCTACAAATTAAACATATACCCTAGTCAATATTTAATGCTAACAGTGCTGGTTTTGCTCTGTTAAACTATCCTATTACTCAGCAACGGCAACTAATGTGCTAAAACGTATCGGAAAATTTTTTGACCGCAAGTCATCTTATAAAGATGGCATCAATACTGTGCTCAATGCCCAAGAACACAGTCTCAACTCGAAAAAAATATCTAAGAATGCCTGTGAGGTTGTTCGGGTACTACAAAAAAATAATTTTGAAGCCTATGTGGTTGGAGGCTGTGTACGGGATCTACTACTTGACCTAAATCCAAAAGATTTCGATATAGCTACCAACGCAACACCCCAGCAAGTAAAAAGACTATTTCGCCGCTCAAGAATTGTTGGCCGCAGATTTCAAATTGTTCATGTTCAATTTGGTAGGGAGCTAATCGAGGTTACTACCTTTAGGTCGAACAACACAGATAAAAATGGCAAGGTACAAAAAGCTGAAAGCGGACTGATTACAAGAGATAATATGTTTGGATCTATGCAAGATGATGCCAGCCGGCGTGACCTGAGCATTAATGCCCTGTATTACGATACCGAAAAAAATACACTTCATGACTTCTGTGACGGCCTTGAAGATCTTGCCAAGCGAAAAATTCGCATTATCGGCAATCCTGCAACCAGATACAGCGAAGATCCGGTTAGACTTTTAAGAGTAGCCCGTTTTGCAGCAAAATTAGGCTTCCAGATAGAGAGTAAGACGTTAAAGCCCATTATAAAAATGGCAGATAGCTTGCGGCATGTATCGGCGCCTAGAATGTTTGATGAAACACTCAAATTATTTATGGGCGGCTATGGCCTTGCAGTATTTCACCAACTGTTTGAATGCCGATTATTTGCACATCTTGTACCGCAAACCAATCGACTTATCGATCAAGGACATCCAACTGCCAAAAAAATGGTAGAACAAGCATTAATCAATACCGATTTACGAATTCGCAGTAACAAACGAGTAACCCCAGCTTTTATTTATGCCGCACTATTGTGGCCATCGGTGCAAAAAACAGCTGCAGAATTTGAAAAACAGGGTCATCCAGCTGCTAGCGCCATCAACCAAGCAGCCAATGAAGTAATAAGCAATCAAATCCCAATTACAGCAATCCCAAAACGCTTCACCATGGCTATGCGTGAAATTTGGTCTATGCAGTTAACCTTGATGAAGCGCGGAGGCAATAGAGCCAATCGCTCTATGGAAAACCCACGTTTTCGCGCTGCCTATGACTTTATACTATTAAGAGAACAAACGGGCGAGTCTCTTGATGGTCTCGGTGACTGGTGGACCAAATATCAAGATGTCAATGAAGATGAGCGCCAAGCTATGGTGCAACAACTTAATTCTCATCGGCCTCGAAACCGCAGGCCTCGCAGACGAACCAAAGGCTCCAGCAATGCCTGAGGCTTTTATTGGGCTTGGCAGTAACTTATGCGGCGAATCTGATGGTCTGCATAAAACCCCGAAAATGCAAATTGAGTGCGCAATAGATAAAATAAATTCTCACAAGAAAATCAGCATTCAAAGAGTCTCCAGCCTATATCAAACTCCAGCCATTGGCCCCGGTGATCAACCAGATTACATTAATGCCGCAGCCAAAATTGAGGCCGATATAGGGGCATACGAATTACTCGACGCACTTCAGTCAATTGAACATCAGCAGGGACGAATTCGTCAACAACGCTGGGGTGCCAGAACCTTAGATTTAGACTTGCTGATGTACGACCAACTGATAGAAGACACAGCAAAGCTTACCCTGCCACACCCCCGCGCCCATGAAAGAGCCTTTGTATTGGCCCCTCTAGCTGACTTAAATCCCGATTTAATTATTCCAAACCATGGAAGAGTGATTGATCTATTGGCAAATTGCTCAATGCAGGGTATTGTGAAGCTTTCTAATTAATATTTTGCCAACGGCATGGTTACTGGAGAAATACGTGGAAGCAGAGCTTCTAAACACCCTTGGATTAGATACTAACGTTGCCAATCTCAAAGTACCTAGCTACATTGCCGTTGAAGGCCCCATTGGCGTTGGTAAAACCACATTGGCCAGACGGCTTGCTGAAACGTTTAACTGCGAGACAATCCTTGAGGATGCAGAAGAAAATCCCTTCTTAGAGCGGTTCTATCAAAATCGTCGTGCCAATGCTTTGCCAACTCAGCTATCATTCTTGTTTCAGCGCATCCAAAAACTTCAAACAATCAAACAGGGCGAGTTATTTCATCAGGGTCGAGTATCCGATTTTTTAATCGAAAAAGATCCTCTTTTTGCCAGAATAACCTTGGACAACGACGAATATCGCCTTTATCAAACCCTATATGACAAGGTAATAGAAGAATTACCACAACCTGATCTAGTTGTTTGCTTACAGGCACCTACAAATACACTGTTTGATAGATTGCAGCGCCGAGGTAACAGTATTGAACGAGGTATTGATTTAACTTACATACAAACACTGAACGATGCCTATACTCAGTTTTTTCATCATTATGAGGACACCCCACTACTGATCGTCAATACCAGTGAAATAAATTTAGCTCAGGGTAATTCTGACTACTTTAATTTAGTAAAATATATTCTTCGTGGACAGCCCGGTCGGCACTACTATAACCCGCACCCTGTTCAATAAATCCCACAACCAAATAAAATGCTACAATACGGCCGAAAATAACAGAAAATCTTGCGCCTAAATAGTTGGGGAACCTCTATGACGACTGTATCAATTGATAATCTCAGATCAATCAAAGCTAGCGGCAATAAATTTGCCGCTATTACTGCCTATGATTACAGCTTTGCAAGGCAAATTGATAAGGCTGGAATTGAAGTTACCTTAGTAGGCGACTCCCTAGGCAATGTGATTCAAGGACAACAAACAACCATTCCTGTCACCATCGATGAAATGGCGTACCACACCACAAATGTACAGCGCGGCATTCAGTCTTCTCTCATTCTTTCAGACATGCCCTTTATGTCATACGCCACAGTGCCTCAAGCTCTGGATAATGCGGCAATATTGATGCAAGCGGGTGCGCAAATGGTCAAACTTGAAGGCGGAGAGTGGTTAACAGAGGCTGTTTTTGCCCTAACTGAGAGAGGTATTCCAGTTTGCGGTCATCTTGGTCTCACCCCACAGTCAGTGCATAAATTAAGTGGCTTCAAGGTTCAGGGCAAAGATACAAACACGGCTGACAAGATCTTAGCTGACGCAAAAATGCTTGAACAAGCAGGTGCCGATTTATTGGTAGTTGAATGCGTACCCTCTGCCTTGGGTAAAAAGTTATCCTCCGCTCTGGATATTCCGGTAATAGGTATTGGTGCAGGGGCAGATACAGATGGGCAGGTCTTAGTACTTCAGGATATGTTGGGAATCTCTGATAGCGCGCCAAAGTTTTCCAAGAATTATTTAGAACTTTCATCCAATATTCAGGATGCACTTATCAATTACAGAAATGAGGTATTAAGCGGGGCATTTCCCGAGCCTAAACACGGGTTTTAGCAGTGCGCTAAAACCCTGCATAATAAAATGTAGTTACTTGGGCTTAACGTATAGCACCAAGCTATGTCCTACCAACTGATAGCCATTTTGTTCTGCAATTTTTTCCTGCAGAGCTTCGATTTCATCATTATGAAACTCGATGACTTTACCTGTTTCAGTACACACCATATGATCGTGATGCTCACCGCGGTCTAACTCATATACCGCAGGGCCTGAATCAAAGTTATGCCTCTCAACCAAACCGGCTGTCTCAAATTGAGTTAATACTCGGTATACCGTGGCAATACCAACATCTTCGTCAGCATCCCGAAGCGATTGATAGATATCTTCAGCTGTCATGTGTCTCTCAGCTGTATTTTCAAGAATTTGTAAAATCTTAATTCTAGGTAAGGTGACTTTTAGGCCCGCTTTTTTTAATTCAATATCTTCAGGAGACATAATCTACCCTTCTCTATGTTATGATCCATTTTAATTTGTCTAACACACCATTTAGGATGCTTTACATGCGATTATATTCAATCTTAGCCTTGCTTTGTGTATTTTTATTCACTGGTTGTAGCTGGATTAAATTTCCAAGCATTCATAAAGTAACTGTACAGCAGGGTAATATAGTTTCCCAAGATATGGTAGATAAATTACAGATTGGCATGACTAAAACACAGGTGCAGTATATTTTAGGCACACCGCTTGTGGTGGATACTTTCGACCCCTCTCGCTGGGATTATTATTACACTAAGGTCGATTCCAAAAATAACAAAACCGAACAGCAACTCAGCCTAAGTTTTGATCAAAACAACAGCCTTTTAAGTATACAAGGTGATTTTTCTTTAAATACAGAGGAACAGTAGATAGCCCACTGTTTAACTGTTTTTTTGCGCCTTAGCTTCTTCTGCTCGACGACGGCGAACTTCTTTCGGGTCGGCAATCAGTGGTCTGTATAACTCAACCCTATCTCTAGCCTTTAGCTTATAGCTAGCAGGCTCTGCAAGGCCCTTGGTACCAAGCACCTGAGAAAAAATACCCATTTGCGTATTTTCTATATCTATTTCCGGAAACATTTGCAAGACGCCAGATTGCTTTACTGCTTCAAGCGCTGTGGTCCCATGGGGAACAGTCAACACTTTAAGTACCTGTTTGTCAGGTAGCGCGTAAGCCACCTCAACAGTGATTTCAGCATTATTTTCTGTCATTAGACTGCCTTTTTATAAATTTCATCTGCACGTTTACAAAGCGCATCCACAAGATTATTGGATACCCCAGAAAACATACCCGTGGCTAACTTAGCCAATGTCCGACTGTTAAATTCAAACTCAAGATCTAGTGTAAGCTTACAAGCGGAATCAGACAAAGCTTTAAACTGCCATAAGCCATTAAATGTTTTAAATGGGCCGTCCTGCAAACACATTTCAATACTTGTATCTGCAACCAGCTGATTACAGGTCGTGAGTTTAACCTCCACACCGGCTTTTTTTAAGCACAATGTGGCGCGCATCAATTGATTTGTGTGCTCAATAATTTCGACTGACGAGCAGCCATCCATAAATTGTGGGTAGCTTGCCACATCATTGACTAAACAGTACATATTATGCGCTGAATAGGGGACAAGTGCTGATCGTTTAACCGTTGCCAAGTGCACACCTAAGAAAATTTGTCATAAAGACCCATCATAAATACGGCGCCAATCGCCAAAGGTGCCAGATAACGCAGTGTAAACTGCCATAAAATCTGTATTTTGGGATGCATACCCTGCATTTCAGAGGCAACGATCTTTTTATCAACTACGTAGCCAACAAATAGCGCAATCAATAAACCTGAAACAGGGAGCATAATATTAGCTGTTAAGAAATCTAAGAAATCAAAGAATGTAAAACCAAACAATTGGTATCCGGACCAAATATTAAATGAAAAAACTGTGCCTAAGCCTAAAATCCAAGCTATTACTGCAAAGATCATATTGGCTTGAAAACGATCCATATTCTTAGTTTCAACTAGCCATGCCACACAGGGCTCCAGCAGAGAAATAGCCGAACTCCAGGCAGCAATAGAAACTAAAATAAAGAAAATAGCACCAATCAATAAACCACCGGGCATACTGCCAAATGCAACAGGTAAACTAATAAACATTAACCCCGGACCAGCACCAGGCTCAATACCTTGGGTTGCAAATACGATTGAGAAAATTACCAAGCCTGAAATAATAGCCACAGCGCTATCAAAAAAAGCCACTACAAGAATAGTTTTACCAATACTGGCTGTTTGTGGCATATAAGCTCCGTAAGCCATAATCGCACCCATACCTATACTCAGGGTAAAAAATGCCTGCCCCATCGCCTCTAAAACCGATCGCGAAGTTAATTGGTCGAGGTTAAAAGAAAATAAGAAGTTTGCCGCAGCTGCAAAATTACCTTTAAAAAAGCTAAAAACCAATAGCCCAAAAAGTATAAAAAATAGGATTGGCATTAGGGCTTCAACCGCAACCCCCAAGCCCTTTTTAACCCCACCCATAACTACTGCTACGCACAGGGTTAAAAATATCGTTTGCCAAAAAATCAACTTAGCGGGGTTATTGAGTAACTGAGAAAAAGCAGCGGCAGCTGCTTCACCATCAGCGCCTTTTAAAACACCTGAGCCCATTTCAATAATGTAGCTCAGAGCCCAGCCGGCAATCACCGCATAAAAACTTAGAATTAAAATAGCTGCGACAACGCCAAGCCAGCCGATATGGGACCAGCGCCGATCGACTGCACTTTCTGAGACGATATCTCGCATAGCATTGATTGGGCTTTTGCGGCCATGACGACCCAGCATAACCTCTGCCATCATTACTGGAACACCAATAAAAAGAATACAGGCTAGATAAACTAAAACAAATGCACCACCACCATTACTGCCGGCAACATAGGGAAACTTCCACATATTCCCCAAGCCGACCGCAGAGCCAGTAGCGGCCATTATAAAGGTCCATCGGCTAATCCATGCGCCATGCATTCCCTTTTGCTGAAGTGCCATAATAAATCCCCGCTGTTTATTTCCAAATTGTAACCATAATTGTTGAACTTACCTAGAGCGCCCAATAATTAATTGTCATTAAAAAACATCTAAATATTGCTATGTATACAATAACCTTATGACAAAACTAACGGTCAACGTATAATCGCAAGCTATGAGTAAAAAGAAACCCAAACAATCCTCTAATACCATTGCCCTCAATCGCAAGATGAGGCATGACTATTTTGTTGAAGAAAAATTTGAGGCTGGAATTTCACTTCAAGGCTGGGAGGTAAAAAGTCTGCGCGAAGGTCAGGTTAACCTTACCGATACCTATGTCATGGTCAAAGATAACGAAGCATGGCTTTTAAACACAAATATATCGCCACTTAAAACAGCTTCTACCCATTATGTGACAGAGCCAACGCGATCAAGAAAACTTCTACTCAATTATCGTGAACTAAAAAAGATAGATGATGCAATTAAGCAGAAAGGTCGCACCTGTATTTGCACTGCGCTTTATTGGAAAGGTCACCTGGTTAAGTGCGAAGTTGCAATAGCCAAGGGCAAGGTTGCCTATGACAAACGTATGGATTCAAAAGAAAGAGACTGGAGTCGGCAGAAACAACGACTCATGCGTCATTCCTAACCTGTACTATTTAGCGTCAACGCCCTGCAACAAGCTTTCTTCAGGCATCACACAACTCAACTTTTTCTCCAACAGCTTCTCAATTGGCTCTAGACGAAATGCGTCATCTTCACAGGCAAAGCTGATCGATGTTCCTGTTTTACCCGCGCGACCGGTTCTTCCAATGCGGTGAATATAGTCTTCCGGCTCCTCAGGTAAGGTGTAATTGATTACATGACTGACACCGTCAACATGGATTCCTCGCCCCGCAACATCAGTCGCTACCATGACTTTTAATGCACCAGATTTAAAGGATTCCAGCGCCTTCATTCGACGATTCTGCGGTACATCACCCGATAGAATGCCTACCTTAAATCCTTGTTTTTTCAGCTTTTCATAAAGTGTTCGGCAAATATCACGACGATTTGCAAATACCATTACCGAATCTACTTCATCAGATTTAAGAATATTTTGCAGTAAGGTTATCTTTTCTTCTGTAGAGGCAAGATAAATTTTCTGCTCGACGGTATCGGTAGCAATTTTTTCTGCATCAATCTCAACGGTAACTGGCTCAAATGTCCAAGATTGAGTAAGTCGCATAATTTCAGGGGTAAATGTCGCTGAGTATAAAAGCGTTTGGCGATCTTCTTTTTTGGGGGTTAATTGAACCAAGCGTCTAACTTGAGGAATAAAACCCATATCTAGCATACGATCTGCTTCATCAATGACCAAAACTTCAACCTGATCTAGGTAAATATCTCTGTTATTAGCAAAATCCAAAAGGCGACCTGGTGTTCCCACCAAAATATCACAGTGCCCTCGCTGAAGTTTTGCTAACTGCTTGCCATAGTCCATTCCGCCAACTAAACAGTGCACACTTATATCGACATGTTTTACTAAATTAGCTGCATCATCAGCAATTTGTATGGCCAACTCTCGAGTTGGCGCCATAACCATAGCTCTTGCCTCACCCAAGTAACGCTCATCCTCAACTGGATGCTTAATTAAATCAGCAATAATACTCAACAAGAAGGCCGCTGTTTTACCAGTGCCTGTTTGAGCCTTACCTACTAGATCATAGCCGTGCAAAGTATGAGGTAATGAGGCAGCTTGAATTGGCGTGCAATACTGGAACCCTGCGTCATGAATACCCTGCATCAACTCATTGGGAAGTTCAAAATCATGAAATCTAGTTTTACCCTCCTGAGGCTCAACAATAAACTGAGATATATCCCACTTTTGGCTTTTTTTTCGTCGGGATCTTGACGGCCTACTGGACTTTTTAGCATTAGATTGAGTCGAGAGCGCTGGCGCTTCTTTGTTATCAGATTGTTTGGGAGTGTTAGTCAAAGGGCTATATGCTTTTTTAGTTTTTCATTAAGGTGAAAGCCATTAAGACATCACCGCGAATATTCAATGGCGGCAACTATAACAGAATTACACTTTATTCGCTTAAATAATAACCACTTAGACTCTTACAGCGTTATGATCTAGCAAAATAGCACTTGTTGGTGGAATAGAAATTATTGCCACTGCCCAAGAGTGATACGATCTAAATTATTATAATCTTGCTTGGTCACAACCTGAGAAAACCCTGCAGCTAACAATAGTTGTCTAACCAACCGTCCCTGATTATAGCCATGCTCTAAGATAAGCCAGCCACTAGAATTTAAATAATTCGCGCTTTGGCTAACTATGATTTTGATATCGTCTAATCCATCAACACCAGAAACTAATGCAGTTGATGGCTCAAAGCGAACATCTCCCACAGAGAGATGGGGGTCATCTGCAGCAATATAGGGTGGGTTGCTAACAATTAAATCAAATTTATTATTTGGCGATTTTATTGCATCAAACCAATAACTTTGAAAAATATGTACATTAGTTAACTGCTGTTGATTACAATTTTTTTGCGCTAGTTTAACTGCTCCCTGATGAGAGTCCACAGCTGTCCATTGCATATCTAAACGCTCGGAAGCTAAGGCGAGCGCAATGGCGCCAGAACCTGTACCCAAATCTAAACCACAGGCCTTACTGGGTATATTTAGGTTCAATGCGATCTCTACCAACAGTTCAGTTTCTGGTCGAGGTATAAGCGTATCCGAAGAAACATGTAAATCCATAGACCAAAAACCGCGAGAGCCGATAAGGTAGGCAATAGGCGTACCATTAATACGCTGGTCTAAAAGAGATTCAAAAAGGATTTGTTGGCTTGCAGAAACTTGATTCTCTGGCCAGGTTCGCAACCAAGTGCGATCTACCTCAAGCGCATGGCATAAAAGCAGCTCACAATCCAATTGCGGCGAGTCACTGTTTAATTGTAATTTAGCAGATAATTTAAGTAACTCAGAAACACTGGCCATACTAAAAAGCCATTATTCCGACAGCGTGGCAAGCTGTTCAGCCTGAAATTCATTAATCAACGGCTGAACCACTTCACTCAGACTTCCCTCCATAACCTCTGCTAGTTTATACAGAGTAAGATTTATTCTGTGATCAGTCACTCGGCCCTGGGGGAAATTGTAGGTTCGAATACGCTCGGAACGGTCGCCACTGCCTACCAAATTTTTACGCTGCTCTGATTGCTCCTTGGCCGCGGCATCAGTTTGCGCATTATTTAAGCGAGCCTGCAAAACTGACATAGCTTTAGCACGGTTTTTATGCTGTGATCGCTCATCCTGACATTCGACAACAATACCCGTTGGCAAATGCGTTAGTCGAATAGCTGAATCAGTTTTGTTGACGTGCTGCCCACCAGAGCCCGAGGCGCGAAATGTATCTACTCGCAAATCGCCTTTATTAATTTCAATAGCATCCTGCTCATCAGCCTCTGGCATCACAGCCACCGTACAGGCAGAAGTATGAATTCGACCCTGAGATTCAGTCTCAGGGACCCGCTGAACACGGTGGGCACCAGATTCAAATTTCAGCATAGAGTAAACGCCTTGGCCGACAATTCGGGTAATAATCTCTTTATAACCACCGTGATCGCCCTCATTCATACTGATGACCTCCACCTTCCAGCGCTTACCCTCAGCAAAGCGACTGTACATTCTAAATAGGTCACCTGAAAAAATAGCCGCTTCATCACCGCCAGTTCCGGCGCGAATTTCCAAAAAAACATTCTTGTGATCATTGGGATCTTTGGGCAACAATTGTTTCTGTAAATCCAGCTCCAATGGCTCTAGTTGCGATTCCGCTTCGGCCAATTCCTCTTGAGCCATTGCCCGCATATCTGGATCAGAGTCCTTAAGTAATAGCTTGGCCTCATCTAAATTATTAAGAACCTCTTGATAGCCCAAATAAGCCTTAACCACTGGCTCTAATTCGGCATATTCCTTGGACAGGTCTCTAAATTTATTTTGATCAGTAATTATTTCGGCATCACTCAAAAGAGCAGCAACCTCTTGGTAGCGCTCATTAAGATTATCCAACTTTGCCAAAATCGATGATTTCATAGGGCTATTTCACTTTTTATCTAAAACCCTGCATAAAACATCAGGGAAAACTAATAGTTAATGGTATTACTTATCTAGGTTGGCTAATCAATCAACAAGGACTTTTTTACAGCCTTGAACATTGATTGAGGCAGGGCATTTTCTGCAACTTCTACTGTGAGGTAACCCATACTCTGTGCCATTTGTGCAATTCTATCACTGGGCACCACCAAGGGTATATGCTTATCCTTTGGAATATCCATAGCTTGGAGTAATTCACCGCTGTGAACTACAAGGCAACCAGCACTGGGCATAAAGTTTTTTGCCTGTAATAAATTTTGCGAATGAATCTGGCGCTGGTATAGCTCGCAGTACTCGACCATTGCACCGCGTTGAGCAAGTTCCTCACCCAATGTTTTCCGACCCTGGCCACCACGCAAAATAAGCACTTTTTTATCCTTTAAATTTTGCAATTGAGTTAACTCAGCAAGCAACCCCTCAGTATTGGGCTGTTTGTGCGGAAAACTTACTGGGTAATTAAATTCAGAAAATATATCAGCGGTCTGCTGACCCACTGCTAAAAATTCAATATTTTTGGGCAATACAGGCCAGTGCTGAGCTATTATTGGCAAGCCAATTTCAGCGGAGTTAGCACTAATAAAAATAACCAGATCAAACTGGGGTAAGCGACCAATACAGCTTGTAATTAACTCAAAGTCCTTATCAACCTCAATAAGTGGCTGTATTTGCATAATAGGAATATATTCAAAGGCAATAGAGGATTTATCTAAAAGCTTCAGAAAAGCATCCTCGCCGCGCAAAGGCCTAACCACTAAAACCGGCTTATCAGGCATTGTAATTATTGCCCATAACAGCTGAAAGTATCTCCCCTGCGCCCATAGAAAGTAACTTATCCGCCAGAGCTTCACCTAATTGTTCAGCTTTGTCTGCCGGCCCATCGATAGATGCCTCAAGCAGTGTTTGACCATCAACACTTCCCACTAGCCCGCGAAGATAGATTGATTGATTATCGGAATCCATTTCAGCGAAGCAGGCGATAGGTACCTGACAGCCGCCTTGCAAACGACGGTTAACCGCTCTCTCAGCAATAACACGACAGGCCGTATCCGTATCATGCAATGGCTCTAAAAGCGCTAAAATTTCGGTATCATTAGCACGGCATTCAATACCTACAGCACCCTGCCCACCCGCCGGTAAACACAGATCAATATCCAGTCTCGAAGCAATTCTATCGGCCATATCCAAGCGTATGAGACCAGCACTGGCAAGAATTAGTGCATCGTATTCGCCCTTATCAAGCTTATCTAATCGGGTATTGACGTTGCCACGCAGATCTTTGATGTGTAAATGTGGAAATTTTGCTCGTATTTGTGATTGACGTCGAAGACTTGAAGAACCAACCACCGCATTATCTGGCAGCTGACTCAGTTCAGAGTATTTATTAGAGACAAAGGCATCGGTGGGATCCTCTCGCTGACAAATCACAGATAACGCCAGACCTTCGGGAAATTCCATCGGCACATCTTTCATTGAGTGCACAGCAATATCTGCCCTACCTTCAAGCATCGCAACCTCAAGCTCTTTAACAAATAAGCCCTTTCCGCCAACTTTAGCAAGCGGGGCATCGAGTAATTTATCGCCACGCGTGCTCATGGCAACTAACTCAACCTGCAATTCAGGATGATGCAGTGTTAATTGATGCTTTACGTATTCCGCCTGCCACAGTGCAAGTGGGCTTTTTCTGGTCGCTATTCGCAATATATTTGTCACGGTTTTAACCTGAGATAAATCATAAGTGCCTATTATCATCAATTTATTGCTATTTGTCAGAGTAATCCGTATTAAAAGCGCTGTTTATTAAAATAATCGCACCTCTGAGACTAACTTCTACCCCCTAACCATCAGGATTAGCTATAATCGAAATAATTTTTACCGATTGGGCAATATCGTCAATGACTAAATCTAACAAAAACAACACTGAACAACTGGATAATTCTGCAACTAATGCCTCGTGGGGCGGTCGCTTTAATGAGCCTGTAGATGATTTTGTAGCGCGTTTTACGGCATCTGTTGATTTTGATCAACGCCTTGCGCAACAGGATATTCAGGGCTCCATCGCCCACGCAAAAATGTTAGCGAAGGTTGGCGTTCTCACCGCAGACGAGCTCGAGCAAATTATTCAAGGTCTAGGCGAAATCGGCGAAGAAATTAATGCTGGAAAATTTGCATGGTCCCAGACCCTAGAAGATGTTCATATGAATATAGAAGCGGCATTAACTGCGCGCATAGGTATTGTGGGTAAAAAACTCCATACTGGACGCTCCAGAAATGATCAGGTAGCTACAGATATACGCCTGTGGTTGCGCGATCAAATTGATAGCATCAAACCGCAAATAAGTCAGTTACAACAGAACATTATTGCCTTGGCTAAAAAAGAGGCATCGACCATAATGCCTGGCTTTACACATTTGCAAACTGCTCAGCCAGTAACCTTTGGCCATCATCTTCTAGCTTGGAATGAGATGATTCAACGTGACTATGAGCGCCTATGTGACTGCAGAAAAAGGCTTAACCAAAGTCCTTTGGGGTCTGCTGCACTCGCCGGTACTAGCTACCCTATTGATCGTGATTTTACCGCCTCAGAACTCGGCTTTAGCAAAGCCTCAGAAAACTCACTGGATTCCGTAAGTGATCGCGACTTTGCGATTGAATTCTGCGCCTTTGCCAGTCTTCTAATGACCCATTTTTCACGTATATCTGAAGAATTAATTTTATGGGCCTCGGCACAATTTCAGTTTATTGATCTTCCAGATCGCTTTTGTACTGGCTCTTCCATCATGCCGCAAAAGAAAAATCCAGATGTACCTGAATTAGTTCGAGGCAAGACCGGCAGAGTAACCGGACAACTTATTTCACTGCTTACCCTTATGAAGTCACAACCATTGGCTTACAACAAGGATAACCAAGAAGATAAGGAACCCTTATTTGATGCCGTCGATACAGTTCAAGACTGTCTTCGAGCCTTTGGCGATATGATTCCAGCTATACAGGCTAACCGAGAATCTATGTATGAAGCCGCTCGCAGAGGGTTTTCAACTGCCACAGATTTAGCAGACTACTTAGTATGCAAAGGAACCGCTTTTAGAGATTCCCATGAAATTGTTGGCAATGCCGTTGCCTATGGCATCGAAAATAGTAAAGATCTATCTGAGATGAGCCTTGAAGAACTGCAAAAATTCTCAAGCCTAATTGAACAGGATGTATTTGATGTTCTTACTCTTGAAGGATCAGTTGCCGCCAGAAATCATCAGGGTGGAACAGCGCCAGAACAGGTTAAAGCCGCTGCAGATAGAGCACTAGCACGAGTTAAAAATCAAAATTAACCTGCTCGCCTGACTGCTGTAAACAGGCATCTGACAACATATTGATGAGCGGTTCGCCGCTCACAGTATTTTTCCAAATACCCTGAGCTGATTCCGTATCCAACTTAAAATGAAAGCCCCCTGAACGAGCTGCTAACCATATTTCACCCAGCGCTGGCTGGCGGGATAAAATAATCTGTGAACCATTGGCCTCACAGGTAATGGTCAACATCCCCGCGGTATTTTCATAATCCAGATCTGCACCACTATCATCAATACTTTCTTCAATAGAAAACATAAGATCATCGACTATCTGATTAAACTGGGCTTCTGTCATAGTTTGGGTACCTATTATTAGAGGGCTGTGATAATTGTTTGAGTGTGGTCAGCCACTACCGCTATACTACCGTTTTTTACAAGGTAACAGAATATGCGTCAACGACTCACTCTAATTTTAACTGTATTTTTTTTCTGCGGACTAATTGGTTGTGGCAATACCGGTGATCTATATTTACCTGAAGATTCAACAAACCACCAAGAAAGGAACTATTAGCCAAAATGCATAGCTCAGTAACCACCAAAGGCAACCAACGATTAATGGAAAGTGTCCCGTTAAAGGACATTATTCAGGAATATGGCAGCCCCTGCTATGCCTATAGCAAACAGGCAATTAGTGAAAACTTTTTAGACTATCAACGTGCTCTAAGTTCGCGCGATCATCTTATTTGTTATGCGGTAAAGTCCAATTCTAATATAGCTGTATTACATACACTGGCAAAATTAGGTGCAGGCTTTGATATTGTCTCTGTTGGCGAGCTTGAACGCGTACTTTTGGCTGGAGGTGATCCGGCCAAGGTAGTTTATTCTGGTGTAGCCAAAACTGCCGCTGAAATGCGTCGCGCGCTCGACGTAGGTATTCATTGCTTCAATGTTGAATCCGAATCCGAGTTAAGACTTTTAAATAAAACAGCCGCAGAAACCAAGCAAATGGCGCCAGTTTCAATTCGCGTCAATCCAGATGTAGATGCCAAGACTCACCCCTATATTTCAACTGGGCTCAAAGAAAATAAGTTTGGCATAGATATTAGCCGAGCCTACGAGGTCTATCAGCAAGCTGCTGAAATGGACAATATTTCGGTGGTCGGCGTAGACTGCCATATCGGGTCACAGTTAACCGATATAACGCCTTTTATCGATGCTATGCAGCATCTACTGGTATTAGTAGATCGCTTAGCTGATGCAGGAATTAAGCTAAAACATATTGATATTGGTGGCGGACTGGGTGTGCGCTATCAAAATGAAACCGTACCCTCATTGACTAGCTATATGGATGCCCTAGCACCACTACTCAAAGACCGGACGGAAACCTTAGTCATGGAGCCTGGTAGGTCCATTACCGCTAACGCTGGTATTTTATTAACCCAAGTTCAGTTAATTAAGAAAAATGGCGATAAACGTTTCGCCGTTGTTGATGCCGCCATGAATGATATGTTGCGACCTGCTCTTTATGACGCTTGGATGGATATAAATCCAATTGAAATCATTTCAGATAGAACAGAAGCAGACTATGATGTCGTCGGACCAGTATGCGAAACGGGCGATTTTCTAGCCAAAGATAGAACGCTGGCCATTGTAGAGGGCGATTATCTTTATCTTTCGTCAGCTGGCGCCTATGGTTTTGTTATGAGCTCAAATTACAATAGCCGACCGAGAGTGGCCGAAGTTATGGTTGATGACAATCAGATTCATCTTGTTAGAGCGCGCGAGACTATAGAGGATCTTGTTAGAGGTGAACAACTGGTAAAAGAGCAATAACGGAGCTCGCTGCAATGCTGATAAAATTTACTAAAATGCACGGCCTTGGCAATGACTTTGTAGTCATCGATGGGGTGCGACAACATATCAATCTTACCACCGAAGCGATCAAAAAATTAGCTGACCGCAATCTAGGAATTGGCTGTGATCAAGTACTGCTGATCGAGCCGCCTAGCGATAAAAATATCGACTTCAATTATCGTATCTTTAACTGTGATGGCAGTGAAGTAGAGCAATGCGGCAACGGCGCTCGATGTATGGGTCGCTATATTGCAGATCAACAACTTTCGGGCAAAAAGACCGTTCTACTGCAAACTAAAAACCGTGTAATGGAAGTGACTACCAAGCCTAAAAATCTAGTTACAGCCAATATGGGTGCCCCTATTTTTACACCAGAAGAGATACCATTTATGTCACAGCAGCAAGACAAGCTTTATTCTATTGAAGCTGGTTCTCAACAGTTTGAAATTGCTGCACTATCCGTTGGCAATCCCCATGCCGTATTACAGGTTGATGATATAGATACAACTGCAGTAGAAGATATTGGCCCGTTAATTCAAGCCCATAGCCAATTTCCTGAAAGCGTTAATGTAGGATTTATGCAAATTATTGATCGACAAAATATCAGGCTGCGGGTTTATGAACGCGGGGTTGGTGAAACCCAAGCCTGTGGATCTGGCGCCTGTGCAGCTGCTGTAGCCGCTATTCAACAAGACTTGGTAGATTCCAAGGTAAATCTTAAATTACTGGGTGGAGAACTCTCTATAGAATGGCTGGGTGAAGGCGAGTCCATACTGATGACGGGGCCTGCTGAAACCGTTTTTCATGGAAAAATAAAAACATGACAGCAAAAAAGAAAAACGACAATAACCAAGAAATAGTTCGTGAATACCTAATCGAAAATCCAGACTTTTTTGCAGAAAATCCAGATATTTTTGAAGCTATCAATATCTCTCATGACAGTGGCAAAGCAATCTCACTGGTTGAACGTCAGATCAACCTAATGCGAGAGCGCAATAGTGAAATGGTCGCGCAAATAGATCGTATGCAGCATACTGCCAAAGATAATGCGCTGCTGATGGAAAAGACCAATCGACTGGTGTTAAACCTGGTTCAAGCAAAAAATTTAACCGGTTTAATAAAGGCGCTTACAGTCAGTTTAAAAAGTGATTTTTCTACCGAATTTTTTAGCCTTACTCTTATAGATAATCATGCAACATCGGCTAAAGCCGCGGCCAATTTCATCACTGAAAGTGAAGCTAAATCAACCATTAACAATATATTAATCGCTAAAAAAGCTGTCTGCGGCGTAAGAAACTCTGAGGAGGTTTCGCTACTGTTCGGCAGTCAAGCAGATGATATAGGCTCTGTACTAGCATTACCGCTTAAAAAGGATAATACTTTTGGCGTTTTAGCGCTTGGACACAGCGATCCCAAGTTCTATACCGAAGAAATAGGTACGGTGTTTATCGATTATATTGGCGACCTACTTATTGAACTCATACCTAAACACATTAAACGTAAAAATTAACGTCTAGATTTACGCTTTCTTTTGGCATTTGAGCCACCCGCTTTTGCCTTAGATTTAGAACGAGTGCTGGAGGACTTTTTACCAGCGGAAGCTCTAACTCTAGCCTTTTTAGTACCAGATTTTTTAGTTCTAGGCTTTTTCGATCGATCCTCTGATGCTTTAGCAAAATTTCTTGGTTTGGCTGTTTGAGAGTGCTTAGAACCCTTATCAATAAGCTCAAAGTCAATTTTTCTCTCTTCCAAATTAACTCGAACTACCTTTACTTTGACCTTTTGGCCCAGCCTAAATGTTCTACCGGTGCGCTCGCCCACCATTCGATGCTGTGATGCTTCATAATGATAATAATCTTTTGGCAGACCGGTGACATGAATTAAGCCTTCCACCATCAAATCGTCTAGCATCACAAATAAACCGAAGCCAGTCACCGCATTAACAACCCCAGTATATTGCTCAGAAACGCGATCTAACAGGAATTCACACTTAAGCCAGTTCACCACATCCCTGGTCGCCTCATCAGCGCGACGCTCAGTTACAGATAGGTGTTGACCCACCTCCTCAAGAGAAGATAGCTCATAAGGATAATAAACCGACTTATCAACCTTCGTCTGATTCTCTGCGCGACGAATATGGGCCGATTTTTTGCCACTTCTAATCAAGCTGCGTATAGCACGATGAACCAATAAATCAGAGTAACGGCGAATCGGTGAAGTAAAGTGTGTATAGGCGTCAAATGCCAAGCCAAAATGACCTAAATTTTCACATTGATACACTGCCTGACTCATAGAGCGAAGTAACACGGATTGAATAACTTGCGCATCATCACGGTACCGAACAGCATTTAGTACTTGCCGATAATGCATAGGCTGCGGCTCATCACCCCCACCCAATCCAATGCCTAGCTCACCTAAAAAATCCCTTACCGAGATCAATCTTTCTTCGCTTGGCCCCTCATGCACTCGATAAAGTGCCGGTAATTTAGATTTTTGTAAAAATTCTGCAGCACACAAATTAGCGCACAGCATGCACTCCTCAATTAAACGATGGGCATCGGTTCTATCCACCGGAATAATCTGACTAATTTTGCGCTGACTATCAAACAGTATCCGCGTTTCTTGGGTATCAAAATCTATTGCACCACGCTGACTGCGACATTTTTGTAATCGCTGAGATAAATTTTGTAACGCGTCAATCTGTGGTAAAACGGCAGAAAACTGCTCCCTTACTACAGAGGCATCATCCTTGTCAGCTACTATTTGTGCTACCTGTGTATAGGTCATACGGGCATGAGAATGCATTATCCCTTCATAAAACTGATAACCAGTGATTTCGCCTTGCTCACTGATCTGCATCTCACATACCATGCAAAAACGATCCTCAGCAGGATTTAGTGAACAGAGGCCATTGGATAACTTTTCCGGCAACATAGGCACGACATGATTGGGAAAATAGACCGAATTTCCTCGAGAGAAAGCCTCTTTGTCTAATTCAGAACCCACCGTCACATAATGAGAAACATCTGCAATTGCAACAGTGAGCTCCCATCCTCCTCGGGCTTTGGGGCGACAATAAACTGCATCATCAAAATCGCGAGCGTCTTCACCATCAATGGTAATTAATGGCAGTGTTCTTATATCAACTCTTGAATCTGTGTAGCTTATCTGAGATGGAATATCAGCAGTTTCCGCTTCAGCATCAGCATTCCATTGAAAGGGGATGCCATAGTTGCGAACTGCCATGTCAATTTCAATTCCAGGATCCAAATGCTCGCCTAAGACTTCCGATACAAAACCCACAGGAAGACTATTTCGTGTAGGAGGCTCCAAAATATCAACAACCACTATTTGCCCGGGATTCGCTGGGCAGGGACGATCTGCAGAAATTAAAATATCCTGACTAATTCTTGGATTATCCGGTCTTACAAAATTGATACCACTTTCACGAAAATAACGGCCGACCAATTGATTTGTAGCACGCTCTACTATGTCTACCAATGAGCCCTCGGGGCGACCTCGCCGATCCCATCCAGCTACCCTAACTAACACAATGTCGCCGTCAAATACACGCCGCATCTGGGCGCTAGAAAGAAATATATCATCACCCTCACCACTCAGCGGTGAAACAAAACCAAAACCCTCTGAATGACCTATGACTCTTCCTTTGATCAGATTAAGTTTTTCCAGCGTGCCATAACCACCGCGCCGGTTTCTAGCAAGTTGGCCATCTCTTTCCATCGCTCTTAATCGACGACGCATGGCTTCAACCTGCTCTGGATCGGATAAATTAAGTCCAGTACAAACGGCCTCATGGGTTAATGGGCCTACACTATGGGCCAAATAATCAAGAATAAATTCTCGGCTTGGAATAGGGTTTTGATAATTAGATGCCTCACGCTCTGCAAAGCTATCGGTAATGGTTTTTTCTTTTTTCATAAAGATTCTTTGTGAATTTTTAAACAGTCTATGACTAATGCTAACCAGAGAAAAGAATTACTTTTGATTTTGTATACAGTTTTTTTCTGGATATAAAAAAAACCTCGCAGGAGCGAGGTTTAAAGAGGGAGTAAATAACAAAATCGACCTGTACCATCTATGGTACATAGCAACTACCCTGTCGCCTTAAATGTTGACTACCATGAAACAACAGCCCAATACATCCATCGAACAAATTTGATCGAAGAATGAAACTACAGAGACATAACAATGGTGTATGGGTTTATGCTTGCGAACCAATGTAAATCCATTTAAATGCTTCCTGCTTGGACAGTCGATCTTGCACTGTTAAATTTAGATCATATTCTAGGAAATTAAAATTATACTGTCGCACTAATACTTTTGTGCTAAATCGTTAAATTGATAAATACTAGTTAAAGATTGGTGACTCATCCATATACTGGCGAATACGTTTAACCTGTTTAAGATTATTTGCATTATCTAAAACGGCATAGGAGTTTTTCAACTCAAGTACTATATCTCTCAGTCCAGTCATACCATATAAACCACAAAAACCCAGTAAATCGTGAATTAACGGTCTGATAAGCATTTGCTCATTGGCATGCAAACAACTTTCTAAGCGATCAAGGTTTTCACTAATGGCTTTCTTTAAGTCAGCCACTGGCAGAACGGATGCCAACATTCCTTCTCCAGAAAACTTCTGCGCTATGTCTTTGTTATTTAGGGATTCTAAAATGGTATTTATTAAATGTACTTCATCAACTGGCTTAAGCTGAACACTTTTAGCACCAGCAGAGATAAATTTATTTTGTTCCGTAGCTGTTATATCAGCAGTCAGTCCAATTATTGGAGGACAATTTTTATTGTCTTTAATAATGATCTTGGTAGCCTCCATACCATTAATAATAGGCATATGCAGGTCCATTAAAATTAGATCAAAATGATCAGTTCGCACCCTATCTATGGCTTCTTGACCATTTTTTGCAATCGAACAAGTGGCGCCATGACGCTCTAATAATCTAAACATAAACTTCTGATTAAATTCATTGTCCTCTGCAAGCAGAATAGTGATATCTGATAAAACTTTATCCTGTTGAGTAACGATTTCGGATGGCAATGACTGGTCTAAAGCCTCAAGGTCATTACCATTTTTTTCCAAGCGACAGGTAAACATTACCTCTGTACCAACATTGACCTGACTTTTTATTGTAATATCGCCGTGCATGGCGTTAACCAGACGTTTAGCAATCGATAATCCCAGACCACTGCCACCGTAATGACGATTGATTGATATATCTTCCTGAGTAAAAGGCTCAAATAAAGTCAGAATTTTATCTTCTACAATACCCTTACCTGTATCTTTGACAACAAACTGCAAATAATCATGATTATCTTCACAAACTGTCATCTTTAAATTTACCGCAACAGAGCCAGAGTCTGTAAACTTAATCGCATTATTAACCAGATTAGTTATCACCTGTGCTAGTCGCACTGGATCGCTGTGGATACTTTTTGGGATTTGGCCCTCATGGGACATACTAAACTCTAGCCCTTTTTCATTCGCTTGCAGACGAAATAGTGCTGTCAAATCCTCGACGAATTTATCAAGAGCAAAAGAGCTATTGTTTAAAGTAAAGCCGCCAAGATCAGCTTTAGAAAAATCAAGAACATCATCAATCATAGTCAGCAACACATTGGAACAGCGCTGTATTACCCTTAACTGCTCCTCACGCTTTGATTCGTTGACCTCAGTGAATAGCATATTCGAAAAGCCCAAAACTGCAGTTAATGGCGTTCTTAACTCATGACTCATTCTTGCCAAGAACTGATCCTTAGCACGCATAGCTTGCTCTAAGTCTGCTAATGCCTCTTTTAATTGACTTGTAGCTCGATCAATCTCACTTTGCATCAATTGATTAGATTCTCGGACGCTAGTCGCCAATCCATTAATACCACGAGATAATTCTGACAGCTCGAACATATCGTGTTCCGAAGCGATTACCTCTAGATTTCCGGACTCCAACTCAGCAACAACATGGGTTAATTGCTCCAAGGGGTCAGCCACAGTTCTACCAATTCGAATAGATAACCAAAAGGCTAAGAGAAGACTAAAGGAGACCACAGTTGCCGCTGTAAGAAAAAAACCAAGCTCCTTTTCTCTCATCAAACGATCACTCAGTGAAACTAATACCCAACCAATTTTTTCAGGCTCATATTGAGTAGAGTCCTCATAATCCATTATTGGTGCTCGATCTGATAGTATTTCAGAAAAAAAATACCAGTGTCCATCAACCTCAAAAGGCTCAGTTCGAATAAAATCTTTGGGTATTTTATCGGATTCAAAATCGCCAATAATTATTGGCTGGTCATCCGTGTAACTATAAAAAAAAATCCCAGATACAGATGGCGTTTCTAGCGTAGCATAGCTTAAAGAGTCCAAGCTTTTACGGTCACCTGAATAAAGTGCAAAGGCCGTATTCTGAGAGACCTGTCGCACTGCAATTTGACCAGTATCATGGAGGTTACTGAGCATCTCTGCTCTTTGATATGAAATAAAATAATAACCCATCAAAATACTAAGCAGGGTTAGTGGAATTAATCCAGTAATTAAAAGTCGATAAGAAATACTATTTCTACCGAGTAACTGCTTCATAAATCACAGTGCCCATTATGTTTTACTAAATTATCAGGGATATCTAGATCTAGATGCCAGGCCACTGATTTATTAAATTTTATCGTGCAGTATTTTGGGGTATGTATCTGATGCTTGTGATTCTTAGTCAGTATTGATTGTATTAACTCAGCTGTTTGTTTTGATACATCCTCTGGAGAAGAATATACAGATGCTAAAGCTCCAGCATCGACATAATTTGCTGAATAGCCGATAACCGGCACTCTGTATCTGTAACCTAATTGTAAGATCCATTTAGCAGTAGTTACATTTATAAAATGGCTATCGGCAATAGGAATAAACACATCACTTGATTTAATCACTGGATCTAGTTGTCTAACTGGATTTTCATCAGGATCAATTGCAATCATTTGCGACTTTAAACTTTTTTCCGAAATAGAAGAAGCATAGAGTTCTTGATTGGCAACTGTAGATGGCCCGACCATAACACCTACCTTTTCGAGCTTGTCAACCAAACGACAGGCAAGTTTTAACCGCCGCTCAAATGGCTGGTTTAAAAAAATAGGATTCACTCCCGAGGATACAGCCTCAGAGCTATCGCCATAGTACTTTTTAGCCAATGAATTAAATGCACTTTTGGTAATTAAGGTAGTTATAAGTGGTTGAGGAATTTTTCTAGCCAATATCGATTCGGCAGCAGCGGAACCTATACTGACAACAAGATCGGAATTTTCAAGACTTTTATCTAGGTCAGTTTGTTCGCTATGAATCAAAACCTCATAACTGATGACTTTACCCTTACTCAAATTTGTTGTTACAAAATTTACTATCTCTTGATATTCAGGGGAATTTTTGCTGAGAACAAAGAGAACATGATCTAATTTATACGAATTTGCATTAGCGCAGGCAAATAAAAAGACCAAAAAAAGAGCAGCAAAAGGCAAATACATTGCTTTTTGCGCCAGAACGAATTCTCTTTTGATCACAGTACCTAGCATCTACTCGATCATGCCTCAGAATTTATAATTTTATGAAATATCAGATCACTCATTAATTAGAACCCATTTTCAGTTCAAGAATATATTTACTTTCAAATTTGTTATAAGAAAAATATTCAATATAATCATCGCCTGTATTTTGTGCAGTCAATGATAGCTCAATCCAATTATTGGCAAGTCGCCATTTTTTTGATGCTTTTAAATCAATTCGCGAATAACTGGGTACCTTGATATTTCTGCGATTGTTGCTTTTATAATCTGATTTGTAATGGTAAGAGCCACTTAGACGTACACCGTTATCAAACATAAAGCTCGCCAAGATATTTAGCATTTCATTGGGGACTGCTTTATCAAGGACTTTAAAATTTTCTTTGAACAATAGGGGATTTTCATCTTCGAAAATTATTCCATACCAACCTAGACCACTTACATCGATATATGAATGGTTTATATTGAATAATGCTTTATTTGAGGGTTTGTATTGCAGTTGCCACTCGATTCCTTTTAAACGCATATCTTCAACATTATC